>JAZQEH010000022.1:0-14451 GCA_045538895.1 Eubacteriales bacterium
TTCCCCCAAGGGGGAAGCCTAAAAATTTGTAAAAAAGACGGGTTCCCCGGCTTTTTTACTCCTTGAAAACCGCGAGCGGTGAGCGAGACGCGAGTGAACGGTTTTGCAACCACTTGAAAATGCTTGCATTTTCAAGTGAGGAAAACAATAATTTACGGATATTCGTTTTATTGACATTACAGTGTCAAAATGTTACAATGTTTTAAGCGAGGTGAGGGCATGACAAAAACGATAAAGGCAAAGGAATTCTGCTTATCCGATTTCGGTGTGCAAAAGGTACACTATGTCGGCGGTGCTACGTTTGATTCAAGACGTGGCAAGCAGCAGACCAATATTGGTTTTATGCGGCAGGGAAAGTGCCGTTTTTCTTCATCGTTCAATACCGTTGAATGTACGGCGGGCGACCTTATCTACATCCCCGAGGGAACACGCTATATTTCAGAGAGCGAGGGTGCTCCCGACGTTGAATATTACTGTCTGCACCTTACATTCCGTGCCGATAAAGACGGAAAACGCTTTGACCAGAGTTTCTGTATGCAAAAGATTGATGCTCTTTGCAATACGGAGATAGGCGAGGAGTTTTTACAGATATACGGCATGCTTGAAAAGGGCGATGAAATGTCACGCTTTATGGCTCTTGAAAAGTTTTACAGTATATTTGCAAGTCTACTGCCGCACTTGAAGCCGGCAGCGGCACCCGATTGCAGCCCATGCGTGCTGAGAGCGATTGATTATATCGAAAAGCATTTTAAAGAGGAGTATTCAACCGCTGAGCTTGCAAAAGAATGTTTTGTCAGCGAATCCCGCCTTTATCATCTTTTTAAAAAGGAAATGAATACAACTCCCGTTTCTTATAAAAACGAACTTCGTATTCTGCGTTCTATCGAATACATAAAATCCGGATATCAGACGGTTGAAGAAATAAGTGAGGAGCTTGGCTTCCGTTCGGCGGCTTATTTCCGCCGTGTGTTCAAGGATATCACGGGCATGACTCCAACCGAATACCGCAAAAAATATGCAAAACTTTAGGAAAATATCATGAAACAGAAATTTTTAACACTTGTATACGCAACCACAAAAAAAGACCGCCTTTGGCTCAGGATATTCCTTGCCGCAGTCGGCGTTTTTGTGATGGGATTTGGTATGTCTATACTCGAAAAACTGAATTTTGGTACAGATCCGTATACTTGCATGAATAACGGCATTTCGCTTGCAAGCGGCGGCATTATTTCGCTTGGTACGGCAGGACTGCTCGTTTCGGCGGTTATGCTTGTTTTCGTTGTCATTTTTGACATTTCGGGACTTGGACTCGGTACGGTGTTCAACATGGTGGGGTTCGGATATTCCATTGATTTCTTTCGTTTTATCTGGGCAAAGGTTGGCTTTGACGGTGTGGACGGTACTTTGCGATACGTTTTGCTTGCCGTGATGCTTTTTGTGTTTATCCTTGCGGTTTCGGTTTATCTTGCCGCAGACCTTGGCAGTGCGCCGTACGATGCTTTACCCGTGATAATTTCTCAAAAAACTAAAATTTCGTTTGTTATTGTCCGCATGTGTTGGGATATTGCCGCCGTTGTTATTGGCTTTTTGCTCGGCTCGGCAGTCGGTGTTACTACGATCGTATGTGCATTCTTCGTAGGTCCTGCCGCCGGCATGGTACGCCGTGCGGTTGACAAACTGCTTGGCTGATGTTAAAATAAGGCTATCAAAGCTATGGAGAAAAATATGAAGAAAATAATGCTCGTCTTCGGCACACGTCCGGAGGCTATAAAAATGTGTCCGCTTGTAAATGAACTTAAAAGCCGCAGCGAAGTGCAGACTGTTGTATGCGTAACAGGTCAGCACCGTCAGATGCTTGATGCGGTGCTTGGCGCATTCAAGGTTGATCCGGATTATGACCTTTCGATTATGAAGGACAAGCAGACTCTGTTCGATATAACGATTAACATTCTTGAACGTATCCGTGAGGTGCTTCAAAAGGAAAAGCCCGACGTTGTACTTGTTCACGGTGATACCTCTACAACTTTTGTTACTGCTCTTGCATGCTTTTATTTGCAGATTCCCGTGGGACACGTTGAGGCAGGACTCCGCACTTATAACATCTACTCACCGTATCCCGAAGAATTCAACCGTCAGGCGGTTGGAATCGTTGCAAAGTACAATTTCTCTCCAACCGAGCTTTCAAAGGAGAATTTGCTCCGTGAGGGCAAGGATGAAAGTAGCATTTACGTTACGGGTAACACCGCTATTGATGCACTTAAAACAACCGTGCGTGACGAATATACTCATCCCGAGCTTGAATGGGCAAAAGACTCACGTCTTATCATGATTACCGCACATCGCCGTGAGAATCTCGGTGAGCCTATGCACAATATGTTCCGTGCGATTCGTCGCATTATTGAGGAGCATCCCGATGTTAAGGCGATTTACCCGATTCACATGAATCCTGTGGTTCGTGCTGCGGCAAATGAAGAACTTGGCGACTGTGACCGCATCCGTATTATTGAGCCGCTCGACGTGCTTGATTTCCATAACTTCCTTTCACGCTCCTATCTTATTCTTACCGATAGCGGCGGAATTCAGGAGGAGGCACCGTCACTTGGCAAGCCCGTGCTTGTTATGCGTGATACTACCGAGCGTCCCGAGGGTATTGCCGCAGGCACACTCAAACTTGTAGGCACAAGCGAAAGCGTTATTTATGAAAACTTCAAACTTTTGCTTGAGGATAAGGGCGAGTATGACAAAATGGCAAAGGCATCAAACCCCTACGGCGACGGCTTTGCCTGCAAACGTATTGCAGACATTCTGACAAAATAAAACAAAATCGGCAGAGATTTCTCTGCCGATTTTTTATAGTTTTTTTATAAGTTTAATTAGTTTTATAATACTGCAAACAGCAGTAAAAGCACCGAGTAAGGCGAAAAATGCAACAACCTCACGGGGGATTTCGCCTTTTACGTTTACCGAAACAAGCGGCTTTTCATCCTGCTTTTTACGGCGGAAAGAGAGAGTAAAGTCAAATTGGCGGCTCAAATTGTGCCATACGTAGCAAAGCTTGTTTTTTAAGGATATAATCTTGTTCTTCATGTTTTCACTCTCCTTTTATAATATTGTATCAAAAGATTATATTTTTTTCAACACTTATGGGGTAAAAAGTTAAAAAGGTCTTTTATTTTTTTCGTCATTCATGTATAATAAAAATAATATATATAGTACAGTTTCATTAAGGAGATTTTCGGTAAATGACACTGTACTCACCCTTTTTTCTTTTTGCTTTTCTGCCGTTTTCGGCGGCGGTGTATAATGCATTGCCAACCGCTTTGAGAAAAACAGCAATGTGCATTATTAATCTTGCTTTTTATGCGTTTGCCGCAGGCAGATTTTTCTACGTTTTGCCTTGCCTTACGCTTGTTTCGTATGTGCTTTCTTTTCTCGGCAAAAAGGCTTTTTTCATCATTCTTGCATTGCTTCCCGTGATGCGTATGTGCGGCATTTGTACCGTGGGTGTATCTTTCTTTATTCTGCGTGCCGCAGCATATTTTTATGACGATTATCACGAAAAAAATCTTCTTTCATTTTTTGCCTTTTTAATGTTCTTTCCGTTAGTGCATGCAGGCCCGCTTGCAAGCTATGACACTTTCAGAGGCGGCTTTGAACGCGGTACCGATTACAGACGCATTTCAAGAGGAATATGTCTTACACTTTCGGGGGCGGCTAAAAAGCTTTTCTTTGCCGATTCGCTCTATCAATCGTTTGACTTGTTCTTTGGCGGCACAACCTCGCTTTCGGCACTTTTTGCACTTTTTTCGTATGCACTGTATATATATTTCGATTTTTCGGGATGCAGCGACATGGCACGCGGAATTGCGGCGATGTTCGGCTTTGATATTCCTCTGAATTTCGATTTTCCGTACATGTCAAAAAGTGTTTCCGAGTTCTTTCGACGTTGGCATATGACGCTTGGCAGATGGCTTTTTAAATACGTATATCTGCCGCTTGGCGGCAGTAAAAACGGCAAGGGGCGAATGGTTCTTTCACTTCTTGCAACATGGCTTGTCAGCGCACTCTGGCACGGCTCGACATTTTCCTACTTGCTTTGGGGAGTATATTTCTTTTTGATATGCACTGCTGAAAAACTGATTTTTGACGGCAAAAAAGGATTTGGCAGAGCTACAACAATTATGCTTGTGCTTTTTGGCTGGGTGCTTTTCTTTTCAAAAACACCTGCGGATGCATATTCGTTTTTCTATCGTCTGTTTTCACTTGGCAACACTCTGCTTTATTGCAGGGGTGATATATACAACTGCTTGCGGCAGATGCCGTTTTTGTTGGTTTCTCTTGTGTGTGCAACTCCGCTTTTGCACAGAGCCGCTTGCATGCTCTATCAGAGAATGCGTCCTGTAGCATACATTGCCGCATTGCCTGTTCTTGCACTTGTGCTTTCATGTCTTGCGGCAGGCGGACACATGCCTTTTCTTTATGCAACGTTCTGAGGTAAGGCATATGGAAAAGATTTTTGTAAAACTCATGCTCGTGTTGTCTGCGGTGCTTGTACTGTGGATAACGGTTTTTTGCGATACCGATTATATTGAGAGCGAGAATCGCCCTGTAAGTGCATTTTCGTTAGCTTCTCCCGATGGGTATTTTACTGACCGATTGCCTTTTCGCAATACACTTTTGCGTCTTAACCGCAACATTTCGCTTGCACTTTGTAAAAATGAGTTTTCGGGTGCATTTTACGGTGAAAACGGATATATTTTTTCAAATGAAAAAACCGATGTCAGGGTGCTCGAAAAGAATATTGCAGCCGCCGAAAGCTTTGGCGGAAGGCTTTGTATAGTGCCGTCAAAAACCGATGTGCTTGTCGGCTTGCTTCCGCATTTTTACGAAAGCGGCAGAAGTGAGCTATGGCAAAAAGTTCTGGAAAGTGAAGAGTATGTTGCCGACGTTATGCCCGTTTTAAGGCTTGCAGGCGCAAACGGCAAGTATATTTACTATCGTGGCGACCACCATCTGACCTCGCTTGGCTCGTATTATCTGTACAAATCGCTTGCATCCTCGCTTGGTTATAAGGCATACGGTGTAAATAACTTTTCTCCGACCGTGGTAAAAACCGATTTTTCGGGCAGCGATGCACGTAAAATGTTAGTAAAAACCGATGATAGAATCGTGTTGTTCCGCTACAAAGGGGATAGAGCCTTTGTCACTGAAAATGTTGATACGGGCGAAAAATACAATGGCTTGTATATTCATGACAAACTGCATTCAAATGATGCATACGGTGTGTTCCCCATGGCTGATACAGGCAGGGTGCGGATAACTCTTGAGGGGGAAAAACGACCGAAACTTTTGCTTGTCTGCGATAGCTACGGAGATTCGCTTGCTCCGTTTCTTGCAAGGCATTTTGACCTTGATATAGTTGATGTCCGCTATTATAGCGGCTCACTGAAAGAGCTGAAAGAAAAAAGCGAGCAAACACTTCTGTGCTTTGGAATGGACACTTTAGCAAGCATAGAGTTGTTATATAAACTGAAGGTTTAGGGGAAACGAGGGCGTTCTTTCTTCAGAAGAAAGAACCAAAGAAAAACTGTAAAAAATTAATAAGTAGCCATGGCTACAGACAATTTATTTTTATAAAAAGGTTCCGACATAAGTTTGAATTGAGGAGGTGAGAAAATGGCAAATCTTGATATGTCTATTACGAAGCTTAACGGCATAGGCAAAGTAAAAGCGGCGGCTTTTGAAAAACTCGGCATACATACCTTGCGTGACCTTATTTACCATTTTCCCACTCGCTATGAAAACCGCGGTGTGGTAAGCACGCTTGCAGAGGGCAGGGTAGGAATGATGCAGTCATACATCCTCACCGTTGCCACAGAGCCGAAGATGGCAAGACTGCGTGGCAGCCTTACCGTGGTAAAATTCCGTGCATTTGATGAAAGCGGAAGCGTTGAAATAGTGTATTTTAATCAGCCGTATATGCGTGATAAGTTCCACACGGGTGAAACCTACCGCTTTTACGGCAAACTTGCGGAAAAACTCGGCAGATTTTCGCTTTCGAGTCCGATTGCCGAAAAGTATAGCGACAGCGATGCACTTCCCGAACTGTATGCTGTTTATCGCCTTTCGCATCCGCTTAATAAAAACGTCATTCGTGAATGTACAAGGCAAGCACTTACGCTATGTCGCAGCGAAATATGCGACGTGCTACCAAGCGAGATACGCTCAAAGTATTCGCTTGCAACTCTCGGCTTCGCACTTGAGAATATCCATACCCCGACGGGGCTTGATGCACTTGACCGTGCGGCACGCCGCCTTGCTTTTGACGAACTGCTTGAAACTGCGCTTGCGGTACGCCTTATGCGTAAAAAACAGGCTCGCAGCCATGCTTACCGAATGGCGGATGGCGATATTCTGCCATTCTTACAAACGGTGCCGTTTGAGCTTACAAATGCACAAAAACGTGCAGTAAATGATATAATAGCCGATATGATGAGCGGAGAGGGCGATAAGACAGAGAGAATGTCACGCATACTTGTAGGTGACGTAGGCTGCGGAAAAACCGTTTGTGCCGCCGCAGCAGTATATATGACGGTCAACAACGGCTTTCAGGCGCTTGTCATGGCACCTACCGAAATCCTTGCCGCACAGCATTACAGTGACCTTGCACCGCAATTTGCATCGCTCGGTTACGCTGTCGAAAGGCTTACGGGCAGTACAACCGCCGCCGAAAAACGCCGTATAAAGGCAGGGCTTGCCGACGGCAGTATTGATATAGTGATAGGCACACATGCACTCATTTACGACGATGTGGTATTCAATAAACTCGGACTTGCGGTGTGTGACGAGCAACACCGTTTTGGCATTGCACAGCGTGCAAAACTGCTCGAAAAGAGTCCGCATGCACACATGCTTGTGATGAGTGCAACTCCCATACCGCGTACACTTTCGCTTGTGCTTTACGGTGACCTTGCGATTTCACGTATAGATGAAATGCCAAAAGGCAGACAAAAGGTTGATACGTTTTTTGTAAATGAGAATTACCGTACACGGCTTAACGGCTTTATCGAAAAGCAGCTTAACGAGGGAGGACAGGTGTACGTTGTATGTCCTGCGGTTGAGCAGCCGGAGGATGATGCCGACGAGGGCGCTTCAACCGTGAGTGCTTTTGATATAAGCTTTGAAACACCGCTCAAGAGTGCGGTGGAGTTTTCAAAAGAACTTGCTTCTCTTTTTCCCTCGGCAAACGTTGCGTATATTCACGGAAAAATGAAGCCGTCCGAAAAAAATGAGATAATGACACGGTTTGTGTCAGGCGATATAAAGCTCCTTGTTTCAACTACCGTAATCGAGGTTGGCATAAACGTTCCCAATGCTTCACTTATGATAGTTGAAAATGCCGAGCGTTTCGGTCTTTCGCAGCTTCACCAGCTAAGGGGACGAGTCGGACGTGGCAGCCGCAAGTCATATTGCGTGCTAGTTTCTGATACCGACGGAGAAATCGCAAAGCAGCGTCTTAAGCTGATGACAAAAACGAATGACGGATTTGTCATTGCGGAGGAGGACCTTAAGATGCGAGGTCCCGGAGATTTTCTCGGCACCGAGGGAGCAAGACAGAGCGGTACGGGTGCAAATTACCGCATGGCGGCAATTTGTCAGGATGCGATGATACCCGAAGCGGCAGGAGAGGCTGCGGCGGCGATACTTGACCGTGACCCGACACTTTCCTCTGCTGAATTTGCTCCACTCCGTCAAAGGCTCGCAAATGCGATGAATGCGAGCGATACCACTATGAATTAGAAAGGGAAAAAACATGCAAAATCAACCGCTTGCCGATAGACTCCGTCCCGAAACTTTGGATGATATGGTGGGGCAGCAGCATCTGTTTGGCAAAAATGGCGTTGTACGCAAAATGCTTGAGGGCGGCAGAGTTACAAATATGATTTTCTTTGGTCCTCCCGGCACAGGAAAAACTACTGCGGCTAACATTGTTGCAAAGCAGTCCGGAATGACGCTGTATAAGCTCAATGCTACTACTGCTTCGCTTTCTGATGTAAAGGATGTTATTTCACAGTCGCAAAGCATGTTCGGTGCCGCGGGCACACTGCTTTACCTTGACGAAATTCAGTATTTCAACCGCAAGCAGCAGCAATCGTTGCTTGAATATATTGAGGATGGCAGAGTAACACTTATTGCATCCACTACGGACAACCCGTATTTCTGCATTTACAATGCTATTTTATCACGTTGCGCGGTGTTTGAGTTCAAGCCCGTTACCGCAAAGGATATCAGCAAGGCGTTGCTCCGTGGGCTTGATTTGCTTAACAAGGAAAGCGGAAAGAGTGTAACCATTGAGGATAAAGCACTTGATTTTATTGCATCGGTTGCAGGCGGTGACGTACGCTCGTCGCTCGGTGTGCTTGAAAACGTTTATTCTGTTGCAGGCAAGACGATTACCGAGGCGGATGCAAGAGATTTTATGCCCACGTTCACGGGCAATTTTGACCGTATGGGCGATGTTCATTATAATCTGCTTTCATGCTTGCAAAAGTCTATCCGAGGCTCCGACCCCGATGCGGCGGTGTTCTATCTTGCCCGTATTTTAGAGGGGGGCGACCTGCTTTCGGCATGCCGCAGACTTCTTGTTATTGCAAGTGAGGATGTGGGACTTGCATATCCGCAGGCGGCAATTATGGCAAAGGCTTGTACCGATGCCGCAAAAGAACTCGGACTTCCCGAGGCGGCAATACCGCTTGCAAATCTTACAGTAGCACTTGCTACGGCTCCAAAATCCAACAGTGCGTATATGGCATACGCTGCAGCGAAAAATGACTTTTTGTCAGGACTCGGTCAGGATATTCCCGTGCATTTGCAGTCACCGCTGTTCAAGGGATATAAATATCCGCACGATTATCCGGATCACTATGTAAAGCAGCAGTATTTGCCAAATGACCTTGCGGGTAAAAAGTATTATAAGTTCGGTGAGAATAAAACCGAACAAGCCGCAAAAGCGTATTGGGAAAAAGTGAAAGGGAAATAAATTGAAAATGAAAAAAGAAATAAAACTTTATAATCTTTTGTTTCCGATGTGGTTGCTTTGGATTTTTCCACCGTTTATTATAGTTTGCGGAGTTGGAAATCTGATTATTGATGCAGCGGTGATTTTGCTTGTCACCAAGTGCTTAAGAATTGACGGCTTTTTAAAAAAATACAATAGTTGTATTTTTAAAGCATGGGGATTAGGATTTGTAGCAGATTTTATCGGTGTTGCTTTTTTAATGATAATCAGTAGGTGTTTATATTTTTTTGGAACAAAATTTGAAAGCTTGAAGTATTTGAACGAATATGTTCGCTGGAATGTGGATTATAATCCGTTTGCTAATATTTACGCTTTATTGATTACGGTTTTATCAATAGTTATTGCTGGTTTCTGCATATACTTGTTTAATAAGAGAATCAGTTTGAAAAATGTTGATATAGATGAGCATCACAAGAAAATCATATCGCTTACTATGGCAATTGTAACGTCTCCGTATATGTTTTTTATTCCAGGAGAATGGTTTTTTTAATAAAACTAAATAAGCCTTCCCCCTCGGGGGAAGGTGTCGACGTACGTCGACGGATGAGGGGCTTCGTTACTTCGCAAAACAATGATTTATAACATAAACATTTCCGCACATACTAATTATGCTTGCCGAAGCGGTATGGGAAAATCATTTTTACAAGGATTTATAATAGGACTTGCCGTGGCGATAATTCTTATGGTGGTTTTTATCGCATGCGTAAGCCGAATGTTTTTTATAGTATAGGATTTTTATGAGAATAGACAAATTTCTTTCGGAGTGCAAGGTGGCAACCCGCTCGGAAACTGCGAAAGCGGTTCGCCGCGGCGAGGTGCTTCTTGACGGCGTACCTGTCAAACGTGCCGACACTCCTGTTGACATCGAAAAAAACGTTGTGACATATTGCGGTGAGGTAGTACACTACCGCCGCAATACATATGTTTTGCTGAATAAACCCGACGGATACGTCAGTGCAACCGAAGATAAAAGGGAAAAAACGGTGCTTGATCTGCTTCCCGAAGAGGTAACAAAATTCGGCGTTTTTCCATGTGGCAGACTCGATAAAAACACGCTCGGACTCATGCTGCTTACCGATAACGGGCCGCTTGCACACACACTTCTTTCACCGAAAAAGCATGTTGAAAAGGTGTACAGATTTGAATGTGCCAAAGAACCAAGCGAAAGCGACATTGAAGCACTCCGGAGCGGAGTTGATATCGGCGGCTATGTTACAAAGCCCTGTACCGTTAATATGACGGGTGAAACAAGCGGAGAAATAACACTCTCCGAGGGCAAATATCACCAGATCAAACTAATGTTTGAAGCGGTTGATAACCGTATACTCTACCTTGAACGGATACGCTTTGCGTTTTTAACGCTCGGCGACCTTGAAAGAGGCGAGTGGCGGTATCTTACCGATGAAGAAATAGAGAAACTTGAAGGATACGGAAACTGATATGGACATTATTAAGAAATTGACAGAAGAACTTGGTATTAATGAGTGGCAGACCGTAAAAGCGGTTGAACTTATCGATGAGGGAAATACAATTCCTTTTATAGCACGTTACCGAAAAGAGGCTACAGGCAGCCTTGATGACGTGCAGCTTCGTGAGCTTTATGAAAGACTTGACTATCTCCGCCGCTTTGAGGAGCGTAAAGAGGAGATACGTGCAGCGATTGAGGGACAGGGCAAGCTCACCGATGAGATTGTAGCGGCTCTTGAAGCGGCACAGACACTCAATGAGCTTGAGGACGTTTATCTGCCCTACAAGCAAAAGAGAAAGACACGTGCTTCGGTTGCACGTGAAAGGGGACTTGAACCGCTTGCAATGCTTATTTTTGCGTGCGAGGCGGAGTATAATCCCTCTATTGTGAAGGCTGCTGAAGAATTTGTCGATGCGGAAAAGGAAGTTCCCGATGTAGAGAGCGCGCTTGCAGGTGCATGCGACATTATTGCAGAGGATATTGCACAGAATGCAACCTTCCGTAAGGTTATAAGAGAGGGAAGTGCACGTCTTGGCGAGCTTACCTCCACAGCGGCAAAAGAGGAAGACTCGGTTTATTCGATGTATTACACCTATTCCGAGCCTGTAAACAAGGTGCGTTCACACCGCTATCTTGCGATTGCACGTGGCGAACGTGAGGAATTCCTCAAGGTGTCATTAAAGGTGCCTGAAGAAACCGTGTATGCTTATCTTGAACGTGAGATAATCACAAATAAAGATAGCGAGGCAGTACCCTACCTGCGAGAAACTATAAAGGATGCGTATAAGCGACTCATAGCACCTGCTATTGAGCGTGAAATACGTGCAGACCTGCTCGAAACCGCCTCCGACGGTGCGATTGACGTATTTTCGAGCAATCTTCGTGGACTTCTCATGCAGCCACCGGTACGTGGCAAGGTTGTAATGGGTTATGACCCCGGCTACCGTACCGGATGCAAACTTGCGGTTGTTGACGAAACAGGAAAGGTGCTTGAAACTGCGGTTATCTATCCCACAAAGCCGTATGAGCGTATTGAGGAGAGCCGCCGCAAGGTGGTTGACCTTATCCGCCGCCACGGTGTTGACGTTATTTCCATAGGTAACGGAACAGCTTCACGTGAGAGCGAGCAGTTTATTGCAGATACTATCAAAACGATTCCGCAGGATGTAAAATATGTTGTTGTAAGCGAGGCAGGTGCGTCGGTTTACTCGGCATCAAAACTTGCACAGGACGAGTTCCCCGACTTTGACGTAACCGAGCGTAGTGCGGTTTCTATCGCACGTAGGCTTATTGACCCGCTTGCGGAGCTCGTAAAAATCGAGCCGAAAGCTATTGGCGTAGGTCAGTATCAGCATGATATGCAGCCTAAAAAGCTTGATTTTGCGCTTGGCGGTGTGGTTGAGGACTGCGTTAACAGCGTAGGTGTCGAGCTTAATACTGCATCACATTCACTGCTTTCGTACGTTGCAGGTATCAGTGCGGCATGCGCGAAGAATATTGTAAAATACCGTGAAGAAAAGGGAGCTTTCCGCACAAGAGAGGAGCTTAAAAAGGTTTCCCGACTCGGTGACAAGGTGTTTGAACAGTGTGCAGGCTTCTTGCGTGTAAGCGGCGGTGAAGAAATTCTTGACTGCACAGGTGTTCACCCTGAGTCATACACTGCGGCACGCAGTCTGCTTAAGATGTTTGACTACACCGAGGACGACGTTCGTGCAATGCGTCTTGGCGGCCTTTCTGGCAAGGTTGCAAGAGAGGGTGCGAGTGCGGTGGCAGAAAAACTTGGCATAGGCGAGCCTACACTCATTGACATCTGCTCCGAGCTTGAAAAGCCCGGCCGTGACCCCCGTGAGGGACTTCCTGCACCCGTGCTCCGTGCTGACGTAATGAGCTTTGAGGATCTGCGTGAGGGCATGGAACTCCGTGGAACGGTAAGAAACGTTGTAGACTTCGGTGCGTTTATCGACATCGGCGTTCATCAGGACGGTCTGCTTCACATTTCGGAAATTGCCGATAAATATGTAAAGCATCCGAGCGACGTGCTTACCGTGGGCGACGTTGTAAACGTAAGGGTGAAGAGCATTGATAAGGTTAAACACCGTATCGGACTCACAATGCGTTCGGATAAGAATTAAAATTCTAATAAATTAGAACGAATGCAGCCTGCGTCATGCAATTTACACATGACGTTGAATGTTTGTTGTGCAATTTCTACAAAGCAAAAACTCAAAGTTTGGGAAAATCCCCACTATATTTTTGGACAAAACTTTGTTATAATACTATATGAAAAATTCTGCCTGCTCCGCAGGCTTTAAACGGAGGATGCTAATATATGGCAAGCTTATCCCTTAGACACATTTATAAGAAGTATCCGGGCGGCGTTACTGCTGTATCCGATTTTAACCTTGAGATTAAAGACAAAGAGTTCCTTATTTTCGTAGGTCCTTCCGGATGCGGTAAGT
Source organism: Eubacteriales bacterium (assembly GCA_045538895.1). GTDB lineage: Bacteria > Bacillota > Clostridia > Oscillospirales > CAG-272 > UMGS902. The sequence continues at coordinate 13,007 of JAZQEH010000022.1, forward strand.
CCACCACACTTCGTATGATTGCAGGTCTTGAAGAAATTTCCGAGGGCGAACTTTTCATCGAGGACAGACTCGTTAATGACGTAGCTCCTAAGGATAGAGATATTGCGATGGTATTCCAGAACTACGCTCTTTATCCTCACATGTCCGTGTTCGAAAACATGGCATTCGGTCTTAAGCTCCGCAAGACTCCCAAGGAAGAAATCAAGCGCAGAGTTGAGGAAGCAGCCCGCATCCTCGATATCGCTCACCTTCTCGACAGAAAGCCGAAGGCTCTCTCCGGCGGTCAGAAGCAGCGTGTAGCACTCGGCCGTGCTATCGTTCGTTACCCCAAGGTATTCCTTCTTGACGAGCCTCTTTCAAACCTCGACGCTAAGCTTCGTGCAGCGATGAGAACCGAGCTCACCAAGATTCACAAGAGAGTTGGTACAACCTTTATTTACGTTACTCACGACCAGGTCGAGGCTATGACCATGGCATCCCGTATCGTAGTTATGAAGGACGGTATCATTCAGCAGGTTGATACTCCTCAGAACCTTTACGATGCTCCTTGTAACGTATTCGTTGCAGGCTTTATCGGAACTCCTCAGATGAACTTCCTTAACGGTACTCTTGAGAAGAAGGGCGAAAATGTATTCTTCTGCTTTGAAAACAACAGAATCAAGCTTCCCGCAGAAAAGACTGCTGAAGGTGTTCTCAATGATTACATTGGCAAGGAAGTTATTGCAGGTATCCGTCCCGAATCTCTCCATGACGAGCCTATGTATCTTGCAAGTCTTGCAGAGAGCGTAATCGAAACCGACGTTGAAGTTACCGAGCTTATGGGTGCTGAAACCTATCTCTATCTCGTAACCGGCGAGCAGAAGATGATTGCACGTGTTTCTTCACGTAGCAAGGCAGTTGCCGGTGACAAGATTAAGATTGCTCTTGACGCAAGCAGAATCCATATCTTTGATAAGGATACCGAGCGTGCAATCGTTCACTAATTGTATTTATTTCAGGCACCCATAATGGGTGCCTGAATTTTTTGCTTTTGCCGCCTCGGCAAATTTAATGATATAAATTATTGTTTTTCTCACTTGAAAATGCAAGCATTTTCAAGTGGTTGCAAAACCGTTCACTCGCGTCGTGCTCGACCGCACGCGGTTTTTAAGGAGTTTTACGGTCGGCGCATGTCCGCCCGAAAAACGAGATTTTATTAGCGTAAACATTAATTTACAAAAACACTCGTATTTTTTTATAAATTTCGTCCGATATTGCTTCACGGGTACGCATTTCGCCGTTTTGCACGCAATCAATCTTCTCGAATCCGAGTCGCTCTGCGGCATATTTGCCTGCGTCGTAGCATTTTTGCATGTAGTCCTTATCCATTTCGTGGATATCCTTTTTTTCGCCCCGCATATCTACAAGCGAAAGTGAAATTTCGGGAGGAACGATAAGATACAGCG
>JAZQEH010000023.1:0-18422 GCA_045538895.1 Eubacteriales bacterium
CCAAAGAAAAACTGTAAAATATTAATAAGTAGCCGTGGCTACAGACAATATTTTATTACAAAAAGGTTTGGAGGTGTCGGAACCTTTCCTTAAAAGGTTCCGACGATTATTTCCGTAAACTCAACAAAAAAGGAGTGCCGCAGCACTCCTTATTTCTTCTTTTTCTTTTTTCTTGCACTGTCGCCAAAGCCCGAAAGCTTTTTGCCAAGTGCAAAATATTCCCCATGTGCAAAAGCAATCAGGTTGGCTTTGCCCATATCCATTTTACCGTTTTTATCAAGCAGTTTTTCATCCACGTTTGTCGCAAGTATATCCGCAAGCATCATTACGTGTGTGCCGAGGTCGTGGGTTTCCACAACTCTGCACTCAAGTGCAAGCGGACTCTCGCCGATTATCGGTGCCGCAATCTGACTTGCCTGCTCCTTGGTAAAATTACATTTTTTAAACTTATCAACCTTGCGTCCCGTGTATATACCGCAATAATCAACACTTTTCACCATCTCCTGAGTGGTCAGATTAATCGCAAACTCGCCCGTTTTTTCGATAATTTCATAGCTGTAGCGGCTCTTGCGAAGCGAAATATAAGTTTTAGGCGGAATCGTGTTCACAATGCCCGTCCATGCAACCGTAGCAATATTGCTTTTCTCCATATCACCCGATGTGATAAGCACCGCAGGGAGAGGTGCAAGCAATGCACCGCCCTTCCAGACTTGTTTTGCCATAAATACCTCTGACTTTTCACAAAAATTTCAGAAAAAACATGCACATTCGCCTTTATTTTGTGTTAAAATAAGGGTGAAGGGATGTGTACACATGTTTCGCAAATTGATAGACTCCATAAACCGATTTATGTACGGCCGTTACGGTGCTGACCAACTCTTTTATGCATCTATAATTATATTTTTTGTTTTGAGTGTTGTCAATAGATTTCTCACTACACCTATTATACTTATTGCTCAATATGCGATTTTTATATGGGCGGTATTCCGCTACCTTTCCAAAAACATCTACAAGCGACGTGAGGAAAACCGAAAATTTATGGGAATATGGGCTTCTGTGAAAAACTTTTTCTCATACATGCGTGACAAATTCCGTGACCGCAAGGTCTGCCGCTACCGCAAGTGCAAATACTGCCATGCAGCTTTGCGTTTGCCGATAAAAAAAGGCAGAAACTCTGTGCGTTGCCCACGTTGCGGTAAGAGTTTTAAAGTTAATATATGGATATAAAAAATTCGCGATTAAAATCGCGAATTTTTTTATCACAGAGTAGCCGCCATAACAGCTTTGATTGTATGCATTCTATTTTCCGCTTCGTCAAATACGATTGAGCGACTGCTTTCAAACGCCTCATCGGTAACTTCCATGCAGGTTATGCCGAACTTTTCGTATATCTCCTTGCCGATTTTGGTCTTGAGGTCATGGAATGCAGGAAGGCAATGCATGAATACGCAATCGTCACCAGCATTTTCAAGCAGTTCCATTGTCACACGGTACGGAGAAAGCTCTTTGATACGCTCCTCCCAAACGCTATCAGGCTCACCCATAGATACCCACACGTCGGTATAAAGCACCTTTGCTCCCTTGGTAGCAACGGTTGTATCCTCGCAAAACTCCAAAATCGCACCCGTTTCCTTTGCAATTTCCATGCACTCGGAAATAAGCTTTTCATCGGGGAAATACTTCTTCGGAGCGCAGGCAACAAAGTGCATGCCCATCTTTGCACAGCCAACCATAAGTGAGTTACCCATGTTGTAACGTGCATCACCGAGGTACACAAGCTTTACTCCTTTAAGAGTTCCGAACTGCTCACGGATGGTGAGAAAATCGGCAAGAATCTGTGTGGGGTGGAACTCATTTGTGAGTCCGTTCCATACGGGAACGCCTGCATATGCCGCAAGCTCCTCAACGATTTCCTGACCGAAACCACGGTATTCGATACCGTCAAACATACGTCCAAGTACACGTGCGGTATCGGCAATGCTCTCCTTTTTGCCGATCTGCGAGCCTGTCGGCTCAAGATAAACAGGATGCATACCGAGGTCTGCCGCCGCAACCTCAAAGGCACAGCGTGTACGTGTGCTTGTCTTTTCAAACACAAGCGCTATGCTCTTGCCCTCGCAAAGGCGGTGGGGTACACCTGCCTTTTTCTTTGCTTTAAGCTCTGCCGCAAGGTCGAGGAGCCCCTCGATTTCAGTAGGAGAAAAATCAAGCAGTTTTAAAAAATGTTTACCCTTAAGATTCATCTTTTATTCCTTTCCGCATACTTCTTTGATAACCTCTACCGCTTCTTTAAGAATATCCATGGGGATATTGAGTGCAGGAAGAAGCCTTACCTTGTCCTTTGCGGTGAGGCAAAGAACGCCACGCTCGTTACATTCTTTTACTATATCAGATGCCGCACGCACGGGTTTTATGCCTATCATAAGTCCCATGCCGACTACTTTTTCAATTCCCTTTGCACCTCTCAACGCATTAAAAACATACTCACCCTTTTCTTTTACCTCGGTGAGAAAACTTTCGTTAAGACGCTTTACAATGCTGATAGCGCCTGCACATGCGATTGGGTTGCCGCCAAACGTTGAACCGTGGTCGCCGTGACCGAGCACCGTAGCAACTTTTTCGTTCATCAGGCACGCACCTATGGGAAGTCCGCCGCCAAGACCTTTAGCGGTAGAAACAACGTCGGGTTTGATGCCATAGTTCATATACGCATACATTTCACCGGTGCGTCCGTTACCCGTCTGCACCTCGTCAACCATAAGCAGAATGCCATTTTCTTTCGCAAGTGCCGCAGTTTTCTGAACGAACTCCTTATCAAGCACGTTTACGCCGCCTTCGCCCTGAATGCACTCGATAAGAATTGCACAAACCTTGTTATTCTTAACCGTTTCACACATTGCTGCAAAATCGTTTGCAGGAGTATGCACAAAACCACCGGTAAGCGGCTTAAAAAGTTCGTGATAATGCTCCTGTCCGGTTGCCGCAAGAGTGGTAAGTGTGCGTCCGTGAAAACTGTTTTCAAGAGTAACTACGGTATAATAGTCGCTTCCCTTTTTATCGGCAGCGTATTTGCGTGCAATTTTAATTGCACACTCGTTTGCCTCTGCACCCGAATTGCCGAAAAACACTTTCGACATGCCGCTTTTTTCGCAAAGCAGCTCTGCAAGTGCTCCGCAAGGCTCGGTGTAGTAGAGGTTTGACGTATGCTGAACCTTACCGAGCTGAGATGTAACCGCCTCTACCCACATATCGTCTGCGGTGCCGAAAGCGGTGACTCCAATGCCACTGCCCATGTCAATGTAACGCTTGCCGTCCTCGTCAAAAAGCTCGCTGCCCTTGCCATGAGTTATAGCAACATCAAAACGTGCATACGTATCAGCAACGTATGCTTTATCACGTGCCTTGATTTCACTCATCGTCATCGCTCGCTTTCTGTGTATGGCTTGTAACCATTGTACCTGCACCCTCATCGGTAAGAAGCTCCATGAGAATGGAATGAGGCACACGGCCGTCCATTATAATTACGTTGTCAACACCGTGGTTAATAGCCTCGATGCAGCACTCAACCTTTGGAATCATGCCGCCCGAAATAATGCCCTCTTTGCGAAGCTCTGCCGCATCAGCTACAGACACAACGGGGATAAGGGTTTCGGGATCATCCTTATCACGGAGGATGCCTGCGATATCGGTCATCATGATAAGACGCTCGGCTTCAAGCGCACCTGCAATATGTGCTGCGGCAGTATCGCCGTTTATGTTATAGGTATTGCCCTCTTTGTCGCAACCAACAGTTGAAATAACAGGTATATATCCCTTTTCAAGCAGGTCGGTAACCGCCTCGATATTGATTTTTTTGATTTCGCCAACGTATCCGAGTCGCTCATCCTTGAAATCGGCAACGATAAGCTGACCGTCCATGCCGCTTATGCCCATCGCCTTGCCACCCTTGGTTTCAAGCAGATTTACAAGTGTCTTGTTAACCTTGCCGGCAAGCACCATCTGAACGATGTCAACGGTTTCCTTATCGGTAACGCGAAGACCGTCTACAAACTCCGCCTTTTTGCCAAGCCTTGTCATAAGGTCATTTATCTCAGGGCCGCCGCCGTGAACAAGCACAACCTTGACGCCGATAAGCCAGAGAAGCACAATGTCCTCCATAACCTGCTGCTTGAGCCCCTCGTCTATCATCGCATTGCCGCCGTATTTGATTACGACAATTTTTCCTGTGTATCTCTTTATATACGGAAGTGCGGCGGTAAGCACCTCGGCACGTTCCGCATTTGAAAATGCATTATGCATGATAAAATCCTTTCTTGTATACGAGAAACCCTTTTGTACACAAAAGGTTTTCCCAAGTAAATCGAACGCCCTTCGTTTACGTTCTGTAATCTCCGTTTATCTTAACGTAATCGTAGGTGAGGTCGCAGCCCCAGGCAGTGGCATTTGCATCGCCGTCACCTAAAGTGATATTTATTTCTATCTCTTTTTCGAGGAGAATTTCCTTTGCCTTCTCCTCGGAGAAATCAATGCCTGCACCGTTTACGCAAACTGTGATTTCTCCCTTTACGCTCTTGAACGTCACGCCAACCTTATTCACGTCAACGTCTGCACTGCTATAGCCGATTGCACAAAGCACACGTCCCCAGTTTGCATCGGCACCGAACATTGCTGCCTTGAGAAGGCTTGAACAGATAACGCTCTTTGCAACGGTCTTTGCATCAGCTATTGTCTTTGCTCCTGTAACGTTACATTCAAGCAGCTTTGTCGCACCCTCACCGTCGCCTGCAATCATACGGCAAAGATAAACCGTAACGGTGTTAAGTGCTTTCATAAACGTAGCAAAATCCTCGCCGTCCTCGGTAATGCACTCGTTGCCTGCCATGCCGTTTGCAAGTACGCTCACCATGTCGTTTGTAGACGTATCACCGTCAACGCTGACCATGTTAAAGGTATCTGCGATATCGCTTGAAAGTGCTTTCTGAAGCATTGCGGGAGAAATTGCAACGTCGGTTGTGATAAATACAAGCATGGTTGCCATGTTGGGATGGATCATACCGCTACCCTTGGCAATACCGCCGATTTGGCAGGTCTTGCCGCCTACCTCAAACTCAACGGCAACCTCTTTTTTAACGGTGTCGGTAGTCATAATACCCTCTGCTGCCGCATCGCTGCCATCTTCGGAAAGCGTCTTTGCAACCGCAGGAATACCGCTTTCAAACGGTACTATAGAGAGAGGCTGACCGATAACACCTGTTGAAGCAACAACAACGTCACTCTTATCAATACCGAGTGTATCTGCGGCGATAGCGCACATTTTTTCGGCGATCTCAATGCCGTCAGCATTGCAGGTGTTTGCGTTGCCGCTATTGCAGATAACCGCCTGCGCATATCCGTCTGCGATGTTGTTTTTAGTAACTGTCAAAGGTGCACCCTTGACAAGATTGGTTGTATAAACCGCCGCAGCACTTGCCTTAACCTCACTTAAAATCATTGCAAGGTCACGCTTGGTACGGTTTTTACGTACACCGCAGTGCACACCGCCTGCCTTAAATCCTTTTGCGGCACATACGCCACCTGAAACTATTTTCATAGCAAAAATCCTTTCTAAACGTACGAGAAACCCTTTTTATAAAAAGTGTTTCTCGTGCTCTTCCCAAAAATTTCTGAAAAGTATACTCCATAACCATTTACTTTTTCAAAAGTTTTTGAAGGGTGCAGGGAAACTTTTTACAAAAAGTTTCCTTGCTCTAAACCACAAGTCCTGTTGTTTCGTCAACGCCTAAAGCGATGTTCATATTCTGTATAGCGGCACCGCTTGCGCCCTTGCCGAGGTTATCGTAGCGTGCAACAAGCAATACTCTTTCGCCGTTACCGCAAACCGTAATCTGCATATCGTCACGGCCTGCAAAAGCATTTGCACTGACAAAGCCGTTCTCGTCGGCAACGTCTACAAACTTAACAAGCCCATTCTTATAATAGGACTTATAAACCGATGCCACCTCATCAATGCTTGCACCGAGTGTTTTTGCGTGTACGGGAACGGTAACCTCCATACCCGAATAAAAAGGTGCAACTATGGGGCAAAAGATTGGCGGAATATCCATACCGCAAATCTTTACCATTTCTTTTAAATGCTTATGCTGTTGAGTAAGTCCGTACATACGGGGAGCGTCAAGCAAAGCGTTTCTGTCCTTATCCTCATATTCGGCAATCATCTTCTTGCCGCCGCCCGAATAACCCGTAAGCGAAAAGCAAGAAAGATTTACGTTTTTCTTAATCATACCTGCACGCATAAGCGGCTCGACAAGTGCGATAAATCCGCTTGCGTGGCAACCGGGATTTGCAATCAGCTTTGCATTGGAAATTCTCTTTCTTCTGCCGTAAAGCTCTGCAAAGCCGTACTCCCATCCTTCTACGGTGCGATGTGCGGTTGAAGTGTCAATAATAACGGTATTCCCGCCCTCTGCAAGTGCAACCGCTTCACGTGCTGCATCATCGGGGAGGCAAAGGAACGCAACGTCTGCCGCATGGAGTGCTTCTTTTCTCGCTTTTGCATCCTTGCGTACTTCCTCCGCAAGTGTAATCAACTCTATATCGCTTCGGCTTGCAAGTCGCTCATGGATACGGAGTCCCGTTGTACCTGCACTGCCATCAATAAATACCTTTGTCATTTCTTCAAAGCTTCCTTTACAAACTCAATCTGTGCCATAACCGATGACGGTGATGTGCCGCCCTCGCTGATACGTTTTTCTACGCATGTGAGAAGGTCGATTTCGCCATAGAGATCATTTTCAAAAATCGGCGAAAACTCTTTATACTCATCAAGTGTCAGGTCCTCAAGCACCTTGTTCTCTGCAATGCACTTCGCTACAAGCTGTCCCGAAAGCTTATATGCACTGCGGAAAGGCAGCCCTTTTTTAACAAGATAATCCGCGAGGTCGGTGGCATTGATAAAGCCCTTTTGTGCTGCCGCTTTCATGTTGTCGGGCAGCACTGTCATTGTAGCAATCATACCGGTGAAAACAGGCAAGCACATCTTTACGGTATCACACGCATCAAACACACCCTCCTTGTCCCCCTGCATATCCTTGTTATATGCAAGCGGAAGACCTTTGAGCGTTGTGAGCATTCCTAAAAGGTCGCCGTAAACACGTCCTGTCTTGCCTCTCACAAGCTCTGCCATATCAGAATTTTTCTTCTGCGGCATGATTGAGGAGCCTGTGGTATATGCATTTGAAAGCTCAACAAATTTGAACTCCCAACTTGTCCATAGAATAATCTCTTCGGCAAAACGTGAAAGGTGCATCATAAGCATCGAAAGCGACGAAAGCATTTCCACAACAAAATCTCTGTCCGAAACTCCGTCAAGCGAGTTCATTGCAATAGAATCAAAACCAAGTTTCTCCGCCTCAAAGCGGCGGTCGGTGTTGTAGGTGGTGCCCGCCAATGCACAGCAACCGATGGGCGAGACGTTCATACGCTTTCTTGTATCCTTAAGTCTGTCAAGGTCACGGAGCAGCATCATTGCGTATGCCATCAAGTGATGACCGAATACGACAGGCTGCGCTCTCTGAAGATGCGTATACCCCGGCATAATGGTAGCCTTATGCTCCTCTGCCTTTTCGCAAAGCACCTCTAAAAGCTCACGGATATAGCTGCTTATTGTATCGACTTCGCCACGCAGATACATACGCATATCAAGTGCAACCTGATCGTTGCGGCTGCGTGCGGTATGAAGCTTTTTGCCTATATCACCGTATCTCTCTGTCAGAACCTGCTCAACGAACATGTGAATGTCCTCGCAGGACATATCAATCTTAAGAGTACCGTCTTCTATATCTGCAAGTATCTGCGAAAGATGCTCTATAAGCTGCTCTGCCTCGGCATTTGTTATGATTCCCATTTTGCCGAGCATTGCAGCATGAGCCATACTGCCCGTGATATCCTCTTTGTACATGCGACTGTCGAAATGAATCGACGCATTAAAGTCATCGGCTAAACTGTCGGTTACACCGTCGGTTCTGCCTGCCCACATTTTTGCCATTGTTTTATCCTTTCGGGAAACTTTAAAAATGAAATATTGTCAAGCACCTCGTTGAGGTGCTTGACAATATGTTTATTACTTGTTCTTTGCGTCAACCATAGCCTGAACCTTAATCGGCAGACCGTAAAGGTTGATAAAGCCCGCGCTATCCTTCTGGTCATAGTCGCTTTCGCCGAAGGTTGCAATTTCCTCGCTGTAAAGCGAATACTTGCTCCATACGCCTGCATTAATCATGTTGCCCTTGTAGAGCTTAAGGCGTACCTTACCGGTAACCTTTTCCTGAGTCTTGTCAACGAATGCTGCAAGAGCCTCACGGAGAGGTGTGAACCACTGACCGTTGTAAACAAGCTCTGCATAAGTGATAGCGAGCTTCTGCTTTTCGTGCATTGTCATCTTATCAAGGCAGATGCTTTCAAGCACGCTGTGTGCCTTGTAGAGAATTGCTCCGCCGGGAGTTTCATAAACGCCACGGCACTTCATACCTACAAGACGGTTTTCAACGATGTCAAGAAGACCGATACCGTTAGCACCGCCAAGCTCATTAAGCTTAAGGATGATTTCCTTTGCACTCATCTTCTTGCCATCAAGTGCAACGGGAACACCCTGCTCAAAGTCGAGTTCAACATAAGTGGGAACGTCGGGAGCCTGAATGGGAGAAACACCCATTTCAAGGAAACCGGGCTTTTCGTACTGCGGCTCGTTTCCTGTATCCTCAAGGTCAAGACCTTCATGAGAAAGGTGCCAGAGGTTCTTATCCTTTGAATAGTTGGTTTCACGGTTTATCTTAAGTGGAATGTTGTGCGCCTCTGCATAGTCAATTTCCTCTTCACGTGATTTGATATCCCACTCACGCCAAGGAGCAATAATGGGCATATCGGGAGCGAAGTGCTTAATAGTAAGCTCAAAACGAACCTGGTCGTTACCCTTACCCGTACAACCGTGACAAATTGCGTCAGCACCCTCTTTAAGTGCAATTTCTACAAGTCCCTTTGCAATGCAAGGACGTGCATGGCTTGTACCGAGGAGGTATTCCTCATATACAGCACCAGCCTTAACGCAAGGAATGATGTAATCGTTTACATACTCCTCGGTAAGGTCAAGAACGTAAAGCTTGGATGCACCTGTCTTGAGTGCCTTTTCTTCAAGACCTTCAAGCTCGTCAGCCTGTCCAACGTTACCCGAAACTGCGATAACCTCGCAGTTATTATAGTTTTCCTTAAGCCACGGAATGATAATAGAAGTATCAAGTCCTCCCGAATATGCGAGAACTACTTTTTTGATATTTTTCTTATCCATGATGTATCTCCTTTGGGATATTTGAATATTTATGCATTGATTTTACACCAAATATAAGGATTTGTCAACCCTTTTAGAATAAATATTCATAAATATTCACATTTATATGCAAAGTGCATACTTTGTCTAAGTGAGGCTTTAAAGTTATGTGCATTCTGACGAAGAAAACACCGCTTTGCAACATTTTCAATGAAAAAATATACATTATATATTATATATAATCAAAAAATTACGCTGATTAATCAGCGGAATTTTTTACCGTTTCTTGCTTTTTATTTTTCCAGCCGATAAATATGTCACGAAGCGTTACATAAATCGGCAATGCGCAAAGTGCGCCCAAGAGATTTCCAAGGAAGTATCCTATAAACACGCAGATAATGGTTGTTCCGAGCGAAACACGTACCTTTCTGTTTGTGATACGCGGGGTAAGAAACAGATAGTCGATAAATGAAAGTGCCGCAAACACAATCAGGAACCACACGGTCTTTTCCGTATCGGTTACAAAGACCACAAACAGTCCTATACCGCCGCCGATAAGTGTACCGACAACGGGAACAAAACTGCACACGGCAACAGTAAGTGCGATAAGCGAATAAAACTCAAGCCCCATTGCGAGAAGCACAAGATAGTATACTACAGCAAGTGCAACCATGTTGTATGCCCTTGCAGAGTAAAAATATACCATGTTTCTGTACAGTGCACCAAAGAAGTCAGAAACCTTACGGCTGATGCTCTCCGAAAAGAGTGCGGCATTAACCTTTCGTGCAATGGATTTCAGCTTGTCGCGGCGGAACATTGAGTATACAGAAATAATCAATGCAAGTACCCAGTTTGAAAGGATTGACACCACGTTTCCAAGTGCACCTGCAACCGCAACTGCAACACTTGGAAAATCCGAGAGCCACTCGCTGAGTGTCTTGTTAATAGCATTTACAAGCGTTGTGAGGTTTTGCTCGAGAAAACTGAAGTTTTCGGAAATCTCGGAAACAAAGTCGTTGAGTATAGGAAAATATACTCCTGCGAAGTTTGCCACAAACGTGTACGCCCTTGAAACCTGCGAAACGACAATAAGAATTACCAGTACAACAACAGATAAAAGCAGTACATACGCACAAATAATTGCAAGAATCTGTGCCTTTTTATGATAGTTCTTATGCTTTTTCAGAAGCTTCTGAAACTTTACCTCAAAAAAGTCCACTATGGGTAGCAGTACGAGCATCAGCAAAAATGCATAGAGCAAAGGCAGCATCACCTTGAAAACTCCGCCGAAGAACGCCGAAACCGCTTTGATATTAAGCAATGCGCTGAACGTGATTGCCGCAAAAGCAACTACTATAAGCACAAGCAATGCCGTAGTATTGTACTTCGTATTCTTTTCAAACTTCATTTTGCCGCCCCCTTTCTGCCACTGTATGCCGCTGTATCCGTGGGCAAGCCCTTTTTCTTAAGTCTGCCGCACACAAATTCGTTGAATGCGTAGTAAATTACAGTAAATACAGGAACTCCGATAAACATGCCGACTATTCCGAAAAGTCCGCCGCCAAACGTAATTGCAATGATTATAAGCAGCGAGTCAACACCGACCTTTTCGCCGAGAATTTTCGGGCCGACGATGTTACCGTCAATCTGCTGAATTACAAGAACCAGAATTATAAACCATATCACCTTTACAGGCTCTGCAACAAGTATGATAAATGCACACGGAATAGCACCGATAAACGGTCCGAAATACGGAATCATGTCCGTAATTCCGCATACGAGCGACACAAGCGGATAATACGGTATGTCAAAAATGCCGAAAACAACAAAGTTTACAAGCGTGATAAGCAAGGCGTTAAAAATTTTACCCGAAATGAATTTGGAAAAAACATCATCGGTATAGGATATCCATTTTCTTGCAACGCTATTGAATTTTGCCGAGAATATCCAATCGGAAATTTTGGATATGCCCAAAAAAAGCCTTTCCTTTTCAAGGAGAAAATAAATAGCAAATATAAATGAAACAATAATCTTTGAAATGATAGAAACAATTTTAGAAGAATACTTTACCAAAGCATTTGCAAAATTTCCCAAAAATCCGAATGCCGAGCTGAACATATCGTCAATCGAATCAATAAGCTTTTCGTTGTTGAAAAGCGACGAAAAAGCGTCGCTTCCGTTTTTCTGCATATCAAGAATAATTTCCTTGACAAAATCAGTCACCTTGCTTGCGTATCCGCCAAGACGTGCCTCAAGAGTAGCATAGTTAGCCGCGATCTGCGGTACCATTATTCCGAGAAACGCCGCAATAACCAGAAATACAAGCAGCATTGCACATACAACGGCAAGCACTCTTGAAAGCTTTGGCTTTTTGCGGAGCTTTTTGAAAACCTTTTTTTCAAAAAATCGACAAATCGGAAAAACAAGATATGCTATTGCAAACCCAAAAAACACGGGGCTTATAGCGGTGAAAAAATCCTTTAAAAAGCCAAAAACAACCGACGGGAAAAAGCAGGCAAGTACAATAGCCACCGCAAGCAGAATCGTACAGCATGAGTATATTAAAACGGTTGTGTGCCTTTTTGTCCATTCAAAATTCAGCATATCCGCACCCTTTCCAAACTGACTTCAGGTAAATTATAGCACAAAAATTATAATATTTACAGTATTTCTTGAAAAATTCACAAAGTGAGTATATAATACTTTTAAAAAGGAGGGCTGAAGATGAAAAATAATATAGGAATGGAAGTTCGTGCAAACGGCAAGGTCAATCTTTTTCTCGACGTCCTCTCGCTTACCGCAAACGGATTCCATGAAATAAAAAGCATTATGCAAAGCGTCAGCCTTTGCGACAGATTGATAGTATCCGCCTCACGAGGCTCGATAAACCATGTATCAATTTCCTGCGACGTTCCGTATATCCCCTGCGATGAGCGCAACATTGCATACCGTGCCGCTATGGCGTATCTCGAAAAAAGCGGCATCCGTGCCGACGTTGAAATATCAATATATAAACGTATTCCCGTTTCCGGCGGAATGGCAGGCGGAAGCACAGATGCAGCAGCCGTACTGAAGGCACTTAACAAGCTTCTCGGCGGTGCGGTTCCAAACGATGAATTATATACAATCGCCGCCTCGCTCGGCAGCGACATTCCGTTTTGCATGTCAGGAAAGACAATGCTATGCGAGGGACGGGGTGAAATACTGACTCCGCTTGAAAACCGTGCAAAGCTCCTCTTTTTAATCGTTCCAAGCAGCGAAAGCGTGTCAACCCCGTGGGCATACGGCGAGCTTGACAAACGCTACGGCGACTTTGGCGGCAGAAGCAACGAGGAGAGATACTCAGCCCTATGCACAGCCCTTGCAAGCGGCGATGCTACGGGCGTTTGCAAGAACATGTACAACATTTTTGAAGACGTTATTCTCCCCGAAAGACCGCTTGCGGCAAAAGCAAAATCGCTCTTGCTTGAAAGCGGCGCTATGGGAGCTATGATGAGCGGCAGCGGCCCTACCGTTTTCGGCATTTTCAAAGACGAAGAAACACGTAGTGCAGCAATGCAGACATTGAAAAACAGCGGCTATCATCCAAAAGCCGCAGAAAGTATGGTATAAAAATGGACAAGAAATTTCTCAAAGAACGCTTTAACAAACTCTGCCTTTCAAATATAGACCTTATCAAAGGCGAGATTAAAGGCATAGCCCTTTATTTTACAGGACTCGGACACGCTACGCAACCCGCAAACGATATGGTTGCGGCACCCGTATGTGCAGAAAACGGTATTCTGTATATTCTCCCTTTTTACAACCCATGGTGCTGGATGAACAAGAAAACCGTTGAATACGTTGATACACTCGTTGAAACGGCAATGGAGCTTTTCGGTATACCGAAGGATGCACCTGTGGGAATCTACGGCGGCAGCATGGGCGGTCACAACACGTTCCATTATGCGATAAAGTCAAAGCACCGTATTGTTGCCGCAGACGTGCTCTGCCCCTGCTGCAACATGGAATACGAAATGGCTTACAGTACAAACACCCTCTTCCGCTCCTACTTTGAAGCCGCACTTGAGGACACCGACGATTTTGAGAAATACATACACGAAAACTCACCCGTCAATATGGTTGAAAAGCTTCCCAAAATCCCATACCGCTTCGTAGTGGGACTCAAGGATTTAGTGCTTGTCCCCTCTCAGCACAGTGACCTTATGATAGCGAGAATGCTTGAAAGCGGTCACGAGGTCGAAAGAATCGACTTCCCCGAGGTTGCGCATTGCAACCTCCCCCACCGTGACAGAATAAACGAGCATAAATGGTTGTGTGAAAAAATACTCAACAGTTAAAAAATGCTCAACAGTTAAAAAATGCAGGGCAATGCCCTGCATTTTATACTATTAATGCCGAAACAATGGGATACGCAATCGCAAACGTAATAAACAAAATCACACCTACATTGACAAATGCAGTTGTCGCCTCGCTATCCTTAGGAAGCTCAAACACCGCCTTTTCAAAACGAATCTGCTTCATCCGCTTGAACAGCCAGAACACACCGAGGAATGCCATTGCCATAAGACCTACGCTGTACCATGACACTATTCCGTATGCAAACATGTTTGATTCCACAATTTCAAAAAGTTCTTCAACTGACGTTTCACTTGTAGAAAGCTCAAGGAATCTTTCATATTCGGGAACAAACTCCTTAAACAAAAGCGGTATAACGGCACCGAAAAAGTTAAATGCCGCATGTAGGAGCCAGTTGTAAAGCAAACTGCCCTTTCTGATATAAAGATATCCGTAAAGCAAGCCGACAAGGAACGTGTAAAACAACTGCTGAACGCTCATATGATACAGTGCAAACACTATAGCCGAAAAGATAACCGACAGTTTTTCGCCGTAACCGCGTGTGCGGTCAATTATCAGTTTTCTGAACATCAGCTCCTCAAAAAACGGGCCTATCAGCACAGAAAAGATGAGTGCATCAACCCATGAAATCTTATTGATAATTTCAAGTGTCTGCGACATGGGCATTATATCAAACCACTCATAAATAAGTGCCGAAACATAGTTGCCAAGCATCTCTCCGATGTACATAAGCGAAATAGACATAACAAACGCAGTAATAAGCGTTTGAAACGGGCATTTTACCTTTTCGGTATCAAAGCGGTCCAAAGAGCGGATACAAAGATAAAACACCGGTGTGCCGATAAGATACATCGTTACTGTGGAAAGTATAACTATTCCTCTGTATGACATCCCGTTTTCCAAAAAGCCGGGGAAAAGGACGGTTACAATGAGTTCAAATGCAATCTGTGCTAAAAGAGTTGCGGCAAAAAACAAAGTGAGTGCTATACCTATGCGTGAAAACGCTTTTTTCGCACTACTGAAATCGTATTCCATGAAAAACTCCTAAGGAAAATATTATACCTATAGTTTACCTAATAAATATTGAAATTTCAAGTGAATTGTGATAAAATAAACCACAATATCGCAAATAAGGAGAATAAACTTGAAAAACTTTTTCGAACGCTATTTTGTAAAAGCGATGGGGGCAATGGCGCAAGGTCTTTTTGCTTCCCTAATCATCGGTACGATTTTCAATCAGCTTGCAAGTATTCCCGTGCTTTCCTTTCTCGCAAGCTTTACAGGTCAGATAGGTGCATCAAGCCCCGTTGTCGGCAGTGCAATAGGCGTTGCCATTGCATATTCGCTCGGCGCAAAGTCGCTTGTGCTTTTCACAAGTGCGGTTACAGGTGCCCTCGGCTATGCACTCGGCGGTCCCATAGGTGCTTATATCGCATCGGTTATCGGTGCCGAGATCGGCAGTCTTATCGGCGGCAAGACAAAGCTTGATATTATTCTTACCCCTGCGCTTACCATTATATCCGGCGGCATTGTCGGTATCTTCGTAGGTCCTTACATAAACGCATTTATGACAAGCATCGGCGACTTTATAAATACCGCAACAAATCTGCACCCTATCCCAATGGGTGTTGTCGTATCGGTGGTAATCGGCATGGCGCTCACCGCCCCGATTTCTTCTGCCGCTATCTGTATTTCTATCGGCATTAACGGCATTGCAGCGGGTGCAGCCTGCGTTGGTTGCTGTTGCCAGATGATAGGCTTTGCCGCAGCAAGCTACCGTGAAAACGGCTTCAGCGGCGCACTCTCGCAGGGTATCGGAACGTCCATGCTCCAGTTCCCCAATATTTTAAGGCATCCGCAGATATGGCTTGCACCTACACTTGCATCCGCAATTTTAGGTCCCGTTTCCACAGCGGTACTCGAAATGACCAACACCTCTACAGGTGCAGGTATGGGTACATCGGGACTTGTGGGACAGTTCGGTGCATTTAATGCAATGGGAGCAACGGTAAACAGTGCTATTTTCGTGCTGCTTATGCACTTTGTTCTCCCCGCTCTGCTTACGCTTTCGTTTGACCTTACGTTCCGCAAGTTTGGCTGGATAAAGCAGGGCTATATGAAGCTTCAGAATTGAGGGGTTTGCTATGAGCTTTAAAGGCGCTTTAGGACATTTTAAAACTATTACAAAACACCGCCATGCGGTTATAAAGCATTGTGCAAAGGCGGGCATACTCTGGCAAGGGCTTTTTCACGACATGTCCAAATACTCATTGACAGAGTTCATTCCGGGAGCAAAATTTTATGTAGGCACACGCAGCCCAAACGAGCTTGAACGTGAAAAGAACGGCTATTCTGTCGCATGGATCCACCATAAGGGACGCAATCGCCATCACTTTGAATACTGGAATGACTACAATCCGAAAACAAAGCAGAATGAGCCTGTAAAAATGCCGCTCCGCTTTGTGATGGAAATGGTTTGCGACCGTATCGCCGCAAGCAAAATCTATCAGGGAAAGAATTACACCGACAAGCATCCTCTTGAATATTTCATGCGTGGCAAGCCGACAAGAGTTATCCATAAGGAAACGTCCGACCTTGTTGAAAAGCTTTTGACCTTGCTCTCAGAACACGGCGAAGAAGTAACATTTGCATGTATGAAAGAGTTGTTAAAAGAGAATAAATATTAAAAAAGACGGCATAGCCGTCTTTTTTGCTTTGCTATCTTTTCGATAGTCGAGCCGCTTTTGGAGGGGCAACGACGTATTGCGCAATTTTTGCCAAAGAGAAAAAACACCCACCGAGCCGTGTACATCCTAATGAAAAACCCTGCTCCAGCAAGGCGGTATCCGCATCTCTGCATTGCGCTTCCAACGTCCGCTACGGTCAAAGCCGTGCGGGAGGCCTGCATCCCGACAGAAATATAAGGATTCCATTATTCAAGTGTAGGTTCCAATAAAAGATGTATCACGAACTAAGCAGGATATTCACAGTATATGCTTTTCAGCAAAGAATATTCGTGTTAATTACTGGTTGCCGCCGTCCTCATCGTAGTCGATGGTGTCAAAGCAAGCATCCTCGAAATAATCCGCTACACGGTCAAACTCGTCATCATCGTCAATAGTAACGAGAATGTCCTCGCCCTTTTCGTCTGTTTCAAGGCGAAGAATAACGAATTCGATTTCGTCTCCCGGCTTTCTCGCTTTATCATACTCCGAAGCCGGAACAAGTGCAAAATATGTCTTTTCATCAAACTCACATGTAGCAAGAAGGACAAATTCGATTTCCTTACCGTCCTCATCTGTAAGTGTGAAAAATTCTTTTTCTTCAAAAAAATCCTGCATTTCTAAAAACCTCTCTTTCGTAATTATATTGTAACTCATTGCATACTAAAAATCAAGTATATCCGATAAAATATAGTTGCTGACGTACATGCCTTTCAAGGTAAATGCACATCTGCGTGCATCAAGCGTCACAAATCCGCCGTCAACGTATCGGTGCAACCTCTCGCCGTATTTGCTTGCAAAATCCGCACCGAACTCTCTTGCATATGCCGCAAGCTCTATTCCCTTAAAAAGCCGCATACGAAGCATAACGTATTCGGTTTCTTTGGTGAAAACATCAATATCCGTACACTCTGAAAGTATGTTGTCAATGCCCATAGGGCGTTCCATCTCCTCGATATACTTCTCTGCATCGTCAACATACGCATATCGCTGACCGAGGAAATAAGAGTGTGCCGAAACGCCGAATCCAAGATAGCTTTCGCTGTTCCAATAACGCATATTGTGCTTTGATGCAAAGCCTCGTCTTGCATAGTTGCTTATCTCATAATGCTCATAGTCGGCATCTCCGAGCAAGCGGTGAGCCATCTTGTACATCTTGTACTCGGTTTCTTCATCGGGGAGCGGCAAAATATCCTTTTTGTCGTAGAACGGAGTTCCCTCCTCTATCTTGAGTCCGTAAACCGATATATGCTCGGGGCTTAAGGTTTTTACAAACTGAAGCGTTGCCTGAAAACTCTCTTCGGTCTGGTGAGGTATGCCGTACATAAGGTCAACGTTTATGTTGCGGAAGCCTACGGCACGTGCCGCCTTGAAGCTTTCAACAAAGTCATTTGCCGTGTGTATTCTGCCGAGTGCCGAAAGTTCTTTGTCGATAGCACTCTGAAGCCCGAATGAAATTCGGTTGACACCGAGCGACAAAAGATGCCTTAAATATCCTTTGTCAACTGTACCCGGATTTGCCTCAACGGTAAATTCAATGTTTTTCTCAAGGTCAAATGAACTTTTTATACATTCAACAAGGTCCTTCATCTGCTTTTTCGTGAGCAGCGAGGGGGTACCGCCGCCGATGTAAACCGTGTCAACGGTAAAATCCTGTGCCGCACCCGAAAAATCCTGCATGTGAAGCATAAGTGCGTTGAGGTAACGGTCTGCTTCACCTTTAGCAGGCGGATGCGAGCAAAAATCGCAATATCCGCATTTGCTCTTGCAAAACGGAATATGCACATATATTCCAAGTTTTTCTTTTTCCATAGTTTGAATATTTACGTAAATTATCGTTTAGGGTAACGACGTCAGAACCTTTTAAGGAAAGGTTCCGACACCTCCAAACCTTTTTGTAAAAAAATATTGTCTGTAGCCACGGCTACTTATTAAATATTTTACAGTTTTTCTTTGGTTTTTTCTTCTTAAGAAAGAACACCTTCGTTACTCCCATAAATAATAATTTATCTTATCAACTA
>JAZQEH010000024.1:0-35683 GCA_045538895.1 Eubacteriales bacterium
CTACTCAAGCAATCGCTTGCTCTTTCGCATAAGTTTTTTACTAGTTTCAATAAAGAATTGTTCGAGATCTACACTTAACTTTGCAGTTCGTGTTTCTTTCTCTTTGTTGTTCAATTTTCAATGACCGAATTCGTCCTCCACGGGGTTCTCCCCGCAGCGACTTTGTTATGATATCACTTTTGAAACCGTTTGTCAAGAGTTTTTTAAACTTTTTTAAAAAGTTTTTTCCACTTGTCCGGTTCTCCGTGACAGCTTTTATATTATATCGCTTTGCCAATGGTTTGTCAACACTTTTTTTGCGAATTTTGTCGCTTCGTGAAAAACGAATAAAAGGAAAGCAAAATGTTGATACTTCTACTATTAAAATAACCAAATGCAAGGAGAATTATTCCATGACCACAGGCATTATACGTACATTTATTATATATATTCTGCTGATCGTTGTCATGAGAGTAACAGGAAAAAGGCAGATCGGTGAACTTGAAATTTCGGAGTTTGTTTCAACAATTCTGATTTCGGAAATCGCCGCAGCACCGATAAGCCAGCACGAGGTGCCATTATCATTTGCTGTTGTTCCTATTCTGTTAATCATTTCACTCGAAATAGCAATATCTTTTCTTGCAACACGTTTCGATGTTATGAAGAAAATCTTTTTAGGCTCGCCTTCCGTGCTTATCCGCCAAGGCGAAGTGCAACCGAAGGAACTAACAAAAGCACGGATGTCGCTTGAGGAGCTTTTATGCCAGATCCGTGAAAGCGGTATTTCAACCATAGAAGACGTAAACTATGCCGTACTCGAAAGTGACGGCACGCTTTCAATCATACCGAAAGTGCATGCAAGGCCCGTTACGGTAGGTGACCTGTCCTTAAATATACCCGAAAACGGAATTGCACATGCGGTAGTAGTTGACGGAGTAATAAAAAAAGAAGCTCTTGACGGTTCGGGCAAAACTTGCGACTGGGTAAAAAAAGAAATCAAAAAAGCATGCATCGAACTTGGCGACATCTTTTTAATGTCGGTAGATGATGCAGATCATATATATATAATAAAAAGGAAGAAGAAAAAATGAAGCTGTTTGTAGTGGCGATTTCTACTTTAGCGATAATTATTGCAATCTGCGTATGGGGTACCGTGTACGGAACAGGAACTATTGACGAAATGATAAGTATTCTTTCAAGTTCTAAAGACGCAAAAGAAGTTCCCGAAGATGCCGAAAGTATGTGTGCCGAGTTGCAGAAAAGATGGGAAAAACATTCTTTTGCTCTCAGCATGCTTCTCCCTCACCATCACCTTGATAAGGTTAAAGAAAAACTCGTTCAGCTTGAAGCATACGCCGCAACCGATGAATTTGCGGAATGGCATGATGCTGTTTTAGTGCTTAACGAGGAACTGTTACACATACGGGGGCTTGTGGGAATCAGTTTCGATAATATACTTTAATTCGTTGACAATATGCCGCAATAAATGTTACAATATAAAAACAAATGAGGTGAAACAATGAAAAAAGGTATTATTTTTGACCTTGACGGAACGCTCTGGGATGCATCTGCCGAGGTTACACGTGCGTGGAACATTGCGTTACGCAGTATAAAAGAGTTCAATTTGCAGATTACGCAAAGCGACATGATGCGTTTCATGGGCAATCCGCTTTACAAAATCGGACGTATGATGTTACCGCAAAGCCTTGACGAAGCCACTACCAACAAAATAATGGACGACTGTGCCGCATTCCAGCACAAATGCCTGCTCGAATGGAGTGCTCCGCTCTACGAAAACCTTGTAGCGGTTCTTACCGAACTGAAAAAGCAGTATTCTCTCTACATAGTAAGCAACTGTCAGGCAGGATATATCGAAACTTTCCTAACCTGCCACAAGCTTTGGGATATGTTTGACGATTTTGAATGTCCCGGCAACACAGGGCTTGGAAAGGCAGAAAACATAACGCTTATTGTTGAGCGAAACGCTCTTGATAACGCTGTTTACGTAGGCGATACCGACGGCGACTACTGTGCAACGAAGTCGGCAGGGTTAACGTTTATCCACGCCGCTTACGGCTATGGTAAGCCGCATGAGCCAACTATGGAAATAAAACGTTTTGAAGATTTGCTGATAAAGATAAAAGAGGTCATTTGACCTCTTTTATCTTTATCAGCATTATTTTACCATTTCTTTGAGTACATGCAACACGTCAAGCAACGTAATCGCTTCATCGCCGTTAGTATCCATATAAGTATCATATGCTTTCTTGTTAACCATATGTGAAATAATAGTTAAAATATCAGCTATTGAAGTTTCACCGTCACGGTCGGTATCACCCATCGGGAACATTGTACCGTAAACAACCAGTTCACGTGTATTGATGTTGTTATAATTCGCATAAGTGTTGCTTCTGCCGACCGCAATAGCAAGACGCACATACTTGCCTGTAACACCGTTCATATCAAACAAAACCGCATATGCAGTCGTGTTACCGTTGTAAGGATCTTTCGGCGTGGGGGCAAGATTTATATATGATGTGTGATTTATACCGTCGTAGCAAGCAGTAGGAACTATTGTCCAGTTTTCTCCGTCATCCGACACGTATACGTCTGCCGCAGAAGCAATACCGAGAGCATTGCCGGAGAAGAAACCAATTGCATCAAACTTATGCTTTGTGCCAAAATTGAGCGTATAAAGCGCACGGTATTTGCCGTTTCCGTTAACGGTGCCGTCAACGTCATAACGGTCGCTGCCAAACTCAAGCGAGGACATAAGTGACGAGCCCCAATGTCCGTTTACAAGATTTGCAACCGCTTTTTTGTAGCCGGCAGCGCCCTCGAGCATGTAATCAACACCTATCATGGACACACCGTAGCCGATATCAGCAATATCAGCCTTTTGTGCAGCCGAAAGTCCTGTGGTCGAGTATTCGGAAGAAGCAACTACACCCTTGTCGCCGGTGATACCGCTGAATGTGCCGTTCTGCTTTACAACACTTATCATGGGAGAATCGGGATATTCGGAAAGAACTACCGTCTTTGACGCATCAATTCCAAAAAGTCCGTCTGTACCAACACCGACAGATGACGTCTTATATTTTTCCGGAATAGCAGGAGTATTGTATGCCGCATCATATGCTGCCTGCTTGAGAATTTTGGTAGTTGCCGCATCAAACTCCTCGTCATAAGTACAGTTTAACGGATTACCGCCGATAACACTTGCAAAATGAGTCATACCGCTGAGGTATGCGCCAAGTGCTGACTGATGATAATGGTCGCTGCTGTAAAGGTTTATAGTATCCGAATGTTTGGAATGTACGTCCCAGAAAGCAAGGCCCGCATACGAAACCTTGACATCAAGTTCCTCGCCGATAGCGGTATAAGCCGCCGCAAGGTCATACGTCATGGTTTCGGTAGTCCAGCCATCAACCATATAAGAGCTTCCCTCTGCGTGTCCCCACGTTTCGTAAAGTATCGGGGTAGCACCGTTCTTACGCACAAGATTCTCTATTCTGCGCACACCGGTGTAGAAGGATTCGGGGTCTTTTATTGCATTTGTACTCTGATCCTGAATGAACACATAGTCATACGTATTGTTAGCAAGTGCATCGTAAACCTGTGCACCGAATTCATCATTTATATTGCCGTGCTCGTAGAGATAATGTCCGCCATTCGTGATTCGGGTGGCAAAAACATTGTAGCCCGCACTTCTCGAAATGGGCATAAAGAATCTCTCAGGCATATCGCAAACGTAGGTAAAGCTGTTACCGATAAAGAGAACGTCTGTACGTGAAAGAGGGTTATCCTTGCCGGTCTTTTCACCATAAACGAGGAACTCTCTTGTATTTACGGTATCGGGGTCATTTGAACCGGTTCTGCCGGTGATAACTGCGATACGGATATACTGTCCCTTTACGCCGCCCATATCAAAAAGTGTTGCAAAAGGTGCCTTAAGATAACCGGTCCATGTGTCGGGAGGAGTCTGAACCGTGTCGGTTGCGAGGTCGATAAGCGGTTCTGCATTCGAGCAATCATAAGATGCCGAGGGGACAAGCGTCCAGTTTACACCGTCGGACGAAACATAGATATCCGCAGCATTTATCATACCTGCCTGAGTACCGGAAATAAAGCCGCATGCATCAAAGCGATGCTCGGTTGAGAAATTAAGCGTGATGAGCGCACGGTACTTACCGTTTACATTAACTGTACCGTCAACGTCATATTTGTTTTCATCAAAACGAATATATGCCATTGTAGAAGTAGCACCCACCCAGTTGCCGTCAACAAGATTGCGGAGTGCATTATCTCTGCCAAAGTTTTCGATACCGATAGCCGAAACGCCATAGCCGATATCTGCAATGTCCGCTTTTTGTGCATCGGTGAAAGCAGTTCCGGACGGATAATCGGGCGAAATCTGTGCCTTTGTACCGTAGATACCGTTAGGGTAACTCACGGGATAGACTATACCGTCATATCGGGGAGTGCTGATAATTGTTGAAGCATCGGGAAACTCGGTAAGATTTACGGTTTCCGTGGCAAAAGCCGAAAATGCCAGAAGAAATACTAAAATGAGTATGCTGAGTAACTTTTTCATAAAGTTGCCTCCAATTATAAATTTACAAATATATTATAAATTGCGCTTTCTATATTGTAAAGAATTAAATTATATGTTATACTATGACAAATATGTCATAGTAGGAGAACTGTATGGAGTTACTTCAATTCAAATATTTTTGTGATGCAGCAGTGACCGAGAACTTCTCTGTAACTGCAAAGAAATACGGGGTTCCTCCCTCTGCCGTTTCACACAGCATCAGACGTTTGGAAAATGAAATTGGTGTAAAGCTTTTCACAAGGCAAAAAAACACGGTTTACTTAAACGAAAAAGGCAAGATATTCTACACTCGTATTTCTTCGGCTCTTGCAGAAATCAAAAACGCTACAAAAGAAGTTCAGAAGAATACATCCTATGAAAGCATACGCCTTTGTGTAAACGCACACCGTGCACTTGTTACCAAAGCCCTTGCGAAGTTCCAGAAGCTATACCCCGATATTGATATGCAAATTGTAAATTTCCGCAATCCCCATGAAGAAGAATTCGACTTTATAATTGCAAGTGACGAGGTTAATATCGAATCGCTTGACAAATATAAAATAATATCGGATGAGCTTGCAGTCGCTATTAACGAGAGCAATCCTATTGCAAACGATAAAAATTTCAGCGTAGCAATGCTACGTGATGAGCCTTTTATTATATTGCAAAAACCAAGCAGCATGCACGATATTACACATTCGGTTTGCAAAAGTTTCGGGTTCGAGCCGCACATTTCAATACAGACGGATGACCCCTCGTATATTTCCGAATTTTTGCGGCTGGGGCTTGGTGTATGCATTGTTGCCATGCGTTCAGCACAGCAATGGAATTACCACGAAAGTGTGCTTTTGAAGAAGATAGACGGATGCACCCGTAACACATACGTGTATTTTTCCGGCAAGAAGATGTCACCGTATAAAGAAAAGCTTCTGGACATGCTTATTGCAGAATTCAAATAAGAAATCCCGATGCATTGCATCGGGATTTCTTATTCATCTATTTCTTCCAAAGCCATACGAACCGCCGCAATAACAAAAGCAGAAAAAGTACAATCCTTGCCTTGAATAGCTTTTTCTACATCTGCAATCACATCGTCAGGAAAACGGATAGTCTTGTTTGTAGTAGTCGGCGATGAAGGAATTTTAAATTTACCCATAACGCACCTCGCAATACATTTGTCTTGCTTATAGTGTAATGTAAAACATAAGGAAAATATGCATTGCATTTGCAATGCATATTTGCTATAATATAATTACCATTAAAACGGAGGTACGTTATGAATATTAAAGTTGAACTACTGAAAGATTGTATGATTGAATACATCCACACACACATAAATGATTTCGAAATAAATGCAGACGAAATAGCAACCACCACTGCCATAAGTGTTCTACAAGAAATACATACTGCCCTGTCAAATCCAGAACTCTCTGATTTTGACGCTATTGAGGAAATAGTATGTATCTTTGAAAAAAGAGGTATTTCTTGTGGCGGCAGACATGATTTCAATTAAAAAATCCCGATGCATTGCATCGGGATTTTAATTTGACTATATTAGCCGTTAACCATCTTGTTGATTTCTTCAGCGAAGTTTTCCTCACGCTTCTGAATACCCTCGCCCTTTTCGTAGCGAATGAAGCCGGTAACAACGATAGAACCGCCGAATTCCTTTGCGGTTGCATCAACGTACTTCTGTACGCTCATGCTGTCGTCCTTAACGTAAGCCTGCTCGAGGAGACAGTTTGCTTCGTAGAACTTGCCGATCTTACCGTCAACCATCTTTTCCTTAATCTGCTCGGGCTTGTTTGCGTTCTTTTCATCATTGTTGATCTGGGACATGATGATTTCACGCTCCTCAGCAACTCTTGCAGCGGGAACAGCCGCACGGTTGAGGTATTCAACAGGATATGCTGCAACCTGAAGAGCAATGTTCTTTGCAAATTCAGCAAAGCCTGCATTGTTCTTTGCAGCGTCGTCAGCCTCGAAGCTAACAATAACACCGATAGCACCGGTACCGTGAATGTAGGTGCTGGTAGTGCCGTTAACAACGTCAAAGCGGCGGATGTCAAGCTTTTCGCCGATGGTGAATACCATGTCGTTAAGCTTTGCGTTTACGTCCATATCGGTGTCAAGATACTGACATGCAGAGAGAGCTGCAACGTCAGCGGGCTTCTTTTCAACGATAGTGGTAAGGAGTCCGCGAACGAACTCACGGAAAGACTCGTTCTTTGCAACGAAGTCGGTTTCGGTGTTTACTTCGATAATAGCGGTGGTATCGCCAACAGTAAGAATGTCAACAAGACCGTCAGCAGCAATTCTGTCAGCCTTCTTGCCAGCAGCAGCAAGACCCTTCTCACGAAGAACCTTAACAGCCTCATCCATATCACCGTTAGCTTCAACAAGTGCCTTCTTGCACTCCATCATGCCGCAGCCGGTCTTTTTTCTAAGTTCAGCAACGTCTTTTGCGGTAATAGCAGCCATTTTATATACCTATCCTTTACTTAAACTTTTATATTATTCAGCATCTGCAGGAGCTTCTGCAGGAGCTTCCTCGGTAGCTTCGGGAGCGAACGCTTCACCCTGTCTGCCCTCGATAACAGCGTCAGCGAGTACAGAAGAAATGAGCTTGATTGCACGGATAGCGTCATCGTTACCGGGAATTACGTAGTCAGCATCGTCGGGGTCACAGTTAGTGTCAACGATTGCAACAACAGGAATACCAAGCTTCTTAGCTTCGAGAACTGCGATCTTTTCCTTGCGGGGGTCAACGATGAAAATAGCATCGGGGAGCTTTTCCATGGTCTTGATACCGCCGTAGTTCTTCTCAAGGTCAAAGATTTCCTTCTGAAGAGCTGCAACTTCCTTCTTGGGGAGAAGGTCGAATGTGCCGTCGTTGCTCATCTTTTCGAGCTGGTTAAGACGGTTGATGCTCTTGCGGATGGTCTTGAAGTTGGTAAGCATACCGCCGGGCCAACGTACGTTTACATAGTACTGACCTGCACGCTCAGCTTCTTCCTTAATGGTATCTGCTGCCTGCTTCTTGGTACCAACGAAAAGAACGTTGCCGCCGTTTGCGGAAAGCTCACGAACAAACATGTAAGCTTCTTCAAACTTCTTAACGGTCTTCTGAAGGTCGATGATGTAGATACCGTTTCTTTCGGTGAAGATGTACTCTGCCATCTTAGGGTTCCATCTTCTGGTGTGATGTCCAAAATGAACACCTGCTTCAAGCAACTGCTTAATAGAAATTACAGACATTTTATGTCCCTCCGGTTTTCCCACCATATAGGCTGTCGCCGTTAGCCGGAATGCTTCCGGCACCGAACGGGAAAGTACCCATATGTGTGTTATATTTTCTGCTTGCTTTATTGCAAGCGGAATTATTGTATCACAACATTTTAATTAATGCAAGTGTTTTTGCTAAAAATATTTGATTTATTTTACAATGAGGCTACACTTGACCGAAATCCACTACGGCACCCGTGATATAATCATACAAAAGAACGTGTGAAACCGACAGTTTGCCATCCTTATACCCATATTCAAGGCACCATTCGCCGCACACCTCGGAAAAACCGCTCGCAAGCGAAACTCTTGCAAAAAGAGTGCCGTTCTTTACGGTATAATCGGTGATGTCACCGCTTAAAAGGATTTCGTGCAAATTCTCTGCCGCAGTATCAAGTCTGCTCTTTTCAAAGGTGTGCGTAACACCGTTATACGCAAGAGTGAAACTGTCAGCATCCGCTGTGGAACTTATACTGCCGTCTGTGAAATCAAAAGCATCTTCAACTGCTATTTTCTTATAGCTTCCGCAATGCACTGCGATCTCCTCAACATAGCACTGCGTTCCGTGACCGAGCACGGAAATACGCACGGTTTCGCACACAGAGTCTCCGTCAAAATCCGAAGTATACAGCACAGCTCCGCCATAATAGTTTTCCACGGAGTGCGGAACCTCGGTTTCATCGGCATCCCCATTTCCCGAAAAGGTTTCTTTATTAATTTCAAAAACCTCGTCAATGCTGTTAAAATACTGACTGTATATGTCCTTGAACTCCTTGTCAAGGTCAAAACGCTCCGACATTGTCAAGGTCTTTTCCGGCTTCTCAAAAATGAGGGTGCCGTTTTCTATATGCGCCCTGCCCTCGGCACTGTAAAAATCATCATAACCCGTTGCCGTCGAAAGTCCGCCGGTTTGACTTGTCGAAGCAACCTCGTTGTGGAGAAGAGTATAGGTAAGCTCTCCGTTTTCTTCAAGCTCCAGATAGTACGATGCCTCCTCGCCCATATGACTTTCGCAAACACCGCCCGGCGAAAATACATAAATATCACCGATACCGTAATATCCGCCCTCCAGAATCACAGAGCCGTCAGCCTCGAACAAATCGAAGTAGCAATTACCGTAAATAGCAAGCGGGGTTTGCAACCAAATTTTGTGTCCGTGTATTTCGGCTGATGTCACATTGCCTAAATTCATAGTCAGTGAAACAGGTACAGTCATTCCGGTCACGGCGATTGTATAATCCCCTTCCGGATAGCTCTCGTTTTCCAAGAGATGCTCCATTTTGCTTTGAAGCCCGTCTATCGGAACAGTCAGCACAATGTCATCCTGCACCTCGGGTACTTCGACAGTTTGTGCAGTTGTCTGCACAGTTATCTGCACGGTGTCTAACGTGGTTTGTTCGGTTATCTCCGTTGTTTTTGCTACGGTCACTTCACCCTCTCCGCAAGCGGCAAGAAGCAATAGCGAAAGCAAAAGCAATAATACAAATGAATATTTCCTCATTTTTACACCTCCGCTTTTAAGTGTTTTATCTGTTTAAATTCTATCATACACGGATGGTGTTTTCAACATATTTACCCTTTAAAAAATCCTTTTTTCTTTCTTTTATCATCGCCCCGCTCGTATTTACAGTCGGCAATGACTATTTCAACAAGTATCGTATCTTCACCGAAGCATTTTATATTACACCACGGCACACGTACGCTCTCCCCCTTTGAAAAACCGAGTGCAGAGCAATCGCCGACAATAAGTGCGATTATTTTCCCATCACAGCTGTCAAACTCAATGTCTGTGACATATCCGATAATAGCGCCGTCGCAGACGTTTATCACCTGTTTTTTGCCTATTCCTGTTGTGCAACAATTTCCCATAACTGTCTCCTTCCTATTGATAATAATATGATTTTATGCTAAACTAAATGAAAAGGACGGTGTTTTTTATGACTAAAAAAGAATATGCAATCGAATTACACGACCGTGGATGCAACTGTGCACAAAGTGTACTCTGTGCATTTGCAGAAGAATGCGGCATAAATGAAGAAATATTAATGAAGCTTTCCGAAGGACTCGGCCGTGGCGGCGGAGGAATGGATGCCATGTGCGGTGCCCTTTCGGGTGCGATTATGGCGGCAAGCGTGAAATATGCAGACGGCAACATCCTTGCACCAAAATCAAAAGAAACAACCTATGCAATAGCAAAGCAGATGTGTGACGAATTCAAAAAAGAATGCGGCTCGCTTATATGTGCCGAAATCAAGGGAGTAAGCAGCGGCAAGGCACTCACCACCTGCCCGAAATGTATTGAAGCAGGTGTTGCTATCGCCGAAAAAGCCCTTGGAGGCAAATATGATAACAACTAAAGAATACGTATGCTCAAAGCTACCGAAACGCACTCCCCTTTCCAACAAAGGTACATACGGCAAGGTGATGCTTGCGTGCGGCAGCGGTGATATGCGTGGTGCGGCGGCGCTCGCCATCCTCGGTGCTCTCCGCACGGGTGCAGGACTTGTAACGCTTGCAAGCACCAGAGAAGTTATTGACACTCTTTCGTCAACCATATACGAAGCGACATGGCTTGACACGGACACCAGTGACATGATTTGTGCATCTGACAGTGCAAATGCAGTCGGCATAGGTTGCGGACTCGGCGTAAGTAAGAAAAACCGCAAAAACGTACAGTGGCTCATTGAACGTAGCGGTGCGCCGCTTGTAATAGATGCCGACGGGCTGAACTCTATTGCAGGTCAGAAAGACGTGTTCAGATATGCCCTGCGTGAAATTGTTATCACTCCTCACCCGCTTGAGTTTTCACGTCTTATCGGTGTTCCTGTTGCACAGATTCAAGGTGACCGTGAAGGATACGCAAAAGCATATGCCCGTGAGCACGGCATTACCGTTTTGCTTAAAGGCCACAACACAATTATCACAAACGGCGAAGAAACGTTTATAAATCCCACAGGCTCAAGTGCACTTGCCAAGGGCGGAAGCGGTGACGTGCTTTGCGGTATGATATGTTCGTTTATCGCACAGGGCGTAAAGCCGTTTGATGCGGCAGTAATCGGTGCATACGTACACGGTCTTGCAGGTGAGCGTCTCGGTGAAAAAATATCCGAATACGGCGTGCTCGCAAGCGAGATCCCGCTTGAATGTGCAAAGATTTTAAAGGAGCTTTCTTTATGAAAAAACTGGTTTTTGCGTTTGTATTCGCTCTACTGCTATGTGTGAGTGCTTTTGCGAGTGAACGTACGGTATACGTATCGGGATTTGGAAACGATGAAAACGACGGCTCAAAAGACGCCCCGCTTAAAACTATCGAAGCAGGCTTTCACGCACTTCCGTTTGGCGGCAAGTTGGTGCTGGTTACCGCATTTTCGCTCGACGAAACGACAAATGAGTTTCCAGAGGTTGACGGTCTGATTACCCTAACCTCGCACGACGGAACTACAGACTACCGCGAATTATACGGGGCAAAGCTGTATTTAGTCGGTCAGCTTTTGCTACGCGGTAATATGAAGTTTGAAAACATTGATTTCGTAGCATGCGATATAAACCGCGTTATAATCTGCAACGGTCACTACGCTTGCTTTGGCGAAGGTATTCGTACTTATGCCGTCAATGACGGCATAAATCTTATCGGAATTACCGGCGGCGGTAACGGAAGGCATCCGGCAAAAGGCGCTTTCATAGAAATCCATAGCGGCGACTGGCACAGAATACGTGGCGGCAAAAGAAACTCAAACGAAGTTTTCGAAGGTGACGTTACAATAGCGGTTTACGGCGGCACAATACACGATGTGTTCTGGCTTGCGGGTGACAGCTTGACAAACGGTAACGGTAGTCTTTACATCTACGGTGGAACCTTTAAAAAAGGAGTGCATCTTGCAAGCAAAACCGGATTTACGGGAAACGTCCACGCTTCAATTTACGGCGGAGAGTTTCATGCACCGATATACGTAAGTAAAGGTGGAAACACAGGCGGCGACGTAACAGTAAATATACTGAAAAACATCGGTGCTGAAATTGATTTTTCAAACGGCTCTGCCAAAAGTGCAAAAGTTCAGCTTGGAAACGTGGCTTTTGCACACACAAAAAATCTTGACACGTATATCATCAATCCGGAGAAGGCAGAGGAGATCAGAATATCCGATGCGGAGAATATACGGCTCGCAAAAGAAAAAATACTTGCGACAAAGTATTCCACCCCTCTCCATCTGCGTAACATGACCGAGGGCGAAATCATTTATAGACAAAACGATATGCAGATTAATTTCGACGTTAACGGCGACAGAAAAATAAATCTGAAAGATGTTCTCGAATGCATCAAAGCTGAAAAAGACGTTGACAATGACGGACGCATAACCATAGGCGATGCAACGTCCGTAATTAAAGATATCGTAGGATTTGAAAATGTTTTTTCAAACAGTATAAATCTCGGTGAAATAAAGCTTTACGGAGCAGAAAACGATCAAAACACTCTCACAAAAGGATTTGCTTTTGCCGATGCAAAAAGCAACAATTACACTATATACTCGGACGTTTCATTAAACGAAAACGGCATTATAGGACTTTTCTTCGGATGCGACAGACCGTCGCCCGTAGATGTAAACGGCTATTACTTTGAAGTAAGCCGCGAGCGTGGTACACTGAATGCTTACAGTGTGTCAGGTGGAATGTACAGATACCTCGGTACAAAGGATTTAGACCTTTTATCAAGCAAGGCACGCATACGCGTAGAATACAAGGACGGCGTAAGCAATCTTTATTTTGACGACAATCCGCTTGAGCATGAGCAATTCTTTGACTTCAACTTTAGTCTTGAGCCGCACGGTACATATGTTGGAATGTATGTTGAAGACGCCTCGGCTACTGTTATAAAGGCTTCAAAGGTTATTAAAAAATCGCAAAATAAAACATACCTAAACGAGCTGCTATACAGCTTTACCGACCCTGATGTATTCTGCGAAAACGGTATTTACTATATCTACGGCAGCGGTAAAGGCACAGGCGAAGGAAAAAGCAGCGGAGGTATCAACTGCTTCTCAACAACCGACTTTGTAAATTTCAAATACGAAGGACAGGTACTTAAAAAGGGAGACACCTTCGGCGAAAGCGGTTTTCTTTGTGCAAACATAGTAAAATACGGCGATTATTATTACATGTTCTATTCTGCTTACAATGAAGAAATCGGACGTTCTCCAACCGCATACGCATCATCGACATCGCCGACAGGCCCGTTTACAAATCCCGAAATGAAGCCGCTGACAACCCTCCCCGATATACTTGGCGGTCAGCCGTTTGTTGACGATGACGGTACGGCATACCTGATATATACACGCACGTCAGGCGGAAACCAGACCTATGGTGCGAAGGTGATTCTTAAGGATGGCAAAGCGGAGCTTGACCTTGAAAGCGAAAGTTTTTTGCTTGGAGTTACCGAGGAATGGGAAGCCGCACGTGCAAGCGTCCTGGAGTGCGGTTTAATTGTAAAGCACGGCGGACTTTACTACCTGCTTTACTCCGGCGGAAACTACAACTCATCCTACGGCGTTGGGTATGCAGTGAGTGAAAATCCGCTCGGTCCTTACACAAAATATGAACACAATCCCATAATGATAGGTACTGCACAGTCCTACGGTTGCGGTGCGGCAAGCGTCTTTCCTTCAAGTGACGGCAGTGAATACTTTATAATACATCTCCGCAGTTTTTCATATTGTGAAACCCGACCTTTGCAGACCTGTATGGACCGATTCCGCTTTGTAAAAGATCCCCGTGGAGGTCCTGACATTATCGAAATCTGCGGTCCATCGGTTACTCCGCAGTCTATCCCCAGCAGCGGTACTTTAAGTGCCGACGAATGGCAAAGCATAAGATTTCATCCGTGATGTACAAAAAATTCAGATTTGTATAAAAAATTCTTACTCAAGCATATTTTTTGAACCGATTTTTCATACAACTTGAAAAATCAACTCTGCTGTGCTATATTTAAATATGTAAAAAACATATTTATCAAGGAGAGCTTATGAAAAGAATAATAGTTTTATTTACGGCGCTTATTGCATGCGTTATGCTATGCATTTCGGCACTTGCAGTAGACCAGCCAACCGTTTACGTTACGCCTTTCGGTAACGATGAAAATGCGGGTACACTCGACTCGCCCTTAAAATCTCTTTATGCGGCTTTCCGTGCTTTGCCAAGCGGCGGTAAAATCGTCGTGTGCGGTGTTGTTTCTATGGGTACAACACAGCTTCCCTCCTCTGAGGGACTTATCACGATCTCCTCGCTTGATGCAGAGGACTACCGTGTCAGCGCAGGTGAGGGCGGCAGCGGTATCATTCACATGAGCGGCAATATCAGTTTCACAAGCCCCATCAAATTAGAAAATCTTGATATTCTCACCTTAAAAAAGAACCTCGTATTCATGTGCAACGGCAATTACGCATGCTTTGGCGACGGCATTACCGTTACAACACTGAACGAAGAAGTTAATTATCCGAGCATAGTTGCAGGTTGCACAGGTGCAACTCCTGCAAACGGTACGTATCTTGAAATCTGCAGTGGCACGTGGTACCGTGTACGTGGCGGTTCGAGAGGTACAAGCTCCGCAGCTCAAACTGGCGACTCCTGTACCGTTATTCGCGGCGGTACCTTTACAAACACGTTTGACGGTGGCGGCGACTCCGACACAAACGGTAACGTAAACGTATATATCTACGGCGGCACCTTTAACGCAAGCGTTAACGGTGCATCTGCCGCAAAAATCGACGGCAATCTTCACATGTCAATCTACGGCGGCACATTCAACACAAACAATATAAGAGTCGGACGCGGTGGTGCAGTTACAGGCAATGCTACAGTAAACATTTTCACCGACTTTGAAAAGAAATTTGTAGCCGGTACTTCTACAGTTGCAGGCTACACAGATTTATCCGTAGATGCATCAAAAAATGTCAAAACCGACCTTGTGCCACTGTACGTAAGCGGTGACAATCTTGAAAAGCTGATTGCCGCAGACGACGCCTTTATCGAGTCACATGCAAATGCAAAGCTCCCTAAAGAAACGGGCGCTTCCCTCGGTAACAGAGATATGAGTGCATGCGGCAGCACGGCAAAAACCGCAGCAAATACACTCGGAAGCACCGCAAACGATATAAGCGGTGACGGCAGAGTAACTCTTTACGATGCCCTCTCCACTGCAAAAATAGCTTTCGGCGGCAAATACAATGCAAATGCCGACATCAACGCAGACGGAAGAATAACACTTTCAGATGCAATGCTTACCCTGAAGCACACGTTAAACCACGTTGCTTCCATCAAGCGTGAAACACCTGAAAACTGCATTTCAAGCACACTTAGCCTTTACGGCGGTGCGGTGGCTGAAAACGGCAAAATCTCAAAGGGATATGCATTCGGTACAATAAACGAGAGTGCATACTCGCTCTACTCCGACGTAAAACTAAGTGACGGTGGCATCGCAGGTCTCTACTTTGGCGGAGAAAGCACAAATCCAGCAGAGGCAAACGGCTACTATTTTGAAATCAACTCTGCAAAGAAAACCGCAACTCTCTACAGCGTTGCAAGCGGCATCTACCGCATAGTTGCGGAAGAGAATGCAAACATCCTTTCGGGCAATGCACGAATCATGGTAACATACGGTGCAAGCACAAATCCGAATTCCGCAACACTTTATTTCGATGACAACACTCATGTTACCGAAGCTTATCCGAAATTCGACCTTTCGCTGAAATCGCTCGGCAATGCGGTTGGTCTTTACGTAGAAAACGGTGTTGCCACCCTTCCCGTATGTGTTAAGGAAAATGCTCTCTCATCCGATAACGGATTCTACCAAAACAACATTTTCGAGCAGTTCACCGACCCTGAAGTATTCTTTGAAAACGGCAGATACTACTTCTACGGTACCCGTTCCTCCACGCAGAATCAGGGCGTTCAGTGCTTCTCAACCACCGACTTTGTAAACTGGGACGATGAAGGTCTTGTCTTAAAGCACGGTGATGCTTTCGGTGACGGTGTTTACAAGGCGGCAAATATCGTCAAATACGGTGATTGGTACTATCTGTTCTACATGGCAAAATCAAGTGCACTTGATACGTCTGTAACCGCTTATGCATCCGCAAAGTCACCTGCAGGTCCTTTCAAGAACGCAGACAAAACCGCTCTTACAGGCGATGCAAACTTTATCGGCGGTCAGCCGTTTGTTGATGATGACGGCAAGGTTTATCTCATTTTTGCACGCACCACAGGCGGCAATAAGCTTTACGGTGCAGAAATCGCTCTTGCCGACGGCAAGGCGGTTATAGACCTCTCAACAGAAAAGCTCTTGCTTGAGCCTACCGAAAAGTGGGAAAATGCAAAAGCATCAGTTGTTGAGTGCGGCTACCTTGTAAAGCACGAGGGCATTTATTATCTGCTCTATTCAGGCGGCAATTACAACTCCACATACGGCACGGGATATGCTACAAGCACTTCTCCGCTCGGAACTTACACAAAGTATGAGTATAACCCGATTCTTGTGTCAAATGACCAGGCATTCGGCGTTGGTGCGGCAACAATATTCGTTTCCCCCGACGGCAGCGAGCATTTCATTGCATATCTGCGTAACTTCTCGCCCACCGTTGTCCGTCCTCTGCTCACATGCGTTGACCGCATCCGCTTTGTTGACAATCCAAACGGCGGTGC
This sequence comes from Eubacteriales bacterium, assembly GCA_045538895.1. GTDB lineage: Bacteria > Bacillota > Clostridia > Oscillospirales > CAG-272 > UMGS902. The sequence goes on from JAZQEH010000024.1 coordinate 16,550, forward strand.
TGACATCCTCGAAATGTACGGTCCGACAGTTAACCCTCAGCCTCTCCCAAGTGGAATTGGCGAAAACGGCATTGCAGAATATCAAACTTTAAGATTCCATTGGTAAAATAAAAAAGGGCTGGCAACAGCCCTTTCAAAAGGAAACTATATGAAAAAAATACTTTTTTCTTCCATAATTATTATTGCTCTTGTACTGTGCATACCCGCATTTGCTACTGATGACGTTGTTTTTGTTTCGGCAAACGGCTCCGACGACGCCGTAGGTACTGCCGAGGCTCCCTTCTCATCGTTTTATGCTGCATTCCGTGCTTTACCATTTGGAGGCACAGTTGTAGTTTGCGACGAGATTTCAATTGTCGAAGTGCTCGAATTCCCTATGTCAAAGGGACTTATTACCGTAACTTCCGTTTATAACGGAGTTGACTATCGCACGGCAGGTGCAAAAATCGCTACTTCAGCAAACATCTTTACAAAAAGTGCAATTAAATTTGAAAACATCAATTTTGTTGCAAACGCAAACAACCTCGTTATTCTTTGCAACGGTAATTACACCTGCTTTGGCGAAGGAATTTCGGTACAAGCCGCATCCGACGAAATCAATCTCCTCAGCATTACCGCAGGTACAACCGGTGCCATTCCTGCAAACGGCGGATATGTAGAAATACACAGCGGTGATTGGTTCCGCATACGTGCAGGTGCCCGTAGCAAAAGCTCTGCCGCACATATGGGAGATACAACTCTTGCAATTTACGGCGGTACGTTTATAGATCCTCTGTATATGTGCAGCGATAGCGACGTTGACGGCAACGTAAACGTTTATATCTACGGCGGTACGTTTATGTCAACTCTTACGAGTGCAATATCTTCAAACATCAACGGCAACCTATACGTTTCTATCTACGGTGGTGATTTTCTTGCCGGTTTGAAGCCCACTTCAAGCGGTAATATAAACGGTAACTGCACTATAAACGTTTGCGGCGGAAATCTTGCCAGAATATTCAACGGCAGCGGCAATATTTCAGGCGATATAAGCGTTAACGTTGCAGACGGCATTTCGGTATCGTGTGTGTTTGACAAAAACACGCTCACAGCAGCTGAACTTGCAACGCTTGCGGCTACTGATGCACAGAACATCGAAAACGCAAAAGCGACAAAACGCCAAACCGTTCAAAATCCGTTTAAAAACCGTAACATCACCGATAGAGGCACAACCGAAAGCATTTACGTTGTTGAAAAAGCGGTTGCGGGCGGCGACATGAACGGTGACGGTAAAATCGCCCTTATCGACGTTCTTATGACTTTCAAACGCATGGTTGCAAGCAATTATGATGCAAATGCAGACATTAACGAGGACGGCGTAATCTCGATTTATGATGCAATAAAGATTCTCCGCTCTGCTTTAAACGGCGGTATGCTTATCGACAAATACGAAAACGGCAACGAAATCTCGGAAACACTCTCGCTTTACGGCGATATAAGTGTTTCGGGCGACAGTTTTGAAAACGGCTTTGTTTTCAGCGAAGTTGACCTCAGTACATATTCTCTTTCCTCAACAGCAACACTTGATGAAAACGCTGTTATAGGGCTTTATTTCGGTTGCGATACAGCTTCCCCGAGCGTACAAAACGGCTACTACTTTGAAGCCGACAAAACTGCAGGCAAGCTTACGGTTTACAAAATCATAAGCGGCACTTACAGAGTTGTAGCCGAAAAGAATTACGCTTTCACATCTGAAACCTCCGTAATTAAACTCACTTACGGCACAACAAAAAATGCCGTTCAACTTTATTTTTCAAGCAACCCAAGCGATGCATACTTCGCATTCGACTTGCAATTTGAGCCCTTCGGCAACGGTGTTGGTGTGTATGCAGAAAACGCAAGTGCTACCCTGCCTATTTGCCTCTCCGAAGATACGATCCACACGGGTTACGGATACTATACAAATAATCTGTTTGAACAATTCACCGATCCCGAAGTTTTCTATTCAAACAGAAGATACTATTTCTACGGCACGTGCACATCATCTCAAAACAGCGGTATCCAATGCTACTCTACCAACAACTTTATAACATGGACAAACGAGGGCTTTGTACTTGCACACGGAAAGGCTTTCGGTGACGGCAGATACAAGGCTGCTAACATAGTTAAGATTGATGATTTGTACTATATGTTCTATATGGCATATTCCGAAGAACTCGGTACGTCGGTAACCGCTTACGCAACCTCAAAATCACCCAAAGGTCCTTTCTCAAATTCGGATAAAACCGCACTTACAAGCGACTCTGATTTTATCGGCGGTCAGCCGTTTATTGACGATGACGGCAAGATTTATCTCATTTATGCACGCACAACGGGCGGTAACAAGCTCTACGGTGCAGAAATCACTTTTGCAAACGGCAAAGCCGAAATCGACCTTTCTACAGAAAAACTTTTGCTTGTTCCCACAGAAGATTGGGAATACGCCAAAGCATCGGTGGTTGAATGCGGCTTTATTGTAAAGCATGAAGGTATCTACTATATGCTCTATTCGGGCGGCAACTACAACTCTGCTTACGGCACGGGATATGCAACAAGCACTTCCCCTCTCGGCACGTATACAAAGTATGAAAACAACCCCATCCTCGTATCGAACGACCAATCGTTTGGCGTCGGTGCCGCAACCGTTTTTGTTTCTCCTGACGGTAGTGAACATTTTGTTGCTTACATCCGCAACTTCTCACCTGCCGCTGCTCGACCGCTGCTCACGTGCGTTGACCGCATCCGCTTTGTTGACAATCCGAACGGCGGTAACGATATTATTGAAATCAGTGCTCCTTCGGTAAATCCCCAAAAATTCCCGAGCGGCATTGGCACTTCACAAAGCAGTGACTACCAAACCTTAAGATGGCATTGGTGAAAATAGGAAAGCCTTTCGGCTTTCCTATTTTTTTCACAAAAAGGCTTGACAAAGCTACGTCAGATATGTATAATAATTGTTGTGTGTTAAATCACCTAATACACAAAGTATGCAGAAGTACTCAAGTGGTGAAGAGGCGCCCCTGCTAAGGGTGTAGGTCGGGTAACCGGCGCGAGAGTTCAAATCTCTCCTTCTGCGCCAAGTAAAAGAGCCATCCTTTTGGATGGCTCTTTTGCTTTGTGCTAACGGGGAGTACCGAGCAGAACCTCTCGCTCATTTGCGTAGCAAATGAAAATGGCTTGCGTAGCAAGACATTGAGGGTATCGAATCTCTCCTTCTGCACCAAGTAAAAGAGCCATCCTTTTGGATGGCTCTTTTGCATTCAATTCTACTTATTTCGAGTTGCGTTATATGCTACGCTGACCGACTCTGTTTTCATGTTACACCTCAAAACATAAATCGGTAAAGATTCAATCAGGCAGTCAAGCATGTTTAATAATGAGTTCATCTGTTCCACCTGCTTAGGCATAAGTACCTGATGAAAAATCCGTTCTATGCTGTATTCGTAAGATGCTACATCACAACTCGGCTCTACGGCACGCTCCAACATAAAAAGTGCTTTTAACGGAACAGATGCATTGCATCCCATATTTTCTTTTCCGCACCATGGCGTTCCGTAAGCAATAAATTTCCACGAATCTCCGTCAGGCACGACACGAATCAACGGTTTATCACCGTTAATCACCCGTGCACGGTTTCCAAAATGCTCCTGCCAAAGCCGTGTCTGAGTAGTTTTTCCCGTGCCGCTGCGTGCCAAAAAAGCATATCCATCACCGTCTACTTCAATGACCGAAGCATGCATAACAAATACGCCGTACCGCAGCATTTCCAATGCCAGTTTGCGATACATACATACCGTTTCCAGATAACCGTCCGAAAAAGCCGCATTTTGCATCGCCCGTTCTTCACTGATCTCTTCAGGCAAAACCGTCAAAACAAATTCAGGGGCAGCCTCTGTTTCATACCCTCGGCACAGTTTTTCAAGTTCCGGGAAGCTGTTGTTCATTTGAAGCGGAACTCCTGCCAACTGAATTTTAACCATATTCTATTTCCCCTTATTCATATTATAGCTCGTGAATTTTCCCGTTATCTATTTCCACTATCCGATTGCAGATATCCAAAGCAGCTTTTCTATGTGTAACGATAATAACCGTGCGGTTTTTCAATCTTCGCAAATTCTCCAGAACCTTTGCCTCAGTTTGCTCATCCAATGCCGATGTAGCTTCATCCAGCAAAAGCACGGGCTTTTCGGAATATAGTGCCCTTGCGATGGCAAGGCGCTGAAGCTGACCTTCGGACAATCCCGCACCACGTTCCGCTAAAAGTGTATCGTATCCCCTCTCTAGAGCAGAAATAAATCCGTCTGCCTCTGCAATGCGGCAGGCTTCCTTTAATCTTTCTTCGTCCACGCTCTCACCCTGCCAGAAATGAACTGCATCCCGAATAGTACCCGATAGCAAAAAATTTCCCTGCGGTACGTAAGAAACCATCTCACGTATTCCAGCATCAAGAAAATATACTTCTCCGTCCGAATTCAAAACGCTGATAGCCGGTTCCTGCGGAGAATAAAGTCCGAGCATCAACTTTAAAAAAGTACTCTTACCTGCTCCTGACTCGCCGATAAAGGCAATAAAATCCCCTCTGTTTATAACAAAATCCAGATTCTTCAAAATACTTCTGCCGGAATTATCGTTATCGTAAGAAAAGCTAAGATTATTACATTCAATCCGAGAAAAGTTTTTCCGCATTTTCTTCCAATCCAATGTCGGAATTTCCTGCTCGCTTGGGAGATTCCCAAGTTCCTGTAAACGTTCGGCAGATGCCATCATGGTATAGTACTGCGGCATAATACCGGTAACCTGCAATGCGGGACCGGTAATCTGACCTATAAGCTGCCAGACCGCAGAAAAAGTGCCGAACGAAACTGTTCCGCGTACTATTCCCATGCCACACCAAAGCATTCCTATAATATATGCCACATTTATAGCCGCCGAGCATCCGGAGCCCAACACCTGCGAGAGCACCGTTTTTTTCATAATAACCTTGCGGGAAGCATCCATACTCTCTTTTGCCACCGACTCTACTCCACGTGTCGCCTGAAACGAGCGGATAATTGAGAGATTCCCCAAAAACTCCTGCAAAACTCCGATAACCTTTCCCTGCGACTCCATAACCAACTTGTGGTATTTACGCACAAAGCCTCGTAAAGGCAAACCGACAGCGAGCATTACAATAAAACATCCCAAAAGCAAAAGTGCTAAATTTCCTTGCAATGATGTAAGACAAATTGACGCACCAATTACCTTGGCAAGCAATGCACATATCTCCATGGGAAGCGAAAAAATTGTCCCGACGACTACGTTTGTGTCTGCAGAAATCAACTGCATGTATTCACCGGTGTTTCGTCCGTGCAAAGATGCATATTCTCGTGTAAGTATGGTATGAAAGCTCCCCATTCTGACTTTATTATACATCGCAGTAGAAGCTGCGTGATAAAAAAGATTCTTTGCGGCACCGCCAACTAACTGAAAGAAAATAAGGCAGAAAAAAACAAAAAACCAACGCAGAAATCCCTTACGATCCCCTGCGGCGGCCAGATCCAAAAAATTACGCATAGCCAACGCCTGTACTACCCCGGCAAGTGTCAACAACACTGTAAAAATGCAAAGCATTATCACAACCCACAAGTATTTCCCTGTTAGCTTAACGAGCCATTTCATATCATGTCACCTCTTGATATATGGTCACCTCTAAAAACCTACTGATAAAACGGGTGATAATAAGAAAAAATCTGCCGCCGCGAATCGCAGCGGCAGACCTGTTGTGCAAATAAACAAATTCATGATATTTGACACACACTGCCCAAATCGGCAATAGAGAATTAGCCACCAATAATAGTACCGGAGCTTGAAACTTCAACGCCGCAATGAGAACATACAAATTTCATTGTACCGTTAGAAATAGTCACTACTGCGTTATGTCCGCTGGAATTAGTGCAAGGATCAACAACAGCATTTTCGGGTGCAGCAACTGAAGAAGCGATGACGTCCTGTGCCTCCAACTGGATCATTTCGATATTCAACATTGTTACCCTCTCCTTTCTTGAAATTTTATATACGATTCATAAGATATCCTGTGAACCGCAACAACTGCCAAAAATGTTTATATAAATCCTTAACAGTTTGCTGTAAATTATATCAAGCCGTTCAGGCAATAACATCTGCCTTTCGCAGCGTATCTAAAAAGTGCTTCAGCTCAGGTTGAAGTTCTGCTTCACTGACGGAATATTCCTTTACCAAAGCCAAAAGCAATTCCTGCTCATTTATCCCTTTTTTTAACAATTCAAATGCGTATGCTCCGGATTCATCCAAGCGAATCACATAATGAAAACTCTCGCTGACTGCACCGGTTGCAACCACAACATATTGCTTACCCAGCTTACGCAAAATAAAGCCGTCTTTTACCTTCATTGCCCTTCCTCCAATTTCTGCATTAACCTCACCAAACTATAGGAAGTTACAACATTATTTGCATTCTGTGGTAAAATGCAGCTGCCGGAAAAGAATATATTATATGATGACAACATTGCTGACACAAAACAAGACAAATATTGATGCCCTGAGCATAAAACAAGGCAGCAAAACAACGCCCTTTTAGCTAAAAAATGGTAATCGTTTTTAAAAGGGCGTTGTTTTGCTGCTTCAAATTCAAAAAGCAATACAAATTTTTTAAAAAATGTATTGCTTTTTCTGAAAAAATAATATATAATTTATGTAATCATGCCATGTTATTTGAATTTTTACCACAGAATGCAAATAATGTGGTATTTTTTTATTTTATATTATTAATCCGAGTTTCTCAATTCGTTGCAGATGCTCTGCATCGGTGGTCATGATGTAAATACGTGTAGTTTCGATGCTACTGTGCCCCAATATATCGGCAAGCTTTGCAATATCTTTCTCAATGCCGTAAAATGTGCGTGCAAACAGCTTGCGCAGATTATGCGGAAACACTTTTGATGTAGCTACCCCTGCAACTTCACACAATCGTTTCATCTGCGCCCAGATATTACTTCTGTCCAGATTTTTTCCGTTACGGGTGACGAAAATCGCACCTGTGCGGATTTCTTTTTTATTTGCATATTGTAACAACAGATTTCTCAATTTACCCGGAATGAGTATCGTTCGTGTTTTGCTTTTACATCTGACAGAGATCTTTCCGTTTCTCACCGCCTCTACGGTAAAATACTTCAACTCCGACACCCGTATTCCTGTGCCGCAGATCGTCTGAAGCACCAGATTTAATTGCGGCTGACTTTTTGACGCATCCAGTAATCGCATATACTCTTCCTTGGTCAGTTCTTTCTCCTTGGCACAATACATCTGCCGCTGATAACGCAGATTTTTAACCTTGCAATCCGTCCACCCCAAAAACCTAAGTAAACAATTAAGTGCAGCAAGCATAGCATTTATCGAGCGGATTCCATATCCTTTCTCCTGTAATGCATGCTTGTATTCTACGGTTAGTTCCTTGGTTACGTTCAATTTGCCCGCAAACTTCAGAAAACGTTGTGCATCCGATAAATACTTTCTAACTGTTGCCGCACTTTTCTCTTCCTGAATAAGATATAACTGAAAATTCTTCAAAACTTCTGCTGATAATACTCGTTCCATTATTACAACCCTTTCATTACACTATCTTACATATGCATGTTAATTGCTACCTTAATTATAGCACCGCTACAATGGAAGTTATACCGTTAAGCTATGTGTTTTTCCATAATTGCACATATCGGGCGACTTGAAAAACAATTTTTAAAAAAGTTGTATAAAAGCTTGTTTTTTTGTAAAAATATACTTGACAAGTTGAAACGGCTTTGCTATAATAATAACCGTCGCAGAGAGAAAAAAGAAAATATTGGGGATTTGTGTAATGGCAGCACGACAGACTCTGACTCTGTTTGTGAGGGTTCAAATCCTTCATCCCCAGCCAAAAAAGCAACCCATATGGGTTGCTTTTGTTTTTAGCTAGCAAAGTGAGGTCTTATCTTTGAAATACGTCAAGCAATTTACTATCATTACCTTTATATCACTTATCGGCGAGGCACTTAATCACCTGATTCCGCTGCCCATCCCCGCAAGCATTTACGGTGTTATTATAATGTTTGTATGTCTTGAAACTAAAATTATCCCTTTGCATGCGGTTCGTGACACGGGACTGTTTCTTGTCAGCCTCATGCAAATCATGTTTATACCCGCAACGGTAGGTCTTATTGATACGTGGGACGTATTTTTGCCGAATGCTTTAGCATACACGGTTATTATCATCGTTTCAACGTTTGCAGTAATGCTTATATCGGGCAAAATGACTCAGCTTGTCATTTCCCTTTCAAAGAAAGGAGAAAAGCACAATGACTGATTTTATTTACGGTTCTGCGTTCTTTTGCGTATTTATTACACTCCTCGCATACTGCATTGGTCTTGCGGTTCAAAAAAAGTTTAAGCACGTTCTGCTTAATCCGTTGCTTATCGCTATAGTTTTAACGGCTGCAGCGTTACTGTTGCTTGACATCGACTACGAAAAATACAAGGCTAACACCTCGTTTATCAGCTTTTTTCTGACACCTGCAACGGTTTGCCTTGCGATACCGCTTTATGAACAGTTTGAACTTTTAAAAAAGAACTGGGTAGCGGTGCTTTGCGGAATTGCAAGCGGTATAGTAACGTGCCTTATAAGCGTTTTCGCCTTTGCACTGCTGTTTAAACTCGACCACACTACATACGTTACCCTGCTCCCAAAATCAATTACCACCGCAATAGGAATAGGCGTTACAGAAGAACTCGGTGGCTACGTGCCGATAACAGTTGCTGCCATAATTTTAAGCGGCATTTTAGGCAACATGTTTGCACCGTTGTTCTGCAAACTTTTCAAAATCACCGAGCCTATCGCAAAAGGTGTTGCCATAGGCACCTCGTCACACGCTATAGGCACGACAAAAGCCCTCGAACTTGGCGAAATTGAGGGAGCAATGAGCAGCCTTTCTATCGTAGTGGCAGGGCTTTTGACAGTTGTACTTGCACCGCTGTTTGCAGTTTTGGTATAAAAGAAGAACCACCCTGCGGGTGGTTCTTTACTTACGGAGAAGGAGAGATTCGATACTCTCAACGTCTTGCTTCGCAAGCCGTTTTCATTTGCTTCGCAAATGAGCGAGAGGTTCTCCGGTACTCCCCTTGCTCAATGCAATAAAAAAACCACCCTGCGGGTGGTTCTTTTATTGGCGGAGAAGGAGAGATTCGAACTCTCGAACCGAGTTACCGGTTACACGATTTCCAATCGTGCGCCCTCGACCAGCTAGGCGACTTCTCCTTACTGCTCTTTGCAAGCCTTTATATAATATCACATAAAAATGCAAAAATCAAGTACCAAAGCAAAAAAAATATATTTTTTTTAAATTTAATCAAAAACTCTACAAAAGTGTTTATTTTCATGCTATACTATATTTAGATTTTGCCAAGGAGATTGACTATGACGATTGCACTTCCTTTCGAAAACAACAATATCTTTGATTACTATGAACATGCGTCTTCATTTAAGCTTTATGAAATTGAGCATGGAAAAATCGCAAAAATGCGTTTTATTCCCATAAACGACCTCGCTGACATCAAAATCGACATCATGCTTTGCGGCAACATTGGCGATTCCGCAATGAAAATGCTTATTCTGCAAGGCATTGACGTTCATACAGGCTTCAGCGGCAATGCCGACGTTGCCGTTCGCACTTTTTTAAGCAGGTGACGGTATGGACTTTTTATTGACGTTTCTTGAGGGTATAATTTCCTTTATATCTCCGTGCATGCTCCCGATGCTCCCGATCTACATCTCCTATTTTGCAGGCGGTGCCGACAAAAAGCGACTTGTGTTTGTGCGTGCACTTTGCTTTGTGCTTGGATTCACTCTGGTTTATGCCGCAATGGGACTCGGTGCGGGTGCGATCAGTATTCTCCTTTTGAAATACCAGACCGCCGTAAACATCATTTCGGGTATTATTGTAATCATTTTCGGTTTGAGTTATCTTGAAATCATACATCTTCCCTTTTTCAAAGGCATGTCCGGCGGCAAAAACGCATCAAACATCGTATCTGCTTTTCTCTTTGGAATTATCTATTCAGTTAGCCTTACGCCCTGTGTAGGTGCATTTTTAGGCTCTGCACTTATGCAAGCGGCAACGTCCGGTACAGCACTACGCGGCACGCTTTTACTTGTTGCTTACTCGCTCGGTCTTGGAATTCCTTTTCTGATTTCCGCAGTGCTGATAAAGGAATTAAGCGGTGCATTTACCTTTATTAAAAAGCATTACCGTGTTATCAATTCCGTTTGCGGTATTTTCCTGATTTTAGTAGGCATACTGATGTGCAGCGGAATACTAAATAAAATTCTCTATTCTTTTCTGTGAGGTTCTATGAAAAAACCGATAGTTTTTATTATTCTTGCTATTGTAATGGTAGCGCTCATTGCAGTTGCTGCCTTTGCATACCGCCGTCTGTCCGAGGACTATTATTCACCAAGCGAAACGACCGCAGCCGAAACTACGGCACTGATAACCGCAGCCGAAACCACCGCTGCGACAACTGCTGAAATTGAACTTGCACCCGACTTTACCGTTACCGACAAGGACGGTAAAGCGGTTAAGCTCTCGGATTTCATCGGGAAGCCTACGGTTGTTAACTTCTGGGCTTCATGGTGCTCGCCCTGCACCTCCGAAATGCCGCATTTTGAAGAAGCATACCTTGCACAGAGCGATGATGTAAACTTTGTTATGGTAAACGTCGGCGACAGTTATGAAGATGCATACAAATTTGCCAACCGCAAAGGTTACTCCTTCCCCGTTTACCACGATTCAAGCTATGAAGCGTCATACGCCTACGGCGTTTCGTCGATACCTATGACATTATTCATAGACAAAAACGGCGTGCTTGTCAATTACAAAATAGGTTCAATGAACAAAATGATGCTTGATACCTATATAGGTGCAATAAAATGACAAAATGGCTTGCAAAGAAAATTCTTTGCAAGCCATTTTATTTTTACCAAAGACTTGGAACTTTTGCATTAATCGCTTCATACATTTCTGCGATTGTCTTTTTAACTGTTTCGAGTGCCTCGTCTACGGGAGCTTTGATATTTATACTCTTATCACGTGAGGTGATCTCAACAACACCGTCACCGAGGTTACGAGGGCTTACTACAACACGGAGAGGTGTGCCGAGCAGGTCAGCATCGGAGAACATAACACCTGCACGCACGTCACGGTCATCGTACATAACCTCTACGCCGCTGTTTTCAAGCTCCTTATAAAGCTTATCTGCAACCGCCTTGCACTCTGCATCGTCGGCACGAACGCAGCAAAGCTGAACCTGCCAGGGAGCGATGGAAATAGGCCAGATGGGACCGTAGTCGTCATGGCTTGCTTCACATACAGATGCCGCAAGACGGCCTACACCGATACCGTAGCAACCCATAATCGGGCATTGGCTCTCACCGTTTTCATCAAGATAGGACATACCCATTGTCTTTGTATACTTTGTACCAAGCTGGAAGATGTTGCCTACCTCGATACCGTTGCTTACGGTAAGGTGGGGCTTGCCGCATGCAGGACAAATACCGCCTGCATATGCCTTGGAGAAGTCATGGTACTCTACCTTGCCATAGTCACGCTCAATATTGAAGCCTGTATAGTGATAGTCCTCCTTGTTTGCACCGCAAACAAGATTCTTTGCACCCTCAAGCGACTTGTCAAAGAGAAGCGTTGCTTTTCCCTCAAAATTAACCGCACCGATAAAGCCGGCAACGATTCCGCTTTCAAGAGTAACAACCGCAGGATGAATCTCCTTACCGAGGAAATTGCGAAGCTTGGTTTCGTTTACGTCAAGGTCACCTCTTGTAAACACGATTATATAATCATCTGTGAGGTTCTCCTGATATACAACCGCCTTTGCGGTCTTGGTTGCATCAAGCTTCAAAAACTCTGCAACCTCTTCGATAGTATGGGCATTCGGAGTATGTGTAAGCGTAAGTTCCTGCATCTCCTCGTCTGCGTATGCGGGGATAATGCAATCTGCCGCCTCCATATTTGCACTGTAGCCGCACTCGGGACAGATAACGAGAGTGTCCTCGCCGATGGGTGTGAGGAGCATAAATTCATGCGATACACTACCTCCCATCATGCCGGAGTCCGACTTAACGCTGACTACCTCGGGAACGCCTGCACGTGCAAAAATACGCTCGTAAGCTCTGTGGCATCTTGCGTAGTATTCTTCAAGGTCTGCCATTGATGTATGGAAAGAATAAGCATCCTTCATTGTAAACTCACGTACACGGATCATACCTGCACGCGGTCTTGCCTCGTCACGGAACTTTGTCTGTATCTGGTAAATCATAAAGGGATACTTTGAATAGCTTGTACCGTATTCACGAACGAGCTGAACAGCCGCCTCCTCATGAGTCATACCGAGTACCATGGGTACGTCGTTTCTATCCTTGAATCGAAGAAGCTCGGATGCGATAGAAGAATATCTGCCCGACTCCTCCCAAAGGGATGCAGGCATTGCTACGGGGAACAATACCTCCTGACCGTCGATTTTGTTCATCTCCTCACGGATGATGTTCTCAATCTTCTTGCAGGTGCGAAGAAGCGGAGGAAACTGCGAAAAAATACCGCTTGCAACAAACTTCATGTAGCCGCCGCGAAGCATGAGCGCATGGCTGTCAATAACGGCACCGGCAGGTCTTTCCTTGAAACGGTCGCCGACAAGATTTGTAAGTTTCATAATATATCTCCCTTTTAATTATTTTAAAAAACAAAAAGTCCCGAGGTTTAAAACCTCGGGACGAAAAAATCCGTGTTACCACCCGAATTCGGCATTTGCCGCACTCATTTACTGCTGTAACGGGCATACCCGTGCGACTCATCGCCGCAACGCTCAAAGGTGGGTTCTGTGTTTTTTGCCAAGGTCTTGCACCAACCGACCTCTCTCTGCGGCAATACGCACGTACTGTTCCTCGTCATCGCTTATTTGATGTTACCACAAGTACAAAAATTTGTCAAGATTTTTCTTATGCTCTTTTCAGCAGTTCAAATTTCTTATATCTGTAACGGTGATAGCCTCGTCCGCTATAATTATGCGGGTCACTGATAGTGACACTGCCCTTTTCTATCAGCAAAACATCCTGTCTGTCAAACGCACTGCACAAAAAGCCAACTACGGTATTATTACTGATTATGCAGTCGTTGAGATTTATGTCAACGTCGGTTTCTTCCTTTGAATAATCATCATAGCCATTGCCTGCATCGGTGTTGCTTTCACAATCGGACACATAGGTTACGTGTATATAGTATTCTGAAGCAATTTGTGCAAACATTTCACATGCAGCATCATTATACTCTACTTCTGTTACACGATATTCATATCTTTTTTCAACACCGTCCGCATCGGTTTCATACCATGCACTCAAAAGAACCGAACCCGGCGTGTCTGCGGTAGCAATAGTTTTTAACAGCATTAGATTTTCTCCTTTTATAGCGAATAATCTTTAAATTAAGTATAATGATTTTTTGGTTAGTTGTCAATCGGAATTCATTAAAAATAAAAAACGCACCTGCCGGTGCGTTTTACTTGATTTCCTGTTCAAGGTTATTAAACTTATCATTATCAAAAAACTCGGCAAGTGTAATGTCCAGCCCATCACAAATCTTTTTAATTGTCGAAACTGTAGGCTTTTGACTTCCCGAATTAATAATGTTATTAACCGTAGATTGAGTAATGCCGCAAATCAGGCAGAGCTTGTTTACAGTTATACCTCTTTCGCCGCAAAGCTCAAGGATACGCTCTTTTATCGCTTGACGAAGCTCCATACACTTCCCCTTTTAGTTTAGTACAATATTATTATATATCATTAACATAAACAAAATTAACTGTACACAGTTGACAACCGACAATTTTCGTGCTATTATGTAGTTAATTAACTTTATACAGTTAACAAGAGATTTTAGAACAAATATTAAAACGAGGTAACTATTATGGATGACGGTCTTAAACTTACTCTTATTATAATCGGCTGCATTGCAATAGTCGTTGCAATCAGACTTATTGCTAAAACTAACACCCTGATAGGTAAAATCTTCAAATGGTGGTGGAACATCGGCTTTGTTATTTGGTCACACATTCCTTTCTTTGGCTGGATGTCCATTTTCATGATTGCAGATACTCCCGAAGATGAAGCTTTAAAAGAGCTTACTATGCAAATCGGTGCAAATGCAGACAAGATTGCAACCGATTGGGCTGATAGCGTTGCCGAAAAAGAACGCAGACGAGCTGACATTCAAGAAAAACTCTGTGCTAAATACGGCAGAAGCGATATTATCGTAAACGACGATTTGGAGTCTGCTTATCTCACAGACGAAAACAATCGTACCATACCGATTTATTATGAATAAAACACAAATCTAAAATCTCGTTAAAAAGGAGTCGAAAACGACTCCTTTTTAATATTTCTATTTACTTTTATCTTTATTTATGTTAAAATCGCTAAAGTATGTATTTCCGAGGTATAAAACGATGGCTATAGAAAAAGTTAAAGCATTTTTCGCATCACACGGTATGGAAAACCGTGTGCTTGAATTCGACGTATCAAGCGCAACCGTTGAGCTTGCCGCCGCCGCACTCGGCTGTGACGGTGCAAGAATTGCAAAAACCATGTCTTTTGAAACTCCCGACGGTGACATTCTTATCGTTGCGGCAGGTGACGTTAAAATTGACAATTCCAAATTCAAAGGCACATTCCACACCAAGGCAAAGATGCTCCCGTTTGAAGAATGTGAAGCACGCATCGGACATGCCGCAGGCGGCGTTTGTCCTTTTGCAGTAAACGATAATATAAAAGTATATCTTGACGAGTCAATGAAGCGTTTTGAAACGGTCTTCCCTGCTTGCGGCTCATCAAACAGTGCTATTGAGCTTACCATCGAGGAGCTTGAAAAATACTCGGGATTTGAATGTTGGGTAGACGTTTGCAAGGTTCGTGAGGCATAAAATGAGATTCCTTAAAAAATTCATCGGTGACAAAGCATTTTATAAAATGCTCTTTATTCTTGTAATACCGCTTATAATCCAGCAAGGTGTAACTCAATTTGTCAGCCTGCTTGACAATGTCATGGTAGGTAAGCTCGGCACCGAGGCTATCAACAGCGTTGCTATTACAAATCAGCTTATATTTGTGTTCAACCTCGCAATTTTCGGCGGAGTTTCGGGCGTTTCCATCTTCGGTGCACAGTTTGCAGGCATTAACGATGACAAAGGTCTTCGCCACACGTTCCGTGCAAAGATGGTTTTCGGTGTTGTGGCAACCGCACTTGCAATAGCTATACTGTTTTTATTTGGAGAGCCGCTCACAATGCTCTTCCTTGAAAACGAAAGCAACGAGGGGCTTGACCTTTCGCTTATAACACAGAATGCGCATGATTATTTGCGTATTATGCTCATAGGTCTTGCACCGTTTATGATAGTGCAGGTATATTCAAGCACACTTCGTGAGCTTGGTGATACCGTTGTTCCAATGATTGCAAGCGTTGCGGCAATTCTTGTGAACCTTGTTTTCAACTACTTCCTTATTTTTGGTACGTTTGGGTTCCCCCGCCTTGAGGTTAAGGGTGCCGCCATAGCCACCGTAATGTCAAGATACGTTGAAATGCTTGTGGTTGTAATTTACACGCATGTACGCAAGTCAAAATTCAGATTTGCAAAGGGTGCATACCGCTCGCTCTACGTACCTACTTCGCTTATAAAGGATATCGTAATAACCGGTTCTCCGCTTATGCTCAACGAGATAATCTGGTCGCTTGGTACAACTTTCATCAACCAAAGCTACTCCACTAAAGGCGTGTTTGCGTATGCGGCAACCAACATCAACTCTACCGCATGGAACCTTTTCTGCACAATAATGTTTGCAATGGGCACTGCAATTTCGATTATCCTCGGCAGAGAGCTTGGCAAAGGCGAACGTGAAAATGCCATTGACATGAACCGAAAACTCTTGTTCTTTACCGTGGTTGTACACATCGTGATGGGCAGCATGCTAATTGTTTCTTCAAAGTATATTCCACTGCTCTATGACGTTGAGAACGAAGTTCGTGACATTGCAGCAAAGCTGCTTATGATTTCAGGCTTTACGCTCCCCATGCATTCACTTGTGCACGGCATATATTTTGCAGTGCGAAGCGGCGGAAAAACCTTTGTTACTTTCCTCTTTGACAGCGTATATACATGGGCAGTACCCGCAGTTATTGCATTCTGCCTTGTAACATTCACAAACCTCGGCATTGTACCTGTTTACCTTATCGTTCAGTTATCCGATGCAGTTAAAATGACCATAGGACTGCTTATGTTAAAGAGCGGCTTCTGGGCTAATACGATTATAAAAAAAGAAACGGTGTAGCTACACCGTTTCTTTTTTCTTATTTAAAATTAGGATTGCTGTTGAGAACAAGGGTACTGTAGAGGAAAAGAACGTCTTTACCCTCAAAATCAATCATGTTACCAAGCAGCGAAGATGCCACATATCGGATATCCACAATATAGATGCTGCTATATCCTTCAGCAATAAGCGGAATAAGACTTGAACCGAACGAATCACGGAATACTACAAGCTCCTTTTTGGAGGTTGCCGCAGGATTGTCGATACGCAGAAGTGCCTTTGTACCGGAAAGGAAGATATCGTACGGCTCCTTGGAATCAAACTTTTCAAGGTCATATATACCGAGTTTCTTACCTGTTTCATAATCGGTAACGGTACAATTATCAAGCACATCGTTTGTGAGATAGTATATCGTGTCCTTGGGAACGTCAATAAGCGACTGACTGAGCAACACGCCCGAAAACGGATACAGCTCGTTTATCTTATAATCACTGCCGACCGTTATACCGAGAGCCGATGCAAGTTTATCCCTCACCGCCAAAATTTTGTCCTGACTCCAGTGGGTATCGGTTTTGTAGTAATCCTCAAGCTTCAAGGTGTCAAAGATGTCGATATACTCCATCTGTACAAGTCCCGATGTCAGAGTAGCAATAAAGCTCTCATAGTCCATTGACGGATTGCCGTATTTTTGCGAGTAATAGTAATTTTTATCGGGAATTACCGATAGATAAACATTTTCTGCCTTATCTTTCAAAAGATTGTCATAAATCTCGTTGAACTTTCCAACAACTCTGTCAAGCGACTCGCCATTGAGTTTCGAATCGGTCTGTACGATGATACCGTCACTTTCAGCGTAACCGTTTGCCTCACCGATATTATTGATATTGAATCTGTACCAAGTATAAATCTTACGGAAGGACTCACGGAACGGGAACTGGTCCACCGAATAATCGTCAAAACCCTTTATGGCACTGCCATCGACAACGGTATCTACTGTAATCTTCGGGAACTGTGCCAAAAATCTGCGTTCACTGTCCGAATACTCTGTCGGTGATTTGAAAAAGCAAAGCAAGGAGAAGCCGAACACGAGCAAGCAAAAAGTTAATGTAACTGCAATATTTTTAATTTTCATTACTTCTCCTCCTTAAAATCTGAAATAAAGGAACGGGCTGAACGAGCCGTTTACAAAGCATGCCGTAACAATTATGATAATAGCGGCAACAAACACAGGCTCGACGATATCAATCACCATGCAAGCAGTCTTGTTTTCCTTGAGCTTCAAAACCGCAGTTTTAAAGAGCGGAGTTGCACCGAGAATTGCCGCAACGAAGAGAACTGCATAGTTGGAAAGATAATAAGCGGTTTCCTTTGACCAAAGCGGAATATCGAGAGCACCGAACATGCCGCCAATATCGCTTGCCGCCTCACGGAGCGAAGCCGCATTGAATACTACAAAGCTTATCGCAACCGCAACAAGCACGTAGATATGCGAAATAAACCTGGGAAGCTTTTCAAAAACTTTATTTAAGAAGAACTTTTCGAGCAGAAGGAATGCGGCAAAGTAAAGTCCCCATATAATAAACGTCCAAGCCGCACCGTGCCAGAAGCCGGTAAGCAACCATACCACAAGCGTGTTGAAGAACCAACGCCATTTGGAAACACGGTTGCCGCCGAGCGGGATATAAACGTAGTCACGGAACCACGAACCAAGCGACATGTGCCAACGACGCCAGAATTCTGCTACACTCTTTGAAACGTAAGGATAGTTGAAATTTTCAAGAAATCTGAAGCCGAAAACTCTGCCAAGTCCGATTGCCATATCGCTGTATCCCGAAAAGTCGAAATAAATATGAAGCGAAAAAGCAATGGCATAAAGCCAATAAAACGCAACAGACTTGTCATCCGAAGCACGGAATGCGTTACAGAACTCATAAAGCACGTCTGCAATCAGCACCTTTTTAGCAAGGCCTATTACAAAGCGTGTAACACCGCTTGCAAAATTTTCAAGCGTGTGCTTTCTCTCGCTTAGGTCCTCTTCAACCGTGGTATAACGCACGATAGGGCCTGCGATAAGCTGGGGAAAGAGAGATACATATGTTGCAAGGCGTACAAAGCTCTTTTGTACCTGTGCCTCGCCACGGTATACGTCAATGGTATAGCTGAGAGTCTGGAAAGTGTAAAAGCTGATACCGATAGGCAATGCAACATTAAGCAAAGCAACGCTACTGTGAGTCAGTGCATTGAAGTTTTCGATAAAGAAGTCTGAATACTTGAAAAATCCAAGCATCAAAAGACTTGTGACTACCGATGAGGTAAGCCATATTTTTGCCCATTTTGTGCCCTTGCACTTATCTATCAGAAGTCCGTGAACGTAGCTCGAAAGTGATGAAACAAGCATCAGAATAACATACACAGGCTCGCCGTAAAAGTAAAAGAACAGACTTGATACAAGTAAAACAAGATTCTTGAACTTGAACGGTACTATAAAATACAGTGCAAGTACCACCGGCAAAAAATAATACAAAAAAGGAATACTTGAAAATAACATTTTTTACCCTTTCATTGTAATGTAAATTAATGTTTACATTAACAAGCCTTCCTCAGACGAGGAAGGTGGCGCCGCAAGGCGACGGAAGGAGGGACCATTCTAATTGTTACTTTTTCCCTCCCTCAGTCAGCGTTCCGCTGACAGCTCCCTCGTCTGAGGG
>JAZQEH010000025.1:0-12837 GCA_045538895.1 Eubacteriales bacterium
AAGCCTTCCTCAGACGAGGAAGGTGGCGCCGTAAGGCGACGGAAGGAGGGAACATTTCTAATTGTTACTTTTTTCCCTCCCTCAGTCAGCGTTCCGCTGACAGCTCCCTCGTCTGAGGGAGCCTTCGTTACTCCCATAAACAATAATTTATACTATCAACCTCGGTACAAAAAAGACGTTCTCATGTGAGAACGTCTTTTTTGTTAATCAAATTTAAATGAGCCTGCGAGGAGAGTTACTGCATCGCTATCAACGGTCAAAAGTCCGCCGTCAAGCGTAGCGGTTTTCTTTTCGCTCTCGCTTAACCATATTGTACACGGACTTTTCACAAGCGATGTTACAAACGGTATATGACCTGCCATAATAGCAAGCTCGCCCTCTGTACCACGCACGTCAAGCTTTACTACCTCGCCGCTGAATTTATGTCCGTCAGGTGAGGAAACCGTTAGTTTGAAACTGTTCATCCCTGTACCTTCTTTGCTTTTTCAACCGCCTCGTCTATTGTGCCTACAAAGAGGAACGCAGATTCGGGAAGGTCGTCATGCTTACCCTCTATAATCTCCTTAAAGCCACGAACGGTTTCGGAAATCGGTACATACTTACCTGCAAAGCCTGTAAACTTTTCGGACACGTCAAACGGCTGGGAAAGGAATCTCTGAATCTTTCTTGCACGCTGAACCAGAAGCTTATCCTCATCGGAAAGCTCATCCATACCCATAATAGCGATGATATCCATAAGCTCATTGTATCTTTGCAGAATACGCTGAACCTCTTTTGCTACCGCATAATGCTCCTCGCCGACGATATCGGGAGAAAGAATACGGCTTGAGGATTCAAGCGGATCAACTGCGGGATAAATACCCTGAGAAGCAATGTTTCTCGCAAGAACCGTAGTTGCATCAAGATGTGCAAACGTGGTTGCAGGTGCAGGGTCGGTAAGGTCATCGGCAGGCACGTATACCGCCTGAATGGAGGTAATAGAGCCTTTCTTTGTGGAAGTGATACGCTCCTGAAGTGCACCCATTTCGGTTGCAAGCGTTGGCTGATAACCTACCGCAGAGGGCATACGTCCAAGAAGTGCCGAAACTTCACTACCTGCCTGAGTAAATCTGAAAATGTTATCAATAAACAAAAGTACGTCCTGACCCTCTTTGTCACGGAAATACTCCGCCATTGTAAGTCCCGAAAGAGCTACACGCATACGTGCTCCGGGAGGCTCGTTCATCTGACCGTACACAAGTGCGGTCTTTTTCAAAACTCCCGATTCTTTCATTTCGTTATAGAGGTCATTACCCTCTCTGGTACGTTCACCTACACCGGTGAATACCGAGATACCGCCGTGCTGCTTTGCAATGTTGTTGATAAGCTCCATAATAAGTACGGTCTTACCAACGCCTGCACCGCCAAACAAACCGATCTTACCGCCCTTTGAATAAGGACAGATAAGGTCAATAACCTTGATACCGGTTTCAAAAATCTCGGCACTTGTAGCAAGCTCGTCATAGCTCGGAGCATTTCTGTGAATGCTCCACTTCTCCTCGGTTTCGGGAGTGGGAACATTATCAACAGCATCGCCAAGCACATTAAAAATTCTGCCGAGTGTTTCGTTACCTACAGGTACGCTGATGGGAGCTCCCGTATCGGTTACGTCAACACCTCTTTGCAAACCGTCGGTAGATGCCATTGCAATACATCTTGCAACATTGTCGCCGATGTGCTGTGCAACCTCAACGGTTAAAACTCTATCGCCTACGGGAACGGTAAGTGCATTGTGAATAGCGGGAAGCTCGCCCTCGTTAAAGCGAACGTCAACTACCGGTCCCATTACCTGCGTTACTTTTCCTATATTCATATTCTATACCACCTCACCCATTGCCGCTGCCGGCAACGATTTCTGTGATTTCCTGTGTAATTGCACCCTGCCTTGCACGGTTATACTCAAGCTGAAGCTCACTTATCATCTGGCGTGCATTCTTGCCTGCGGAATCCATTGCCATTCGTCTGGCACTGACCTCGCTTGCGAAGCTTTCTCTTACACAAACGGTTATAATGCCTGCAACATACTCACGTACAACGTTATTCAGTACAGTAAGGCTATCCGGCTCAAACACCGTCATTGCATTATCGCTTCGCTCGGATACGTCAAGCGGAAGTATCCATTTAATAAACGCTTCCTGCGACATTACCGAATTATACTTTGTTGCAATGATACCAAGACGGTCAAACTCACCGTTTGCAAACGACTCGCAAAGCTCTTTGGCAAGTGTATTTGCATCATCAAATGAAAAATGCTCGGACGAAACAGTTTCTTTACCGTATCTCTCGCATGCACGTTTGCCTATCGGGATAAACTCTGCATCCTTGTATTCAGCCGCAAGGCGGAATACGTTTGCATTATATCCGCCGGCAAGCCCTCTGTCGCCTGCGATAATGATAATTCTTGTTCTGCCGCCGTCACGCTTTTGCATATACGGACTCTTTGCACATTCTCGGCTTGAAGTAAGCAGTGCAACCGCATTTTCAAGCGAAGAGCGATATTCACGTCCTTTGAGCATGGCATCATTGGCACGTCTGATTTTAGATGCGGCAACAAGCTCCATTGCCTTTGTAAGCTGCAAGGTGGATGTAACACTCTTTATACGCACACGCAGTGCTTTTGTGTTTCCTGCCATATCGGTTTACACCTGCATTTCCGAAAGAATAGCTTTAAGCTCGTTTATATCGTTATCATCAAATGAGCCGCTCTCTACCCTTGCAAGCCACTCACCGTGCTGATTTTCGAGTTTTGCAAAAAGTCTTGCTTCATACTCATGAACGTCCTTTACAGCCACTTTGTCAAGATAGTGATTGATAACCGCATAAACAATGGCAACCTGACATCCGACACGTACAGGTGCATTCTTACCCTGTTTAAGCACCTCAACAATTCTGTCACCAAGTGCAAGACGTGACTTTGTATCTGCATCAAGGTCGCTGCCGAACTGTGCAAACGACTGAAGCTCACGGTACTGTGAATAAAGCAGTTTAAGCTCGCCCGATACCTTTTTCATACCCTTAAGCTGCGCACTGCCGCCAACACGGCTGACTGAAATACCGGGGTTGATTGCAGGCATGATGCCCGAATGGAAAAGCTCGGTTTCGAGGAATATCTGGCCGTCAGTAATAGAAATTACGTTGGTTGGGATATACGCAGAAACGTCGCCAGCCTGTGTTTCGATAATCGGAAGTGCAGTTATTGAGCCACCGCCGTATTCATCGGCAATACAAACTGCACGTTCAAGCAGTCTTGAATGTAGGTAGAATACGTCGCCGGGGTATGCTTCTCTGCCCGGTGGACGACGGATAAGCAAGGAGAGTGCACGGTATGCAACTGCGTGCTTTGAAAGGTCATCATAAACGATAAGCACGTCCTTGCCCTGCTCACGGAAGTATTCTGCCATAGCACATCCGCTATACGGTGCGATGTACTGAAGTGGCGCACTCTCTGCGGCACTTGCCGAAACAATAATTGTATATTCCATTGCACCGCTACGAGTAAGCTCGCTTGCAAGCTGTGCAACAGACGTACTCTTCTGTCCGATTGCAACGTAAATACAGATAACGCCGGTATTCTTCTGATTGATAATAGTATCGATTGCAATAGCGGTTTTACCCGTCTGTCTGTCACCGATAATAAGCTCACGCTGACCGCGGCCTATCGGAATCATACTGTCAATAGCTTTGATACCTGTCTGAAGCGGTACATGTACGCTTTTACGCTCGATAATACCGGCAGCCTCACTCTCAAGTGGACGTGTGCCGCTGTATTCAATCGGGCCTTTGCCGTCAATAGGCTCACCGAGGGCGTTTACAACTCTGCCGAGCAGCTTTTCACCAACGGGGACAGAAAGCACCTTGCCGGTTCTGTGGACGGCAGTACCCTCACGGATATCGTTTTTGTCAGAAAGCACGGCTACAGAAACAGTTTCTTCCTCAAGATTCTGTGCAACTCCGAAGCTGCCGCCCTCAAACTCAAGGAGTTCGTTCGCCATGCAGTTGCGAAGTCCGTATACTCTTGCAATGCCGTCACCGACAAGGATAACCTTGCCTGTTTCGGTCATTTCAATACGGTTTTTATAATTCTGTATCTGACTTTTTATAATGTTGCTGATTTCTTCAGGTCTTATCATCCGATAATCACATCCTTTACTTCGCTTAAGCGTTGTTTAACACTGCCATCATACAGTTTTCCGTCGAGTTCTATCCTCACACCGCCGATAAGCGAGGTGTCGATAAAATACTCTGCATTAACCTTTTTACCGGTTATTTTCTCAAGCTTTACAATAAGCTTTTCTTTCTGCTCATTGCTAAGCTCCACTGCCGATGTAACGGTGGCAACCACGCTTCCCGATGCCGCAAGCACAAGCTTTCTGTACTCGTCTATACATTCACATATGCTTTTTGCATGCGAATTCTCGCAAAGCAGTTTCATAAAAGAAACCACGTGCTCGGGTGCGTTTTTAAACGCTTCGTCAATTGCTGCACATCTCTCTGCTAAAGGGATGGCAGGTGATGCCAAAAACTCTACATAATCGGGATTTTCATGCAAGACGGAATAAACAACGTCAAGAGCCTCGTTATAAGCCTGCGGCTCACCGCTTTCCTGTGCGAGCATGAACAACGCCTCTGCGTATTCCCTCTCAATTTGCATCATCTTCGTCACCTATACCTTCAATGAAGGAGTCAATAAGTTGCTTATGGTCATCCGAAGAAACTTCACGCTCAAGCATTTTTGAAGCAAGCGCACTGGAAACCGAAGCAATTTCCTTTTTGATGCTATCCTCTGCCTTTTTACGTTCAAGAATTGCCTCTTCCTCGGCATGGCGGATAATTCCGTCTGCCTTTTCTTTGGCATCGGCAATGATTTCTTTTTCGCGTGCAGCTGCGGTGCTTACCGCTGATTTGATTACATTTTCAGCTTCAGCCTTTGCATCTGAAAGCTTTTCTTCATATGCCTTTTGCTGGCTTTCTGCTTTTTCTCTTGCATCCTTTGCCGCAGCATAGTCGCCCTCAATAGTGTTCTGACGGTTTGCAAGCATCTTCTTGACAGGATTATAAAGAAAATGTTTGACAATCAAAAACAACAATACAAGATTTGCAAGAGAAACTGCCATTTGCCACAGATTGACCGAAATTACGTCAAGTGTTTGCATAATGTTACTCCGCTTTTATTAAAGGCTTTTCATTGTTTCAACAAGAATGTTTACAAGCGTATTTGGGGCAACAAAGATGAGAAGAATTGCAATAACAAGTGCGTAAAGACCGGTGGTTTCCGCAACCGCACAACCCATAAGCATGGTGGTGGTTACAGAGCCTTTACATTCGGGCTGACGACCGATAGCTTCACATGCCTTTGCGACTGCGTTACCTCCACCGATACCGGGGCCGATACCTGCTATCATTGCCATACCTGCACCTAATGCACAACAACCTAAAATAATACCAATTGCGAGTTCCATAATAAAAATCCTCCTGTTTTATATAATTATTTTGTTTTTGAAAGTTTTTTAGCCTTACGCTTTTGATATGTTTCAAGGTCGAATCCGCCCGAAACATAAAGCATTGTAAGCATTGCGAAAATAAATGCCTGAAGACATCCGCTGAACAAATCAAAATAAATTGACAGCACCGCAGGTATACCAACCTGCAAAAGCGGAATATCGGCAAGAAAACCGGGAAGTGAGCCTAAAAGCATCGACGAAAGCCCGCCGAGAGCACTGCCAAGCAGTACCGAAATAACCGTTCCCGAAAGCACGTTGCCATAATGACGGAACGCCATTGAAACAGGTGTTGCAAATTCGCTTATTACATTAAACGGTGCAAAAAATGCAACCGGCTCGGCAAAGCCTTTGAGATAATTGACAGGTCCGCATTTCAACTTATAATACGTTATAAGAATGAACACAAGCACCGCCCAGCCGCCGACTATATTTATATCCGATGTGGGGGGATAAAGTCCGAAAAGCGAAAGCAGACTTGAGCATGCGGAAAGAGCCATTATGGCGATAACAAACGGTGCAAAGCCCATAAAATACTCGCCCATGTTCTCTTTTACCATTCCGTCAATCTTTTCAACTATTATTTCCGCAAAATGCTGCCTTTTCAGCTTGATATGCTCGCTTAATCCGTGAGTCATATACAAGCAGAAAAAGAAAATGACAATCATCACAAGTGCGGAATTGATCTGCGACTCTGTTACGGGAAAATCCTGAACAGGCATCGGAAGTGTGAAAAATATCCTTGCACCGGTGACATTGATACCCTCAGAAACCGGCTTTGTAAGCACGTTGAGTGCTATGCCGAATACTATCGGCAATATCATCATTGCAACAAGAATTGCATCAACAATCCTAAAACGCAAGCTCGGCTTGCTCAAAACAAATCACCTCTTTTGTCAATCCTTGATAATAAAAGGTCTTGCCGCTATCGCTATACGAGGGAAAATAAGCGGTATAACAGTAGCAACTATGTTAAATATCGGTATAAGATATGCAAGTAATGCAACAACGAAAAGCAAAAACAATCTGCCGCGTTGCGAAAACTTAACAAGCTTTGCGGCTTCCTTTTCATCCTTTTCAAGTGCGTTTTGCACAGTAATACCCATAAGCAAAAAATTGCCTACGGCGGCAACAATACCAAGAATATTGCCACATAGCACCGTATAATCCCATTTGTTTATGATAAGAAACACGGACTGCATAAGCACGCTTAAAATCAAAGTGAATACAGCAATATATACAGTTTCACGAAGTACCGTACGGTCAATTCTCTTCATATCATGCTCCTAAAACAAACGTTATCATTATTGTAACATAATTTTTTTGATTTTTCCATAATAATCTAAAAAAAAGTCCGCCAGAAGGCGGACTTTTTTTAGATATTAAGTAACACGGTGCCATCATCGTTATAAACAACAGCATCCTTTTCTGAAAACAAAGAATCAATATATTCAATATATTCATCTTTACTTTTGAAATGCGGTGTTGCATTTTCGATAACATATTTTGCCTTTGCCGCACCGTTTTCGAGCAATTTGCGGATTATCATTACCTGTGCCTTGGCACTGTCCATACACGCACTGTCAAAATCAGCGATGCGATATGTCGGACCGTGGGCTGCGCCTGCACCGCCGCTGCCGAAAGCATGAACAGCCGGCATAATCAGCGAAATATCGGCAAGATCCGTGCAACCGGTATCCCACGGTTCACTGATGTACTTTGCGTTCTCCTCGCCAACGACCTCTGCCATACCCTCAAGCATAACGTCTGCAAGGTTTTTGTCATATTTACCGGGGAGGTAACCGGGCATATCCGTAATATGAACCTTTGCACCAATAGATGCCGCAGACGCCGCAACTGCACGGCTTATCTTGTAATTGACATCGTTAAGTGCTTTGACATTGTTTGCACGAATCTGACTTTCGATTACCGCAACGCCGGGAACAGCGTTTACTGCGGTACCGGCTTCGGTAAGAATTGAGCTGACGCGTACAAAATCATAATTGTTAAAGGTATCACGGAAAGCATTAACAGCCGAAAGTGCAAGAGTTGCCGCCTGAAGCGAGTTGATACCGTGTCTGGGGGCACCTGCATGAGCATTCTTACCGATAAAACGTGCCATTTTTTTGACTCCGCCATTGCAGCCGGGTTTGATAGAAAACGTGTGCGAACCGCCGCCGGTATGAATCATAAATGCAAGGTCACAGTCATCGAAAAGACCTCTTGCATAGAACTCACGCTTGCCGCCTGCATACTTTATTATTCCCTTTTCTATGAGTTCCTTAAGAAAAGCGGTATTTACGCCTTCTTCGGCAGGTACAATACAAAGGCGGATACTGCCCGAAAGTCCTTCAAGTACTTCCGGAAGTCTGAGTGCCGCCGCCACCCCATAAAGGGCTGCACACTGTGCGTGATGACCGCATGCGTGTGCTGCACCGTTTTCGGGATTTGCATTTGGATGGTCGGGTATTAAAAGCCCGTCAAGTTCGCTGAATATAAGGATTTTGGGGCCGGGTCTACCGGTATCAACGTCTGTGTAAAAGCCGGGGATGTTGCCCGCCATTGTGAGTTTATATCCGAGTTTTTCGTAGGCTTCAACGAGATAATTGTGTGCATCCCATTCCTGATAGCCCGTTGCCGCATGATGCTCCATGTAATCAAGCACGTTTTCCATTTCGGTGCGGCATGAGTCTATAAACTCAAATATTTTTTCATTAGTCATCAAGGTTATTCACTTTCTTTCCAAGCCATTTGTTGTGCATTGATACAGATGCAAGTGCAGACTCACCTGTAACAATCTCAACATCATCGGTCGTATCACGGTTTCCGTCAGTATCAAGTGCAACAAACGGAACAAAGAGAATATTCTTTTCAAAATTCTCTTTTGCGATATTGGTTACCACTGCGTAGAAGCATCCATCAGCTTCAAGGAGAGCATCCATTTCTCCGCTTTCAACAGTAACCTTTTCGTTAGTGGTTATATTATACACGTAAATGCCGAACGTTGCAACCCTATCTTCATACTCGTCAATATTTGCAAGAACTACGTTCATCGAAATAGCACCGGTCTGCTCTGTAGCATCGGGACTGCTTGCATAATATCCGGCATCGGTAAAAGCACTGTCAAAATATTCGCCGTTTACCACACAAGTGCTTGTGCCGTCGGCATACTTAACCAAAACGGTGTAGGTTTCCTTATCAGGAAGAACTACGTATACATTTTCACCGTCATTTTCTGCATCTGCATATTCGGCACCGTCAACGTATACACCTGCAACGGTTTTGCCGCTTGCAATTTCTATAGCAGAGTATGTGCCGTCAAGACCGAGCTTAGCGGCGATAAAGCTTTCTTCCGAACGGTAAATATCAGTAGCCGCAAGATAACCGCCCTCTGCAAACGTAGTTGTATAGTCGCCGCTATCCGGGTTTTCAGGCTCAAAGAGAGTTGCGATAAGGTATGCCTTGTAGCCGTCTACAGGAACGATGTATGCACCGTTTGCAAAAGTAACGTCTGCTGCCGCACCGAGAGTTGCGGCTGTAGAGTCGCCGCCATATCTCTTAAGATTCAATGTAGTTCCCGCATCAAGCAAATGATAAGCTATTCCCTGCTTTTCAAGAACAGAAAGCACATTTTCAATGCCGCTTACATCCGCACTTACAACATATGCGGTAGGACGTGAGCGATACTTGATTGCAACGTCCTGAATGAAATACTTTGTGGTATTCTCCGCCTTGCGAACAGTCGCATCAGCGCCAACAAGAGGATTGTTCCAAAGCATTGTTGCACTGTCATGACGTGTGTAGCTGTGCTGAAGAACTATGGGTGTGTCAACATCAAACTTCTGTGCAGAGAGTGCAACCTTTTCTCTTGCTGCGTTAACCTCGTCTGCAAGTTTGCCGTCAGACTCTGCCGCAAGTGCAAAAATTTCCTTCAATGCAGTCATCTGTGCAAATACACGTCTTGCAAATACCGCATCACCGCCGGAAATACCGGGAACTTCAACAAGGAACGTATATGCACCGTTAGTAAGTCCGTACGGCGAGTTATTTGCAGGGAACGTCATGGGAGTCTGATAATAATACGGACGGAGACCGGTTTCTCCGATGCCCTCAAGTACATCAGTAAGAAGCTCTGCGGTACGCATACCTCTGTTTGCATAATCGCCCTTGACAGCGGCGGTTGCATCAACAAAAGGTGTATTGAGTGTACCAGCAGTCATAACGCCTACATCGTAGATATCGGAAAGAGTGTTGCTTGCACCCCACTGTGGGTCAAGCGGTGCCTCGTGACAGTCAACTAAAATTGTAGGAGCAAAGAGGTCAAATGCCTTTGCCACACCGCTTATCTCTGCACTTGTAAGAAGTGCGTAGTCACGGTTGAGGTTGCTCTCGCCAACCGCCGAAGGCGTTTCACGTGTAAAGGTTTCGCATCCGTCAGGGTTAAGTCTTGGGATAATGATAACCGCACCTACGTTGCCTGTGAGAAGAGCGTTACCGTACTCGCCGCAAAGCTCGCTGATAAGTGCAAGGGCACCCTCACCTGCGGAGGGCTCGTTACCGTGAACGATAGCGGTAACCATCATAATATCTCTGCCCTTGGTAGCCGAAATAATTTCAGCCGCTTCTTCGAGGGTTGCGTTTGCAGGAATATTATCCTTGGTAAACACAACTGCAGGAACGGTGTTGCCGTTTGGCGAGGTAAAGAGATCGTATGCATACGCATAGTCACATGCCGCAACCTTTTCGGCTACAAACTCATACATTTCGGTATTTGACGTAAAGAGTCTTGTGCCGTAACGGTTATTATTAAAATAGGGGGAGTCGGGAGTTTCGTAACCTACAAGGTCATTGGTATTATAGAACTTATCATAAATTTCAAGGGTGTTTTCAAGGAAATGAAGTGCCTCAAAGCCGTTACCCTCGGCAGGAGTGTAGTTAGTATAATCAAGCACCATTTCCTCTTCTTCGCCGGTTACATAGAAGTATACACGCTTATAGTCCTCCTGTGTATGATATACAGGAGCATTATAAAGACCGGGGGCAAGGTAGAACACGGTCGATGTTCCGTAGGTTTCATCTGCCTGAATTCTGTCACCGCTTGTTGCAAGACCTGCACGGGGATAAATCTGAACGCCGTCAAGGTGATCGAAAACAACCTTTACCTTTTCAAAGTAGCCCTCGGAGGAAATACCGAACACGCCGCCTTCGGAAACAAACTTTTCATTGCCCTGTGCTGTATACGTTACGGTTGCATTTTCTGTTGTTGCCGCAGTGATATAATCTCTTGCCTGAGGCACACCGTTGATTTCAAGTTCAACCTCACCGCCGAAAGTATCGGCAGTTACTGTAGCCTCGGGGAAAAGAACAAGTTTGCCGCCACCTGTAAGGGTGCTTACAGCCATAGGAAGACCAACCGCAAGTGTGCCGCCGTCGGAAAGGTCAACATCGAGTGTCTTTGTGCCGCTTACGCTACCCGCAGTAGCACCGTCTGCATATACACCGCACATAATGCTACCGCCTGTGAGTGTAACGGCAGAACTTCCGCTGACTGTACCCGTGGTGATTCCGCCGCCGTAAACGCTGCCGTAAATGTCACCGCCGTTTACAACAACGGTTGTGTTACCTTTAACTGCACCGGTAAGTCCGCCGCCTGCAACATTGTACTCGCCGGGAACATCGGAATAAGATGAATGGAGGTTTGTGAAATAATAGTTTATCTGACCGCCATTGATCTCAAGATAGGTATCGCCGTTAACAGTACCGCTACGGCTGCCTGCTGCAAGGTTAACACCTACCCAGCCGTTATCCATTACAACGCTTGTGTTACCGTTAAGCGTACCTGCATATCCGCCTGCGTAGAGATTCTGATATACGTAAGCATCATCCTTTACGGTGATATAAACGTTACCGGTTGTTGTTACGTTAGAATAACGTGTTGTACCGTAAACACTCTGGTTAATGCGTGCCTTACCGTAAAGATTGAGATATACGTCACCGACAAATGTATATTGAGTTGATCCGGAGCCGCAGTTTGCGCCGTTTACACCCGAACCGGTAGAGGTATATACAACTACTGCGTCGCCGCCGATGTTGACATGCGAATCACCCTCAAAGTTACCCATAAAGGTACCGCCGGTAATCATATTATCAACATAGCCGCCAATAAACGTAACGTTGGAGTCACCCTTGAAGGTACCGTTATAGTTACCACCGTAAATGTTACGGAAATAGCCGCTCTTAACGGTAATATCCGAGTTTCCCTCAAACGTGCCGCTCATCAAACCGCCAACAATCGAGATATAGTTGGTTGCAAGAGTGTTGCGGCAATATACGCCCTCGTCAATAACAAGCTTGTTGCCGGCAGCAATAATATAATCGTTGCCTGTTGCAACCTTGTCAAGAGTTACATTCCTGAACGTAACGTCTGTGCCGAGAGTAATGTCATTTGCAATTTCGATTACCGCAGTATCGGTATAATCTTCATCGCCGTAAACCGAGGTAATGAGGAGTTCGCCGCCAGAAGTCAAAGTAGTTGCGGTGTTGACCTTTACATTTCCACAAACTACGATAGTACCGCCGCCGGGCATATTTGCAAGTGCATCCGCAAACGTGGTATATGCACCGTCGGTTTTACCGGTGCCGTCCACATAAACGGTCTTCGGTGTCATGTCAACAGGAATACGCTGCGAATATGTGTTACCTACAAGTACCGCTTCGTAGCCCTCGTCAACGAGGAGTGTGGGATTTGCATCAAAGGAAGACGCACTAACCGTCTTGTTTCCTCTGAGGTCAAGCACAAGCGTACCATTGCCGGCGAAAGTGCCTGTACGGTTACCCGCAGAAAGAGTGCCTACAACGGTTGCGTTTGAAACTTCAACGTAAGAATCGCCTGAAAACGTTCCGCTAAAGCCACCGCCGTAGATGTTCTGCCATGCGCCGCCTTTTACTACGATGTGAGAATCGTAGGTAGTATTGGTAGTATAACCGCCGATAATGGTAGGATAGATTGCGCTATCATCCTTGGTCATTGTAACACCCTCGCCAACGGTAAATGTGTTACCGCGGACAAGAATGTTGTTGTTTGCAGTAAGATTTGAGGGGATGATGCAGTGAATGTGAATGTTTTTAAATTCTACATCCGTATTGATATTAAGTGAACGTGCAAAGATAAGTCTTGCACCGTTTTCACTTGTAATGGTAATCTTGCCGTTAAACTCTTTGTAGTTACCCAAGGTAACACCGCTTGTTGTAGTACCAAGTTGAGTGTCGCCTGTGAGGATAACGGTACCACCCTCCGAAG
>JAZQEH010000026.1:0-10226 GCA_045538895.1 Eubacteriales bacterium
GGCGCTTTCTGCACTTGCAAGAATACTAAGCCCCCTATCAATTAAAGGCGGTAGTATTTCCCGGGGAACAACCCTTCCGCGCTCAAGCGGAAAGGTGTTCTCGGTGTAAGGAAGGGTGATTTTTACGAGTAGAGTTTCTTGCTGTGTAATAATGTCGACGCGCTTTTCAACGGCCTCAACCTGCTCGCACAGCACTTCAAACTCATCAGCCTTTGCCGCTTTAGCTGACAGGGCGACGAGAAGGTTGCCATTTTCAAACTTCCACGGAATCATCTACGACCTTACCGCCTTCGGTTATAAACTCGCGGTTTACGATATTAGCGAAAGTAGCGCCATTGACAACGTCGCGCATGATAGTAACGCGTTCGTGACAACCGACAAACTCTTCGACGTCCTCTATACCGTTTTCGGCAAGGTAATTGAAGAATTTAGCCGAGCGTTCATGATCTGGATCGACGAGAAAGGTCTCTTTAAAGGGAAATTCGTTGCCGTTATCATTCGATAAACGGTATCGAACTTCGATGGCTTTGCCTTCTACATAGCCGGGTGCCCAATGTACATCGGTAACTTCAGATGTATAAACACCGGGCTGAATCTTCTTTTTCGCCTCAGAGAGGCCAGTTCTTAAATTTAACATTCTTAATGTTCTCCTTATTAAATGAATTTGAGATGGGCTGCAGTCTCATGCTGCCACGGCAGTCACGTGCTGTATCGGTTCTTACAAATGAGCGGCGGATATTGATTTTGGCCAAAAATCTTTTACGACGTCATTTTACCACTGATGCATAAAATACGCAAGAAAACAGAAATATTAGCATAAAAAGAAAAAATATAGGGATTTAGCCTTGAAAACTATGCATAAATATGATATGCTAAATACAGGATAATCTGTTAGGAGGAACGGTCTAATGCAGTCTAAAATAAATAGCGACAATGTAGCGCCCAAAAAAGAACGCAGTAAATATGGGATGGGATATACGTATAGAGAAATGGTTAGGACTCTTCTGAATTCTGCTTCTTATGAAGAAAAGATTAAAGGTATGACGGTAACTGAGATAGCTCGTAGAATAGCTAAATTCCGTAATGAAGCATTAGGTATTGCGGAATCGTCTGATGCGGCATACACAGTAAAAAAAATCTATTCAGACGTGTATAGAGCTATGGAAAAAATGTATCCGGAAGAAATAGCGGATCTTACCACCAGGCGATATACGCTTAATGATGAGATTTATATTAAAGGGCATTTTTTACAAAGAATAAAAGAAGAAGTTCCTTTGGGAGATAATGGAGTTTTGGTAATATCCCATAATACACTTGCAATCCATATACGAGAAAATATTAGGGATGAGTATATTGTTCGGTTTGAGGAATACTTGGGTGAGCGGAATTGTTATAGAGTAGCTAAGTTTGATGGTGATATCATCATTTTAATGATAAAAGGAGAAGAAAAAGAGGTAGAAGATTTAGTTGAAGACATCGTAATAAATATAAAAAAAGCACAAGAATACCAAAAAGAGCATCCGATTATGTTAAAAATTAGAACAAAGGGTGAATAATTTCCGTGAATTCCGTATGGAATATTGTTACGGAAGGTCGATTTTTTCTTGTAATATAAGGGAATTCCCGTGAATCCGTGAATTCCGTGAAATTTTGAACAAAACAAAAAAGGAGCGTTTGTGTGAACGCTCCTTTTGCTATAATTTGACACGGAACATAGGCTTTTTCCTTCCTATGCTTGTTTTTTTGTGTTCCTGCCACAAGGCAGGGACACTATTCTATGCCCTTGCGTTTATCGCTTTCAGGATATTCGTAGCTCTCTAAGAACCACTCTGCGCGAATTGAAGGTGTTAATGGGTGTATCATCGAACGAGTACCGTCTGTGATGACTGTAAGTTTTTCTTTGCAGTCCCGTAAGAGCTCAAGAACTTCGTCAGCACGGTCTGCGATTCTTTGATTTGTGGTATATCCTCGTCCCCATGCGAGCACGACTGTAGCGCAATCTTCTGCAACCTTTTTGATGTATGAATCGTTTTCTTCATCGTTTAGCTCTTCATCCGGTTCTGTGAACTTCAGTTTTGAAGTCAGCTTAGAATAGAGATTGACAATTACAACGCCGCCGAATTCTTCGAGCCTTGCGACATTGTTTACAACAAGCGTTGTTGTGGTATCGGTAATGATATTATCTGACAGACAGGGGTTAAGCATAATAACGGCGGCAAGGGGCTTGTCTTTGTTCCATACTCGTTTCCACAAATACCTGTGGGTATGGTCATCGTTAAAAATGGCTTCGCATTTGATGGTGTCTTTTTCTGTAATCATGGTTTATCCTCCAATTCAAAACGTGTTTCTGTATAGTTTTCTGCATCTAATACGATGTCCTGATTGTAATATTTGCTTTCAGCGGCGTAGATAGCATCGGTTTCGTTATCAGCTTCTACCTCAATAGTACAGGAAAGCAGTTCTGTAATCTTTACTCTATACATTGTCGCTATACTCCAACCAGTCAATAGGTGCATCTGCCATACTCATTACAATAGAGACGGCAAAGTCACAACACACGATGAATAAGGCATCACAGACACTTGGGTCGGCATTTTCGTAGAAGAAGACTCTTTCAAGGTTATACTTGAAATCTTCATAGTCGAAATAAGTTTCAAGCTCGCTAAGAGTGGTTCCGGGCTCACAATAGAGAACGTAACCGCCATCGTCTTCATCGATGTTTCGATCTATGCCGTAATTGTCGCAAAGAATCTTTACAGTGTTTAAGATAACCCCTTGTGTTACTGCATCCGTCGAGGGGAGCTTCTTCATGTCATTAAATGTTCCAACTTTGTAAATCATGGCTGCCTCCTACATAATAAAGAATCCGCCGCGAAAAGCGTCTTCTACTTCATCGGGAGAAATGTCCTCGGGTGTACCAAACATCTTTTTGTAGTATTCAATCAGCGAATCCGAGAGGGAAGTGAGCTCGCCATCATTGCTTTGCCCCGTGACGTAGAATACACCGCAAAGCACATCATCATAAAAGCGGCGATTGGGTTCCAACTGGATAAGCTTGCCTTCCTCGTTGCAAAGAATACAAGCTTTATCATCAATATCGAGGACCTCAATGAGTCCCACGTAGTCTGCCCCCACGGAAACGGCTCTTTGTAAAGCCTCAAGGTTATTATCGAGCATAACGACCTCAGGTGCCTTTTTCGGTGCAACTTTCAATACTTTGATGGTCTTTTCTTTCATTTGTAATACCTCACAAAAATAAAGATATCCAATAGCAGCAATGCTGCTATTGGATTCAAAGTAATAATATATATTTATAAGGTCTCAAAATACAATTTGTCCAAGTTGCGTTGTATCTCTTCGAAATTCGATTCAATGATATCTTCAAGAGAGAATGTTTCCGCATCCTTAAACATTGAGTAATATGTAGATACTTCTTCATCGGTTAATGATATGGGGCAGAAATCACTATCTGCCGCTACCACGTAGAAAATACCGCGTATGATTGTTTTGCCTATTTTACGGTTGCACTCGAATTCTTCAACCTCGCTTTCAGCGGCGTAGATAATGTAAATGTTACCGCCTATCTTACGTGCTTTGGCATGACAAAGGAATCCGGTTCCAATGCTGACTGCATCGTTAAAGGCTTTTATTGTTGTTAATAGCATTTTAACGCATGGTGGTTTTTGAGGTCTTATTTCTAATGCACGTATTTTCATAATAACCTCAGTTCAATGGTAGCATATCTCTGTCAGGATTGGATAGGAGCTTTTCAAGCTCGCCTCGGTCAACGTAGATTCTGCCACCGATAGTTTTAGCCGGTAGATACTTCTTTACAAAGCACCTGATTTTCTTTTTACTTATGGGTAAGTATTGCTGTTGAACATCATCGATGCTCAGATATTTTCTTTGAATATTTTCTATGACATTCGACCTCCTTTAGGTTTGTTTTTATTGTAAATCTTATTGGAAGATTCGCTTACATACGTTTTCCCGTCAAATAGCCTGAATATTGTCACATGCTTGCCATATTGCTTTAACTCGTCAATCTTGGCAAGGGCTCTGCCAACTGCAACCGCTTCTGTATGTGTTAGCTCGTCAGTGGAGAAGTAGTCTTTGAATACTCGGGGATTTTTGCCAGGTACTGTAGCGTTGATAGTATCGACTATCTTTTTCTTGTAAGTACGTAAATCTGTGTCACGAAAATCAACATCTGACAGTTTACATTTACGCCTTGGTGTCATATTTACCACCCTTTCATATTTATTTGTTTATTGTAGAGAAATTTTTGTCTATTAAAATATCGTCTAATATATTGTTAGTTTTTTAAGGCAGTTTGTAGCCATTAGGGTAAAAACACGTATTTTTGTGTATTTTACACGCAGAAAACACGCAGTTAAACACGCGGATTTTCCTTGTAAAACAAGGCAATTCACGTGAAACACGCAGTTTTAGGTGGAGAATAGGGGCGTATAGTAGACAGTAGGGAATTTTTAATGCAAAAAAGATACGGTTGTAACTAACAAATAAATAATTATTTTATTTATGGAGGTTATAGCTATGACTATAAGTACAAAAATTTTAAAAGATTTATTAAGTGACCCTTCTGTTAAGAAAGCAGTATACTACATTCCTGAGCGTAGAATATTCTTGCAAGCTACAGAAGACGTAATTGTTGGTGATGATGCTATAAAGACACCTACTGTAGAAGATTACAAAACTTTAGTACCAAAACTATTTAGAAAAAGAATAGGTGCAAGAAGTATTCCGTTTGGTGATCAGCTTACGCTTGGCTATCATTTAGCCAAAGGTGACTTACAAGCGTTCCTAAAAGAAAATGATATGGAGTTCCTTTATAGAGAAGTAGAGTTCCGTGCCTATGATGTTCTGTTTAAAAAGTGGATTAAAGATAATAGCATTAATATAGAGTGGTCGGAGGTAGAAATAGGAGAATGATAATTAACGCATCAAGGGGAAACTCTTGATGCGTTTTATGCTTTTGTTGTATTTATATATAAAGAAAAGTAAACACGCGACTCTGCGCGTACGCTTGTTTACTTTTCTAATTTATTGTTGATTTTGGGGACGTTTTATGTGGGGTAATACGGTTTTTCTTGATATGCAAACTATAAGGCGTTTTATATTTTCATTAGATTAAAGGTTTTGAGTTTATCAATGAGTATTCCCTCGGAGTAATTTTCATCTTTCGTTTAAATACTACGCAAAAATACGAGGTTGAGGAAAAACCGCATGCTTCGGCAATTTTCTCAATTGACGGCTCGCCGGCTGATAGCATAAAACAAGCTTTTTTAATTCTTTCCTCCTCGACAAATTCTCTGAGAGTTATCCCGGTGTGTTCTTTAAAGCAGGAGTGGAAATATATTGGGCTGAAATTTGACAGGTTAGCCAAGGCTTCGAGTGACAAGTCTTCGGTAAGATTGTTTTTGATATATTCGATACATTTTTGCATATTGAGGTTTTTCTTGCTCTTTGAGTTCCTTTTCTGCCTCTCTGCATCCTCAATAATCATGTACAACAGCTTTAATACAAGCTGTTGCACTATCAAAGTGTTTTTATCTGTTTTATTAAGAAAGTAATAGCTGATTTGTGAAAATGTATCGAGATAGTCTGCAGTGTTGATGTTGTAAATAAAATTTGGTAGACTGTCGAGTATATGCTTTATATCACTGTTTGTGTTTTCTAAATGTATAAAATAGCATTTGTGTGGGAGGGTAGCATGCTTCCTTTGTCCGGGTTTAGTGAGGATCAGCATGTTTTCTTTTAATTGAATAGGCACGTCGTTTACATATTTTACACCGCTTGTCGCAAAAGGTATGTCTATCACATAAAACCTTTCGGTTCGGTCGTTTGACATTTCCATGTTGTCATAATATCCCCACATACTTGAGTTGAATATTCCGGTGTCGACTATTTCGGGTAAAATTATACTCATGCTTATATCCTCGCGAAATGATAAGATTTTAAAAAATGATAGTAATATAGTAAATTGACAACACTACGCACATATTGTACAATGTTTGTGAAAAAATGTCAATGATTTTGTACTTTGACACTAAAATATGCGTAGAATCCTATTTGTGGGAAATGTAAGAATTCATGTACTCTTGCTTTGAATTGCTAAGATTTTAAAATGGCATACTCGGTGTACATCAATTTAAAAAATGTGTAAATCAACGCATTAACACAATGCGTATAATATAAATTTAGGAGGAAAAATCATGAAAAAAGTATTGATTATGCTGGTGATTTCGGTGCTCATGCTTATATCGGCATTTGCGGCAGAAAACACAGTATACGTTTCGGATGGCGGAACCGGCGACGGTTCTACTGCAAGTACACCTGTTGGTACACTTGCGGATGCATATGCGGCACTCGGTGATGAAGGCGGTACTATCGTTATTAAAGATACAGTATCGATTTCAACGTCCTTTGTTGAGCCTGCACACAGCGGTAAAATTACCGTGACAGGTGATACGCTTTCGATAACAGACGTGCATTATATGTTAAACGGTGCGACTACTTTCGAAAACATCACATTTAAAGGCAATAATAAGTATTTTCTTGTTGTTGCACAGTTTAACCCGGTTGTTTTTGGTGAGGGAATAACCGTTACCGGATTTGGCAATTTTGTTAATCTTTTGACCAGTGTATGTATTCTTGGCGGTACTCGTGCAAATTTTGATAAGTACAACGATGACACCTTGATTGATAAAGACACAAACATTACCGTTAAGAGCGGCAAGGCGATTATTGTAGGCTATTCTTACGGTGTAAATAAGACCTATACGGGAACGGCAAACATCAATATTGAAGGCGGTACGCTTTGCAACATTTACACCGGTTCAATTACAGGTATCGGCGGCAACGTAAACATGAATATCAGTGGCGGTACATTTATGTACAATATATATTCAAGTGCAAAGTCGAGTAAGGTTGCCGGAAATATCAACATCAAGGTTACCGGTGGTGACTTTACTTCAACGTCTTTGACACGTTTTGACGGAAGTATGACAGGTACAACAACTACTTCTGTAGTTGATTTTAGCGAATATAAGGATTATAGTGTTGTAGAACCTAAACTTGAAAGTTTTACAACCGTTATTCCTTATACTGAAAATACTGAAGTAGAACTTGATACGGTATACGTTTCCGACGGCGGCAGTGGTGACGGTACGTCTGCAAGCTCGCCTCTCGGCACACTTGCAGATGCATATGCTGCTCTTGGTGATGGAGGTGGTAAAATTGTTATTACCGATAAGATTACTATTTCATCTAATTTGATTGAACCTGTGCATAGCGGAAAAGTCACAGTTACAGGCGGAACGCTTGCAACTGGCAATGTGCGCTATATTTTAAATGGTGCAACTACCTTTGAAAATATGACGTTTCATGGAAATGGTAGTTATTTGCTTATTGTTGCACAGTTTAATCCTGTTGTCTTCGGCGAAGGCATTACGGTTACCGGATATGGTGATTATTCGATTGTAGCAGCAGGCATAAGCATTGTTGGTGGAGTTCAATCGGGTGCGGATAAGTATAATGATGCGACATTGATTAATAAAGATAGCAGTATCACTATAAAGAGTGGTAAGGTCATTCTTATCGGTTTCTCGAGAGCTTACAATCAAGCATTTACAGGAACAGCCAATATAAATATTGAGGGCGGAACGATTTACAATATCTATGCAGGTTCTATTACTGGTTCAGGCGGCAATGCGTCATTGAATATCAGCGGCGGAACATTTTTAAGCAACATTTATACTAATACAGCAGGAGGCAAACTTGCGGGTGATTTTTCAGTAAAAATTACCGGAGGAGATTTTAGTGCCACTACTTCGACAACAATTGATGGCAGTGTTGCTGATGGAAAAAACTCTGTAGCTGATCTTAGAGGGTACGCTAATTATAAAACTGTTATGGAAAAAATGTCTGAATTTACGAATATTATAACCGATGAGGGAGAAACTTCTCCCGAAGAAGCAGAGAAGAAAACGCCAAACGAAGATTTTGCATACGGTAGCTTTACTGCTTCTGATGGCACTGTTCTTCCATACCGTTACTATTTACCTGTTGATTACGAAACAAGCGGAAAGACCTATCCCGTATTCTTGTATATGCACGGCAACGGTACTCGCGGAACGAACAATACCACGCAGCTTACATCCAGCTCGTCTGCGATCAATGACGCTGTATTTTATAGTGATTATGATTGCATTATGATTGCACCGCAGTGTCCCTCATCACCGAAGGAGTGGACGCTTTACACTACTGTTAATAATGTAAATACATACCCCGGCAGCGAAGCCTATGCGGCATTTCTTGAAAGCGGAGAGCCTTATGGGAGCGAGTATTTCTGTGCAGCGGCAGAGCTTCTTGATAAGTTCCTCACCGATTACCGTGTAGATACCTCTCGCGTTTATGTTGCAGGTGGCTCTAACGGCGGAGGAGCAACATGGAATCTTCTTGCGCATTATCCCGAAGTATTTGCGGCGGCAATACCGATTGCAGGTTCTCGTGCCACTGAAGATTATGTTCACTCTGTTGCATATCGCATGAAGGACGTAGCGATTTGGACTTTCCACGGAGAACGAGATAATGAATCCGGTGTTCCCGTAGAAGGCACGCGTACTATGGTGGCAGCAATTCAGGACGTCGGCGGCAATATTAAGTATACCGAGGTATATGAGGGTAACCATAGCAACATTTGGGGAATCGCGGCAGACACTCCCGGTATTGTAGACTGGCTCTTCTCGCAGACAAACGATTCTTTTGAAAACACTATTTCCAAGGTAAAAGGTGCGGCGCTTCCTGCCCCCGCAAATCTTTTATGGAACAAGAATACTGCGGTATGGAACGCTGTTGAAAATGCAGGTGCATACAAGGTAACTTTCTATATCGACGGAGTGGCGGCAAAGACTTATTTTACTTGCTTTAATTCATTTACTCCCGATTTTGCAGTCCTCGGCGACGGAGAATGCACGTTTACCGTAAGTGCATTCCCCAAGAATAATACCTATAGCATAGGCAGCGCAAGCGCGGCAAGCGCTGCTTATACCGCGGACATTGATGACACAACTGCTAATACTGTATATGTGGCGGCGGGCGCAACGGGTACGGGCGCATCCGCTGATGATCCGATGGGCTCTATTGCAGATGCATATGCGCTCCTCACAGGCGGCGGAGAGATTGTTGTTGCGGGCGATTATACACTCTCCGGTAAGACTTTCCCCGAGGTAAACGGCGATGTTACCATAAGCGGCGGCTCTCTTACTTTGCTTGGTGATATAACGTTTGCCAAGAACACAAATTCAAATGTAATTACGCTTGACATACCCGTAAGCGCAGATAACGTA
This sequence comes from Eubacteriales bacterium, assembly GCA_045538895.1. Classification (GTDB taxonomy): domain Bacteria; phylum Bacillota; class Clostridia; order Oscillospirales; family CAG-272; genus UMGS902. The sequence continues at coordinate 9,372 of JAZQEH010000026.1, forward strand.
ACTATTTTCGGCGGCTTTAACTCGGTGGTGTTTGGCGAAAACTTCAAAGTTACCGGCTCGGTTGATTTCTACGGCGGCGTAGATGCTCTCCCGGGTACACAGGGGCAGCACGATGCAAACTATGCGCTCAATCAAACTATGGTAACCGAGCTTCCTTACTCAATTACTGTTAAAAACGGTACGTTTGGTGTGTTTGCGGGCGGTAACAAGCGTGAGTATAACAACACTACCGACAGTGCATACAGCGGTTACTCCGATCTTGTAGGCTCTGTTGCGGCGCCTCTCACCGTTACGGTTGACGGCGGTACGTTTAACGGCAAATTCAGCCTTTCGGGTAATTCTTTCCTTGCAGATAATGCAGCTCTTACTGTAAACGGCGGTATCTTTAACGACGGCGTATACGTTCAGTCCAATATCGGCGCGATAAGTGCATATGCAAGCTTTTGCTCAAGATTTGTAATGGCGGACAACAAGTATTTTGCACTTGACGGCGACGTTGATGTAACACTTAACGGCGGTACGTTCAACGGCGGTCTTGTCAGCGCACATGAGATTGACGTTGCATACAACTCCTGCCTCAGAGGTGATTTTGCGCTCACAATAGGTGAGTCTGCTATATTTGCAGAGAATACCGCTTTAGATGCAACTCAGGTAAAGGCATATGACGGCGAGACCAAGGCTGCAACCTTAACTTGCCCCGATGCAAGCAAGTTTAACGTTGTTCGCTTTGATAGCGTTAACGGCGAGGACAAAGAATATGACGAGCCTCTCCGTATCTCCTTTATCGGCGACTCTATCACGCAGGGTACGGGTTCAACCGACCAGCTTACAAAATCATATCCCAAACAGGTAGCA
>JAZQEH010000027.1:0-3662 GCA_045538895.1 Eubacteriales bacterium
ATGCAATCCCCGCAGGCGCACAGATACATTAAAAAAGGGAATGTAAAAAGACTCCGGAGCGCAAAAAGTAAATAACGCCAATTAATGCAGGGATTGTAGCGAAATGCATTTTGCTACAATCCCTTTGGGGCTTTAGAAAAAAAGTGCAGAATGAGCAAATCGGACCCGAAGTAGTACATAAGTACGTCGAGAGGTCCGATTTGCTTATAGCATAAAGTGTAATTTAATCCTTAAATTCGGCTTCTGCCGAATTTTCAATTTACTTCAAACTTCAAACCATATACTTTTTTTGATGTTATCTGCAAAAAATATCACTTCCACACTTTATGCGGTCTGGGCTGTTTTGCTACAGCCCCTTTTTTGCTCTTTTCAGCAGGTCAGTATAACGAGAAAAACAGAAAGCTGTTTCAATAAAGCCTTGAATACCTGCAGCCAAACCGCAAATACTAACCGTATTATGTTTCGGAGGAAGTATGATGGATTCTGTTTGGAAAAAGGAAGCCCGGCACATCTCGTTTGACGCTTTGAAAGGGAACAAAACCACCGACGCTTTAATCGTCGGTGGGGGGATTGCGGGCATTTTGTGCGCGTATAAATTAAAAAATGCAGGTGTGGACTGCATCCTTGCGGAAGCCGGAAATATTTGCGGTGGCGTCACACAAAACACAACAGCGAAAATTACGCTCGGTCACGGCTTGATTTATGACAAGCTGATAAAACTCTTTGGTGAAGAAAAGGCGCGGCTTTATCTGGAAGCTCAGACTCGTGCAGGTAAAGAATACGCCGACCTTTGCCGCAATATCGACTGTAACTTTGAAATAAAGGATTCATATGTGTATTCGCTCAATAACCGTAGAAAGATTGAGCGAGAAATCGCGGCACTTCATCGCCTCGGCGCGGAAGCTGAATTTTCAGATGCCGGAGAACTGCCATTTGAGGTTGCGGGGGCAGTGCGTATGCGGCGGCAGGCGCAGTTTCACCCTTTAAAATTCCTGCATGCGCTTGCAAAGGATTTGCCTATACACGAAAATACCAAGGTGATAGAGTTCTTGCCAAACAAGGTTGTAACCAACCATGGAAGCATAAGCTTCAGAAAGCTTATCGTCACAACTCATTTTCCGATATTCAATAAACACGGTTGGTATTTTATAAAGCTCTATCAGCAGCGGTCATACGTTCTCGCACTCCGCGGTGCACAAAGTATAAACGGAATGTACGTGGATGAATCGGAAACCGGTCTTTCATTCCGCACATATGGTGATTTACTGCTTCTCGGCGGCGGAGGGCACCGTACCGGAAAGCAGGGTGGCTGCTGGCAAGAGCTTGAAGCTTTCGCCGAAAAAGCTTACCCGAATTCAGAAATTGTTTCAAAATGGGCAACTCAGGATTGTATGACGCTGGACGGTATTCCGTATATAGGCAGGTATTCCGCGTCTACGCCGGATGTATACGTAGCAACCGGCTTTAATAAATGGGGAATGACAAACTCAATGGTCGCTGCAGATATCCTCTGCGACCTCGTTATGGAAAAACAAAACCCGTATGCCGAAGTTTTTTCACCGTCACGCAGTATCCTGCATCCACAGCTTGCCATCAACGCTTTTGAATCAACCGTAGGGCTTTTGACCCCCACTGCTCCGCGCTGTCCGCATCTTGGGTGCGCACTTAAGTATAACCGTGCCGAGCATACGTGGGATTGCCCGTGCCACGGCTCGCGTTTTGACGAAAATGGCGAGGTTATTGATAACCCCGCCACTGATGACAATAAAAGTATCGGAAAGTGAAAAAATCACATCTCCGTCGTATTTATCCAGCTGTCCAGATACCACACGCCGTCTGTGTACTCAAAAACGGCAATCGCACAGTTGCGGCAGCATATCTTACTGCGTGAAATGCTTGCATCTAAAACAATATCAAGCATTGTGCGCAACACTCCTGCGTGAGAGAACGCAGCAACGGTTCTATATCCCGAGCCTGCAACATTGTCAAGAAACTCCTGAACTCTTCCGAAAAACTCTTCCCTTGTTTCGCCACTAAATGCGCTGTAATCAATGCTTGCACGGCTTTTTGCAAGCTTTTCTCCTAATTTCTCGCGACATTTCATAATATTTTTTCCGCAAAGTGAACCGTGGTCAATTTCCCGCAAGAGAGGCGTCTCTTCATAAACGCACTCGGGAAGCGCTGTCTCCGTCGTCTTTTTTGCACGGATGAGGTCGCTTGAATATATCTTATCAAACTTTATATCACGAAGAAAAGGACGCACATTTTCTGCGTCCTTTATGCCTTTTTGGGTAAGCGGAATTTGAAGATGCCCTGTATAGCATCCTGCCGCGTTTGTTTCGCTTTGTCCATGGCGTATAACATAAAGCTTCATCTGTTAAAGAACTCCTCTTTTTCAGTAATGCAGTAAAGCTATCTGATGCTCATCAAACATCTGTTCGGTATATAGCGGTGCCCACGCCATGCTTTTTACGCTCGCACGGAATATTTCGTCGCCGTGTTCGCGTATCCATTTTCCGTGCTGGCGCCGTATGGCAAGGGGAGACATACCGTAAATTTCACGGCAGACCTGTGCAAGGTGCGAACTGTCAAAAAATCCGCACTCTGCGGCGATTTCCGCGATGCTCTTGTCTGTGACTTTCAAAAGCGTATACGCATTCTGCATGCGCAGGGAAGTTATGTAGCTGTGGCACGTTTGACCGATGGTTGAGTTGAATGCAGATGTAAAAGTCCTTCGCGACATCATTGCAATGTTGCTTAGCTCGTCAATCGTCATTTTCTTCGCTGTGTTGGCGAGAAGATATGCCATCGCTTCGTCAATGCACTCCATCCTCGTGCGTATCTGCGCAAGCTCAATTTTGTTTACCGACGTGTCAATGCTCCTTACAAAAATTTCAAGAAGCCGCACAATGTCGTTGAGTATTTTGTTTGTGTGCATTGCCATATGTTTTTGGTATTCTGCTAAGATATCCGTGCATATCAGATCTGCAAGCTGCTTGTCGCGTCCTGTAATCGTAGTGTGCGGGGCAAGGTAAAACGAATCAAAAGACGCATCCTCAAAGGTATGTCCTAAAAACGGGATATTGTTGCTCTCAAGAAAGTTCTTTTTTATCGAAATCTGATAAACAATTGCCTCATCAAGGTTAGTTTCAGAGGTGTCTATTCTGTGTATCATATACGGGAATATAACCGCGGCGCTTCCGGCTTTTTGCGGATATGTAACGCCGTTTATCGTGTGGAGCCAGCTACCTGAAACAGTGTACCATATCTGCAGATAATCGTGCCAGTGGGGACTGTTTATTTTGTTGTGAGAAACCATTTGCACGGTAAAGGGCAATATGTCAAACATGCGATTGTTAATGCTAAGCGCCGGAACGCAAACATCAAACGCATCAAAAATAACCTTATTCAAGAAGCTAACCTCCTTTCTGTAAAGCCTCCCTTGCCTAAAGGGAGGGGGACCGCCATATGGCGGTGGAGGGATTCTTATCCCATCTATCTATATAATACAACATTTTGTCTTGTTTTGCAAGAATTTTCTCTTGGAAAAAAGGGCGATAAAATCCCGCGGAGTTTGCCCGTTTTTCCTATTTTATACATTGCTTTTTTGTCCTTCAAAATGTTACAATATAATTACAATAAATTAAACTTGGAGGTTTATG
>JAZQEH010000028.1:0-82934 GCA_045538895.1 Eubacteriales bacterium
TTTCCCGGAATAATATTATCTGTAGGTGTGGCTCTTCTTGCGTGCTGGCTTGAAAGTCTGCTGCCTATCCACCTTATTGGCTCTGCCGTTATTGCAATGTTCATCGGTATGGTCCTCAATCATTTTTTGAGGAATACAAAAGTCTTTGCATCGGGGCTCAAATTTACATCCAAGAAGATTTTGAAATTTGCCATTATTCTGCTTGGCTTGTCCCTCAATATTACGACTATCCTCAACGTAGGTAAAATGTCCCTTACCGTTATGATATTTACTTTACTTACTTGTTTTGGCGGTGGTTATTTTATCGGTAAGGCGTTGGGACTCAATTGGAAGCTCTCCAACCTTATCTCTGCCGGTACGGGTATTTGCGGTGGCTCTGCCATTGCCGCTATTGCCCCGACTATCGATGCAGACGATAACGATGTAGCTTATGCTATGTCTGCTACTTTTCTGTTCGATATGGCAATGATCGTATTGTTTCCCATTATGGGACAAGCGATGGGAATGACCGATCAGGCATTCGGTATTTGGGCGGGAACGGCAGTTAACGATACTTCTTCCGTTGTTGCGACCGGCTATGCCTTCTCAGAAGGCGCAGGTGATTTTGCCACAATGGTAAAGCTCACAAGAACCCTTGCGATTATTCCTACCGTTATTACCTTTGCTTTTGTGCAGCTCCGTCTTAAGCGCAAAGAAGCTCTTGCAAACAGCAAAAACGGAAGCGAACTGAAGGCAAATTTCAGCATTGCAAAGATATTCCCTTGGTTTATTCTCGGATTTCTTGCAATGTCTATTGTAGCAAGCGTGTTCCCAATTCCTGCCGCTGTTGTATCCGGCACCAAGAGTGCAAGCAAATTCCTTATGGTATGTGCATTGGCAGCCATCGGTTTGAACACATCCTTCTCAAGCATGAAGAAAGCCGGTATCCGTCCGATGATCCACGGTTTTATCATCTCGGCGTTGGTCGTTGTCGTTGCGTTGTTGGTAGAAATGGCAATGGGAATCGTATAAAGAGAAATAACACTATAAGAGAGCAATGAATAAATTATCCGATGCGAGTTACACGGTATTATAAAAGGTTATTTCGGCTTTTTATTTTTTGCCGGATGATTGAACAGTTTGCGACTTTTGTCATTTTTACACACGCTCAATATAAAAAACATTTGACACATAAGAGTTATGCGGCTACAATATATACAGCAACATAACGGAGATTACTATGAATATTATAGAAATAACAGATTTTTTCGATCCACGGCTTGACGTATATGCACGGTTAAGCGAGGGGCAGCTATTAAACAGAGAGTTCCCTGAAAAAGGAATGTTTATAGCCGAAAGTCCAAAGGTGATAGAACGTGCTCTTGATGCCGGATACGAGGCGGTTTCATGCCTTATGGAGAAAAAGCATATCGAGGGCGAGGGCAAGCCCATTCTTACAAGAATAAAGGATGCACCTGTTTTTTGTGCGGAATTTGATATTCTGACACAGCTCACAGGCTTCAAGCTTACAAGAGGTATGCTATGTGCTATGAGGCGTAAGCCCTTGCCTACCGTAAAAGAGATTTGCGAAAATAAAAGCAGAATAGTTATACTGGATAAAGTTATGAACCCAACAAACGTGGGTGCCATAATACGCTCTGCTGCGGCACTCGGAATGGATGCCGTTATCTTGACAGAGGGATGCTCCGACCCGCTGTACAGACGTGCCGCAAGAGTCAGCATGGGTACCGTTTTCCAGATTGAATGGACTTTTTTACCCGATGACTGCCTTGATGAAATCAAAGCTCTCGGCTTCAAAACCGTAGCTATGGCGCTTAAGGATAATTCCATTTCGATTAATGACCGAAGACTGACCGACGAAAAAAAGCTTGCCATTATTATGGGAACGGAGGGGGACGGACTTTCTGACAAAACCATATCTGACTGCGATTTCACCGTGAAAATACCGATGTATCACGGTGTCGATTCGCTGAACGTTGCTGCCGCATCTGCCGTAGCGTTCTATCAGCTCAGCAATAGCAAAAACAATATCTGAAATACACAAATACCGCATTGATACTATACGTATCAATGCGGTATTGTTTGTGAGATTTAAAACACACTTGTCGAGGCTATCGTTGTATAACTGTTATATTGCGGCATTCTGCCTTTGGTTCCCTGCCTTATATAGTCAAGGACTTCAACATCATATTCTTCGATAGTATCAATTTCACCGCTCAGGTATGCGGTGATTTTTTCTTTAGCGGTGATAAGTCTTTGCTTTAAGCCGCCAAGACGGATGTCATGTATTTCAAAGCCGAAAGGCTTGTTTTCTTTCATCCAGAGTGCTTTGAATTTCTGATAGAATACTTCAAGCAGTTCGCTTGCTTTTTCAAAATCCTTGACTATAGCGGCAAGTGCTGCCTTATCGCCGCTTTTGTAGATCTCTCTTGCACGCAATCCAAGGTCGTATTTTACGGAAAGAAGTTCGCAAAGTGCCGCTTCGCTTTCAAAAATATACGCATACTTGCTACCCTTTGCATTTTCATACAATGTATCTGCATGTGCCCTGTAATCAGCAGGTGCATCCGTGTTTGCAGCTAAATCAAAAGTACCGCAAAGAGGGTCATTGTAAAGCATTACCTTTGACACATTGGAACGGCGAAGATTGTCGGGAGATACACGGTTAGGCAGATCGAGAGTCATCATCAGGTCATAATCCTCGCCGGTTACCTCTTTGAAGAGCTTTTTAATTTCCGCTTCGTCTGTAATTCCCTCGTAAATCTTGCGAAGTTTAAACAGAACGGGAAGAAGCGAATAGAACGAACATTCCTTGCCGTTGTCCCCCCACATCGTAATGAAAATGTTTTCAATATCATTTTCCGCACAGGATTTCATAGCAGGAGTCATGGAATCTACCGACCACTTATTAAGCGGTGCAAACCCCGTCCAGCTCCATGCACCGCCGGCAAACCAGACAGGTCCGCCAAATTTTTTATGCTGTGCTATCATGCTGTCGTAGATTTCCTGCTCCTCATGATAATAATCCCAAAAAATCAGTTCCACACCGTCGGGACATTTTGAAACGATTTCATCGGTAATAATGTCCTCTTTGGAATAGTATACCCCGTGATTTGCAAGGCGGAAAAACATATCAGACCACATAATAGGAGTGAATCCGTATTTCTTTGCAATGGCAATAACCCTCTCAAGATGCTCGCTGAGAATATCAAATCGGTTGCGGTATCCGTTTATGTCGAGATACTTGCCAAGACCAAGCATATGTGCCTCATCCATACCGATATGAACATACTCGGATTTAAACACCTGCTTCAGTGTTTTAAACATGTTTTCGATAAGCTCATACGTGCGTTCATCTCCGACAAGCAGAATATCGGCGGTATCTCTTATCTTTGCATAATCTCCGTAGTGGAAAATCTGGTTGAGGTGTGCAAGTGTCTGTATGCAAGGGATAACCTCGATGTCAATGGACTCGCAATAGCTTACGATGTTCAAAAGCTCCTCCTTTGTATATCTGCCACGCATGTAACCAAAATACGGCTCACCGTCAACTTCATAAGTATCCTCGGTATAAAGTTGAATCATATTGTAACCGAAAGATTTCAGAATTTTTGCAAAATTCTTTACCTCACACGGCTTCATCACCGCATTTCTCGACATATCAAGCATTACACCGAATCTTTTACTATTCATAAGCTCCTCCGTATATTTAAGGTCACTTGTTTAATCTGTTCCCATTGCTCTTCCATATCTTTTACAAGTTTAAACTGTGTGCGACAGCGATCCAGATTATGTTTTGGATAATTGATATGGAAATAATTATCTCCGTCAAGATAGTCCGTAAGAAAACGAATGCCGCACTCAAGTGTCATAAGCTTTGCACCAAACGGGAAATATGCAATCTCTGTTTCTGTGAAAATACCTCCGGCACCGGTCAAAAAGCCACGGGTATAACGGGCATACAAATCAATATCAAAATTGACTTTAGAAAGATCTTTTTCATCCTCGGCACAATGATTTGCACCGAAGCGGATAGCATCGCCGAAATCATAGATCGACAAACCGGGCATAGTTGTATCAAGGTCTATGATGCAGATACCCTCAAGCGTATCTTTGTCAAATAGTATATTATTCAGTTTTGTGTCATTATGGGTGACACGCAAAGGAAGTTTTCCCTCCTTCAATGCGTTTACCGCAACCGAGCAATCGGCCTCACGGTCCAACACAAACTGTATCTCGTCTGCCACATCCTTTGCTCTGTGCAGTTTGTCAGTTTTCAAGGCGGAAAGAAACTTAACAAAGCGGGCTTGTGTATTGTGAAAATCAACAATAGCTTCATGGAGCGTATCCGCAGGATAGTCCTGCAAAAGCATCTGAAATCTGCCAAACGCACGTGCAGAGGCTTCAAAAGTTTCGGGAGCAGCATTTTGCAGGCATACCGTATTCTCAATAAAATAGAGCAAACGCCATACCTTGCCGTTAGAATCTGTATAATACATCTTTCCGTCTTTTGTCGGCAACAGATTAAGCGTTTCCCTCATAGGGTCGCCGCCACCGACTTCAATCTTCTTACGCAGATGCGAGGTAATGCCGATAAAATTCTCCATAACTTCATCGGGTTTCGGGAAAGCTGCCAAAGATAATCCTTGCAGAATATAACGAGCCACTTTTCCATCTTCCGATTTGCAAACTACACAATACGTATCATTAATGTGTCCCTCACCGTGACGGATAACACTATCAAGCGTATACGGAAACTCATACGCAGCAATCACATCACGCAATAGTGTTTCGTTTACTGAAGTGTACATACTTCTTTCTCCAATTCGCCTTTGGCTATTATCCATTAAAATTTTGATTATACGAACATTATATCATCTAATATTGTATATCGCAATCCGGCATATCAAAATTCTCCGTTTTGACGAAAACTTATAAGTTGTATAATGTAGAAACCCCTGTCTGTGACAGGGGTTTCTACATTATTATTCTGTTTTCAGCCGAAAGTTTTCTTTATGCACTGTAGAAGTCTTCGACATACCACTTCTTGCCGTCTTTCATAAGCATAAGTATCCAGACGTCGCTATCGTCTTTCTTCTTGCCTTTGATGTCAATGCTTATAGTGAGGACCGCAAAATCCTCATCCTCATCGGCTTCCATTATCTCATATTCGTACGTCCACTTCTTGCCAAGCTCCGACTTATATTCGTCAGCCATCTCGTCAAGGCTATCCTGAAGTCTTTTTATAAGCACGGATTTGTTTTCATATCCGTAATCTTCAAGCTTCTCTGATATGTAATCTTCGGAGAAGGTGGACACGAGTTTTTTAGCATCGGCTTCAAACATTCCTGCAAAGAAGTCTTCAACGGTATCCTCATAACCACCACTACCACCACTGAATGCAAAAAACACAATAACAGCGATTATTGCAATGATGATAATACCAATAGGACTTTTCTTTTTTCCCTGATTTGCAGAAGACTGTACCACAGGCGGAACGTTTGCCGCAGGTGCAGCCTCGCCTACCGGACTTCCGCACGAGTTACAAAATTTCGTACCGTCAGCAAGCTGGGCACCACAGTTTTTACAAAACATTTTATTCTCCTTTACAACTCTTTTCCGCAGTTTTCACAGTGCTTAGCGCCCTCTTTATTCTGACGTCCGCACTCGCTGCAATAAACATAGTTCTCTTCTTCGGTCTTTTCTTCAGCGTTAACATTTGTGCCTGAACTCGTCTTTACCGGGGTAGCACCTCGCAAAGCGGAATGAATTACCGTACTCTGAATAGTAAGTTTATCCCATGCATCCTTAAGCGAAAGCGAAATATAAAGCTGAACGCCTACGCCAATCCAGAAGCCAAGCGAGAGCCATGTAGTAATAGCATCGTCAAAGCCCGAATCTATTACCGCCATAAGCACCGCAAAAACAGCCATTAACGCAAATCCAAAGTTTTTGGCAATGGTGCCTTTTTCATAAAGCTTGTAATACTTTCTTGCTTTTTCGATGTTTGCAGGATTTGCATAATTGAGTGCCGCTACGTACTTTTCCTTTGACGGAGCAAATGCGTTCTCTTTTACATTTTTGAGTGCAGCTTGTGCTGCTGAATAATCTGCAATATCGGTATCAAGATAGAACCTTTTCAGTTCCTCATCTTTATCCATAATTCCCTTACTCATAATATATCTCCTTAACCAAGCTTATTGCCGCAAGATGGACAGAATTTAGAAGTGCCATCAACCTTTGCCCCGCACTGTGTGCAGAATGAGCCTGCGGAAGTTGTTTGCGGTGCCGCACTCGGCTTTTTGAATACCGAGAACAATCCGCCGCCCTTCTTTTCTTTAAGAGCTGCTTGCATTTTTGTAATTGCAGGATGTATTACGCTACCGTTTAAGGTAAGAGTATTATACGATTCCTTTTTACCCATATTTATGAGAGATGTAAGCATTCCGCCCTCTTTACCGTTTGCATACTTTGCCGCCGCAGTAATCTCGGTTTCGTTAAGCATTTTCAATGCCGATATGAAATAAGCCTTGGACTCAGTTCTTCCCTTTTGCCTGATGTATTCAATACTTTTACCGATAGCCGCACTGTCATAAGCATCGGTATTCATATAAAGGTTGGAAAACTCTTCAAAATCCTCTGCTTCCCAGATATCAGTAACACGCTTTTGTACACGGTCGAGATACTTTTTCTTGACCTCACTCGAAGCGTCATACTCCTCAATCTTTTTCTTAAGCTCACCGCACTCGCTTTCGCTGCTGTTGGCAAGATTCTCTAAAAGACTGTTCAGATAATCGTTATCAATCTGGTTTATACGCTTTTGTATACGATCGAGATACTCCTTCTTAACCTCACTCGAAGCGTCATACTCCTCGATCTTTTTCTTAAGCTCACCGCACTCGCTTTTGCTGCTGTTGGCAAGGTTCTTCAAAAGACTGTTCAGATAATCGTTATCAATCTGGTTTATACGCTTGTTGAGCAACTGCAAATACTTGCTCTTTATAGCCTTGGTAAACTCTAAATGAGTTATTTCGGTCAAAAGCTTGCCGCATGCTTCCTTATCAAGCGTACCAATGTTTCCGCAAAGCTCGTTAAGCTTTGCATCATCTTTCTCCGCCTGCGTTTTCTGCTCACGGGTTTCGTAGATTACGCCGTCATACGTTCTTGCTTCTTCATCAAACTTTTTGATAACAACCTCAAGCTCCTGCACTCTCTCGGAGGAAGTTACATGGAAATTCTTCATCATCTCTTTGAGTTTTTCCATAAGCAAAAGTGCGTCTTCCTCGGTTCTGACTGACTTGACGTTTATAGCTGCCTTAATCTCTTTGTCGATAAGATAAGACATATCAATGCTTAAATAATTTGCTATTGCCGCAATCTCATATTTTGCACTCGGGAAATTCTCAAAAATATAATCGTAGTACTGCTTTTTGCTTGAGTCCAGTTCGATAAGTGAAAATGCAAGGCGTTCTTTTTCCTCGGCCGGGATTCCTCTTGTGCGGTTTTCAAGAAGCGCATCAGCCTGCTTTTCACTCATGCCGCTATCCCTGTTATCAACATATTCCATAAGAAGCTTAACTTCATCTTCCTCGGTAATTGTTGAATCCGCAAGATTCTGGTATATAGCCCTCGCTTTATCGGCGTCTGCCTGATATACAAAGTCAATAGGTGCTATCGAGTTATCGTTAAGATAATTCAGGACATAAGTGCACAGTGCCATAACGTCATTATAAAGATGCGTGTATATAACAGTGCCTTCAAATTTACTCTTTATGCGGGAAACGAAAACGTCATCATCTATTGTGCCTTCTTCATAATCGTACAAAGCATCAACTATAAACTCATTGAAATAGTATTGTAACTGCGATACACTTCTGTCTTCATCAACTATCGCATCGTCCCAGATGTCATTATCGGACAAATCGTAAATACCGTATTTAGTAAGATACTGTCTTGCCTTAGCCACATACCGCATAACGATTTTATCCAAATAATCAACTTCGCCAAATGAATTTAAAAACCTTTCGCAATAGGTACTATTCAAAAATACCGTGCCGAATCTTTCTTTATACTCGGCTTTCATCTCACGCTCTGCCTGTTCTCCCATTAAACGGAAATCAGTCAGAACTTTCATGTAATTCTTTCTGCCCTCGGAAAATTCCAATTCCCTGCCTAAAAGTGTGAATTTCATTATATCCTCCTAATTTTTAAAAATACTTATACATACCAGAATGGCAACGATTATTATAATTGGTACAATGAATTTGATAACCGCTTCAAACACCCATACCACTATTGAAGCAAGCACGGCGCCTACTGCCAATGAAATGAGTATCATTATCACCAAAGAAGCGGGACGTATTGCCGCAAGATATCCACGCCCCATTACAATCATAAAGACTATGAATGCAAAAATTATTGTCAGAATTTCGGTCATTTTTACTTATCCTCTTCGCCAACAACTACTGCAGATTCCAGACTCTCCTGTATCATACGGCGAATAGTTCTTTCTGAGTAGTCGTATTTCTGTGCCAACTCACGTATATTTGTGCCATCGTATTCTTTGATAACACTAAGCTGAATCAAATGCGGATTGTACAGACGTACCGGGAAAGTAACCTGTTGCCCCTTGAAATGCAGATAGATTTTTAACGTTGCATCGAGTCCTATCATCTCGCTGATCTCTTTATATACTGAGTTGTATAATTCAGACTCTTTTTCCAAGGCTTTCCCTCCTTTTCGACAATTCTATCACTATGCCATTGCCAAGTAAAATGCAATTTACATTGTATTTGTCACATAAAAAAAGAGTGATTACAAACTTATTATAGTTTGTAATCACTCACTGTTCGTCCACGAATTGTAGACTTTTTATTATTTGTAACAAGCATTTATAATATATCCACCGCATGCCGCAGAATCTTTTGATTTTATCTCCACATAGACGGTATCCCCCGCTGCAACAGAGAACGTTTTTGTACCCGACTCCTCGTTTTCAACCCAGGTAGTGGACGTAATCGTACCGCCGTCAGGCTTGCTTAAACTAATCTCCACGGTTGCTCCTACGTCTATATTATGAAAATCCAAAATACATTTGCCGTCTTGGTCGAATGTGTAAGCATACCAATCACTTACGGTAGTATCAAGAACTCCGCTATGCGGTGTGGAGAGGTCAAGCAATACCGCATTTTCCTTATTCCAACCGGCATCACAGATATGCTCTGTAACAGAAAGCAGATAGTCGCCTTTGGCACTTGTCGTATTCTCTACGGAAATCTTGATAAAGATTTCCTGTCCCTTGTCAAGACAAACGTCTATAAAGCCGTCTTTAGTATACTCTACGGAAAAATTCTTTATTTTAATACCGTTGGCATTATATAAAGCAAGTGCAGTTCTGCCATTCACGGGATTTTCATTTATCTGCGAATCAACGTAAAAGCGGTAAATTGAGTCGTTCTCTGTCGTCATAACCTTGAACCACTCGTTTATGCCGTCCGTTTCGATAGTTTTTATGTACTCGGTGCCAAGCTCAAGAGAAACTGCATCTTCACGTGAAATACCGCTGTCCAACTGACGCTCCTCTACAGAAAAACTGTACGGTGCAGGGGCATTACCCCAAAACTTTATCCAATAGTTTTCTTCACTTTCGGATACAAAAGATAATGAAAGTTCCTCTGTTATTGACTGCTTATCGGCAACAACGTCATACTTTGAATTATATACGGTTACACGTTTGGAAGTGGTCATATGTGCGTAATCTTCAAAAGAAAAATCAAGCACTACAATTCTTTTGTCCTCCACCGTCGAAAACGAATACCATTCTTCAAAGGTTACACGCTCGCCGATAGGCTCTTTACTTACATTATACGTAGTATTTGTCTGCATCTGTGTCGCTGTATCCTTTGTCGCACCTCCGGCAAAAGGCTTCGGCTCGTCCGAAACATAGGTTGTGGTTTCGACAGGCACGGTTGTTTCAACGGGTTCGGTTGTTTCCGCTGCGGTTGTTTCCACTGCGGTTGTTTCCGCAGTAGTTGTTTCTGCAGCTGTTGTTTCCGTTGCCGTTGTTTCCACTGCGGTTGTTTCCACTGCGGTTGTTTCTGCAGCGGTTGTTTCAACGGGGATAACCGGTTCATCTTCGGTGGTTGTCGAGAGAACATATTCGTTGGCAGTTGTGGTTATAGCCGCTTCTGCAACATCGCTTTCATACGGCTCTTCCTCTGCATTTGTCCTTACAAAACGGCTTGCTAAAAAAGCACCGGACACAAGTGCTGCTGCAAGCAACACCAACGCAATCGCTTTGCGGAAAAAGGCACCACCGTGTACGTGCTCTTCCAAGGCTTTCTTCAATGCGTCTACGTTTGCGTATCTGTCCTTCGGGTCAAACTCAAGGCACTTTTTTATAATATTTTTGAGTTTTCCGCTATAAACCATTTTGTGCTCTGCCGAAAGACTCTTGCCGCTCAGCATTTTATGCATCGTAACGCCAAGGCAGTATATATCCGTCCTCGGCTCAGACTGACCGTAACCGAAATGCTCGGGAGAGGCATATTCCTCCGTGCCGAACAAAACTGTATTCTGTCTGTTTCCTTTTTTATACGTCCTTGAAATATCGAAGTCGAAAAGCTTTACGTTTCCGTCCTCTTCAATCATAATGTTCGACGGGTTGATATCATTATGTACTATTGGCGGCTGCATTGCATGAACCTCTTTCAACGCATTGCATACCCCTATAATAATCCTCGCCGTTTCTTTCTCCGAAAAAGTACTCTTTTCCATGATTTCTTCAACCGTTTTTCCGCATACGTTTTCTTCAAGAATATATGTGTCCCCGTTTGCGTAAACATAATCATAGACAACAACGGTATTTGGATTCCGGATTTTTTGCAAAGCCATGCAAACGGCAGTCAAATCACGCTTCTTGCAGATTCTTAAAATGCAGGAGGCCTTTTTAAGCTCATAAAAAACAATACTTATTTTTGTTTTGTCGGTTTCTTTCACGTCCTCAATATGCTTAAGTTGGGACATAAAGAACTCAAACTTTATATTATTATCCATTTTCCAAAATCAAAGCAAGTTGTGGTCGCTTATACCCTCACTCTCAAGCAGCTCGACAATTTCTTCGAGTTTCTTTTTGTTTTTCAAACCGAACATTATAATGGCATCTGTCTTGTCTTTTGCGTATAGCTCCTTATGTCTTGCGAGTTTAAGCAACTCGTTCAGCTCTTCATAGGTTGCACCGAGCGTAAACACCATTATAATTATGTGATTTCTTGTCGGGCGGCGTGTCCCGTTTACAATCGCATAAAACGTAGATTTTGCAATTCCTGACTCGGTTTGCACCTGCGAAAGCGTTTTACCGTATTTTTCGCACAGTTCAAATACCCTTGTATTGAATATATCTTTCGGGATTTCCTGCAAAACAGCCTGCATTTCGTCCCACGTTTTTGCTTTGTCTATTCTGTTTTCAAGTTCATGCGTAGAAATAGCCATTTGAAAATCCCTTTCGTAAATCATGTTGGTTTCATTATACGATAGAATTATACAAAAAGCAAGCAAATGCTTTGGCATTTGCTTGCTTTTTACTATTTCAAATAACCCTCGAAGCCCTCGGAATACCTTATTTCGCCGCTTGGCAGTACCCACATAGCCTCGGTGTCGGGCAATGATTCAATCAAAGCCTTTCCCTCTTCAAAGCTAAGACAAAACAATGCGGTGGAAAGTGCATCACCGATATCGGAGCCTTGTGCAAGCACAGTAACCGAACGGAAATTCTCTCCGGGCATAAGCGTGTCGGGGTCAATTATATGGTGGTATGCCTTGCCGTCAACATAATAATAGCGCTGATATGAGCCGCTTGTAACAATAGCCTCATTATCGGCACCGACTATTGCAAGAAATGCATCGTCCTCTCCGGTTTTATCAGGGTTTTCGATACCCACCGACCACTTTGTACCGTCGGGGCGGGGACCGACTGCACGGACGTTTCCGCCAACGTTAAGAAGATATCCGCTTATTCCCTCTTTTTCGAGAGCCTTTGCAACCATCTCAACCGCATAACCTTTAGCAACCGCACCCACATCAAGCTGTATACCGTCAAGCAACGTAACGGTGTTGTTTTCTTCGTCAATTACAAGCTTTTCAATATCTGTATGAAGCGAGGCCTCTTTAAGCTTATCCATATCGGGAAGCTTTGCACTTTCAGGGTGTTTTTCACCGTGAGTACGCTCATCATGCCACAGCGAAAGCACTCTGCCCATTGCGACGTTGGTTTTACTGTCGGTTGCATAATAGGTTTCCTTTGCAAAAAGGAGCATGTCTATTATTCTTTCGTCAACTTCAATGGCACCGCTTGCACGGTTTACGGTATGCAGATTTGTGATGCCATCGTAACTGTTATAGATGTTATAAAGACGGTGATACTCGTAAAGTTGCTCACATACGTCGGTACAAACCGCATCAAATTTTTCTTTGCTTTCCGCATATCCGACTATCGTTGTTGCAGTATCAAAATAGTCAAAATAGTATGCCGTAAACTTTTGTTTCTCACCTTCCACATCTGCACTGCACGATGAAAAGAGGAAAAGCAAGGCAATAAAAACTAAAAATCTTTTCATTTTCTTTTTAGAAAAGGGATGCTGAACGCATCCCTTTTTAGTTTATTTTGCAGCCTTAACGATTGCCGCTGCGATGTCGGCAACACCCATAGTGCAGCCTGCGGTCTGGATTTCTTCAACAGCCTGATATCCGTTAACTACGAGAGCCGCAATTTCATCAGCGGTCTTACCGAGGCATGCAGCATTGAAAGCATCTGCCTGAGCATACCACTCAAGAACCTTGCCGTCGCCGTTCAGGTCATTGCCGTATGCTGCCATACCGTAAGCATCGCCCTTTTCAAGCTTTGTTACGATTTCAGCAGAAGTATCGGTAGCAGAAGCACCGTTTGCGTCAAATGCAAAGCTTACAGCAGCAACGTCAACTTCACATGCGGTAACCTTGCCGTCAGCCACAGCAACACCTGCTGCGTTGATTTCAAGCTCGATTGTACCGTTTGCTTCAGCAGTTGCATCCTTTGCATCTACTGCAGTTGCAACGGAAACCTTAACGGAATCGGTTGCAGAAGCTTCACAAGCAGCTGCATTAAGAACTGCCTTTTCAACAGCCTTGATGTAGTCACCAACACCCATGGTGCAACCTGCGGTCTGAACGTCCTCTACTGCCTGATAGCCGTTAACTACAAGAGCCTTAGCTTCATCAAGCGTCTTACCAACGATTGCGTTTTCAAAAATGTCGATCTGCTCGTTCCATTCAAGAACCTTGCCGTCACCGTTGAGGTCATTACCGTATGCAGCCATACCGTAAGCGGTGCCAAGCTCAGCCTTGGTCTTGAACTCGTCTGCTACAGTAGCAACACCTGCAGAAGTATATCCTACAGAAATGTCTGCACAGTCGATATCGCACTTAAGAATCTTGCCGTTTTCGTCAATGAGAACTGCCGCAACAGTTGCGGTAACCTCACCCTTACCGTTGCTTTCGCCGTCAGCATTTGTTACTTCGCCGTAAGTGGTGTAAACACCCATACCGAAGTTAACAACGGTAGCTTCTTCTCCACCGGAAACACTGTCGGTTGTAACAACACTGCCGGTTGTTTCAGCAACATCACCGCAAGCGGTAAATGCGCAAAGTGCCATAAGCACTACAAGGATCATGCTAATAATCTTTTTCATAAGTTTTCTCCTCAATGAAATTTTCACCTTATTATTACATATGATATAACGTTTGTCAATACTTTGACAATCTTTTTATTATAAAAAACGAAGCAAGCCCGATAAAAACGCCTGCGAGAGTTCCGCTGATTGCAAG
This sequence comes from Eubacteriales bacterium, assembly GCA_045538895.1. Classification (GTDB taxonomy): domain Bacteria; phylum Bacillota; class Clostridia; order Oscillospirales; family CAG-272; genus UMGS902. The sequence goes on from JAZQEH010000028.1 coordinate 13,861, forward strand.
TATAAACATATAATATCCTATTTCTACGGTTTCAAGCAGACAAATTGCAACCAAGATCTGACCGAGATTGTGCATTACTCCGCCGACAACGCTGATACCAACCGTTGAAAAGGCATTGCTCTTTTTCATCAAAGCCATTGCAAGAAGACTTAAACCCGCTCCCGCAAGGCTATATATAAAGGTTGACGGATTAAAAAGTAATGCCGAAACAGTCAGCCTTATAAAAGAAACCGCTGCCGCACTTTTTACGCCTAAAGTATACAGTGCCAGAATTATAACTATGTTCGGCAGTCCCACCTTTATACCCGGAACTGCGGAATATATAGGCGGAAGCAGCATTTCTACATACGAAAGTATAATTGCTGCAGTAGCGAGTACCCCTGCGTACGTTATTCTTTTTACCTTTTTATTCATCATGCCACCATATCAATACCGCCCGTTACGGCTTTATCCGTCCTTATCGCAATCACTACACCGTTAGGAAGACAAACTATTGTTTCGCCAACCTTTGATATCGGTGCATGGTCAACACAGATTCCGTCGGGGCAGGATGCACTTTTTACATCGGCTTTACCGTTGCTTATTACAAGTGTATTTGTACCGCCCGCAGTTTCTATAAGATACTCCGTATCCTGTGAAAGCTGAAAACGTGCGACCTCTTTACCGTCAATCAGCACAACGGCAAAGTCACCTGACGGTTGAATTGATTTGTATAGCAGAAGTCCTGCTACCGATAGAAGTAACAGGACAACCACAAGAACAATATCGTTTCTTTTTTTTGACATATTATGCCTCAAAATTAACGTTAGTAATACAATGTACGGGGCAGTTTTCTACGCAAGTGCCGCATGCAGTACATTTATCATAGTCGATTTTTGCAAGGTTATTTGTAACGGTAATTGCCTTTTCGGGGCAATTAAGTTCGCACTTTTTGCAAGCGATACAAGCATTTTTGCAATTCTTCCTTGCAACTGCACCCTTTTCGGGATTGTTGCAAAGCACAACCTGCTTAGAAGTAACGGGAACGAGCGTAATAACTCCCTTAGGACAAGTTTTAGCACATTTGCCGCAACCTATACAAAGTCTTGAGTCAACACGTGCAACACCGTCAACTATACAGATAGCATCGGAGAAGCAGACGTCGGCACAATCACCGCAGCCGATACAGCCGTAGTTGCACGCATTTGCACCGCCGTAAAGCACGGTTGCCGCAAAGCATGATTTGATACCGTCATATATAGCCTTTTTAGGTGCGGCGTCACACGTGCCGTTACAATGCACAACTGCAACGCTCTTTTCCTTGAGTTCGCCCTCAACGACTGCAACGCCTAAGATTTCCGATATCTGCTCAACAACGCCTTGAGCACCGGGAATACAGAGATTTGTTTTTACGCCGTCATTTACAAGCGCCTTTGCATAGGAATCACAGCCTGCAAAGCCGCAAGCACCGCAGTTTGCACCCGGCAGACATGCACGGATTTTACTTTCACGCTCGTCAACCTTAACCGCAAAAAAGCGGGAAGCAAGCACCAGTACAATAGCAGCGATAAGCCCAATCACCGCAACGACAAGGAGTGCTGTCAAAATATCAATAATCATTTCATGCCCTCCTTTATGCAAACAGATTCTCAATAATTCCGGCAAAACCGAAGAATGCAAGAGAAACGAACGATGCCGCGATAAGTGTTACGGGAAGTCCTTTAAGGCTTTCGGGAACCGCACTTTCGTCAATGTATCTGCGGATACCCGAGAACATTACCATCGCAAGCAAGAAGCCAAGACCGCAACCGAGAGAAGAAACCATGGATTCAAGGAAGGTATAGCCGTCATTGATATTGTTGATGGTTACACCGAGAACCGCACAGTTGGTTGTGATAAGCGGCAGATATACACCGAGGCTCTTGTGGAGTGACGGAATAAACTTCTTGAGAAGGATTTCTACGAACTGTACAAGCGAAGCGATAACGAGGATAAATACTATCGTCTGGAGATATCCGAGCCCGTTTGCATCAAGTACAAATTTCTGGATAGGATATGTAACGGCAGTAGCCATAAGCATAACAAAGGTTACCGCAATACCCATACCGGTTGCCTGGTCAAGTTTTTTGGAAACGCCAAGGAAGGGACAGATTCCAAGGAAGCGGCTGAGTACGTAGTTATTAACAAGTACCGAGCCCATGAGGATGATAATAAGTGACTTGAAAGTATCCATTATTTATCCTCCTTTGCCTGTGCACAACCGCCGTGACATACAGATGCGGTGGGACAGCCTGCACATGAAAATTCTTTCTTTTTAATAATTTTACCGTGGGTAAGCTTATTTACAACGGCAATCATAATGCCGTAAACAAGCAGACCGCCGGGTGCTTTTGTCATAATTGCAATGGGGTGAGTTGACAAAACGGGAATCGGGATACCTGCAAACGAGCCTGCACCGAGCACCTCGCGGACAGTTGCGATAGAGAGGAGTGCAAGCACAAATCCGATACCCATACCGATACCGTCAAGTGCCGACTTGCCAACTGTGTTCTTACCTGCAAACATCTCTGCTCTGCCTAAGATTATACAGTTAACGGTGATAAGTGCAAGGTAAACGCCGAGCATTTCATAAAGGTCGGGCAGAAACGCATGCATAAACATCTCAACCATTGTTACAAAGCCTGCAATTACAACGATGTAACAAGGAATACGTACTTCATCGGGAATAAGCTTGCGGAGAAGCGAAATGAATACGTTTGAACAAATGAGAACCGCCATGGTTGCAAAGCCCATTGCGATTGCACTTATTACAGAAGTGGTAGTCGCAAGAGTGGGACAGGTGCCGAGAATGAGAACAAAAACAGGGTTCTCACGGAGAATGCCTTTAAAAAGCACCGAAAGATTATTCTGCTTCATTAATTTGCACCTCCGTTAAGAATTGTAACTGCTTCAAAGACACGTGAAATTGCTTTCATGTATCCATCCGATGTAATAGTTGCACCGCTTATCGAGTCAACCTCGGTATATGTTTCTGCGGTCTTGCCGTTATACTGCGAGTAGTATTCGGGAGCAGCACATGCATCGCCAAAACCGTCGCTTTCCTTTTGCGAAACAGTTTCGCAGGCAACGATTTTACCATCTGCAGTTACGCTTACCTTAATGTAAATGTACTCGCCGGATGCCGGATGATATTTGTTACCACCGTTGATACCGTAGCCGGCAGCTTTTACGTCAAACACATAGTTGCCGCTTGAAGTTTTGTAAGCCGCAGTAATTGCCGTGGGCATGTCGGCATATGCAGAAACGTCAATATCGGTAAGCTCCCATGAGCGGATGGTTGCAACGGCACCTGTAGCTGCCGCTTTTTCCTCAGTGGAAGCACCTGCGCTTATAACCTTGCCGTCAGCATCAACACCAATAAAGCTTTCGCCGATGCAAACAACGTATCCTGCTTCATTATTCGCAGAATATACAGTGTCAACTCCCTCGATTACATCAAGCATAAATACAGAAGTAAAGCCGTCAGCCGCAGGGAGGGCAGCCCCCAGATTATCTGCTAAAATCTCCTCCTCGGTACGTAGATCCACCTCTGCACCGCCGAGTGCAAGCGCAGTATTAAGAGCATCCTTTACCGCATTCTTGTATGCTTCGGTAGTCTTTGTTGCACCTGCAACAGTGTCAACTGCACCGATAGTGTCGATTGTCGAGCCTACTACGCTATCACCGTAGGTCTTTTCATAGCCGAGTGTTTCTCCGCTGGAAAGACAGGTTGCACCGGTTACGCTTCCGTTTGCGTCAATACCTACCATAATACTCATGCCGGGATTGAAGCCCACAACAGAGAGCTTTACAACCGTGCCGCCGTTTTTCTCGGTATAAGCCTCGGTAACGCTTGCGGGAAGCGTATATGCGGAAAGGTCAACAGAAGTAAAGTCTTCGCCGTCCGGCATTACAACAAGCAAAGCCTCGTTTGCAGCCTTTGCTTCATTTGCGGCTATAACAGGAGCAGTAATGCTGTTTACCGCTGCAAGCATAACCGCTATTGCCGCACAGATAAGGGTGAGTGAAAGTATACACTTTATGTATTTCATTACTTGTCACCTCCGATTATCTTGCGTGATGTCCATATATCAATATACGGAGTAAGAATGTTCATAAGTAAGATTGCAAATGACACGCCCTCGGGATAATTGCCGAACATACGGATCATAACGGTGATAATACCTGCGAGGAAGCCGAAAAGGATCTGACCGCTCCACGTTGCAGGAGACGTTACGTAGTCGGTAGCCATGAAAATCGCACCGATGAAAAGACCGCCCGAAAGGGTGTAAGCAAGTGCAGTTGCCGCATTGAAGTCAACAAGCACAAACGTAAAGAGGAAAACCGTGCCGATAAACGCTACGGGGAGATGCCATGTGATGATATGGCGGATCATGAGGTACACACCGCCGATAATGAGTGCGAGTGTACAGGTTTCACCGATCGCACCGCCGTAGTTGCCGAAGAAAAGAGTCATAAAGTCAGGGTGTGCACCGCTTTCTGCCAGAGTAGCAAGAGGAGTCGCACTTGAAACGGTATCAACCGTAGGGAATGCGCCCTTTGCCATTTCACCGAAAGCAACAAGCATGAACACACGGCCTGTAATTGCAGGGTTTACGATATTTTTACCGATACCGCCAAAGCAGCATTTTACAACCACTATTGCAAAAACCGAGCCAACAACAGCCTGCCAGAACGGAATGTTTGCAGGAAGATTAAGAGCAAGCAAAAGTCCGGTTACAACCGCACTGAAATCGTCAATGCTCTGCTCTTTTTTGATTATTGCATTGAAAACAAACTCCGAAAAAACGCACGTGCCGATGCAGATTGCGATAACCGCAAGTGCACGAAGTCCGAAAATGATAACACCGGCTATCGCCGCAGGAAGCAGTGAGAGTGCAACCTCCATCATAACACGTCTTGTAGAGTGAGTGCTATGAATATGCGGCGAGGCGGAAAGATGCAACAAATTATCCATTATGCTTTGCCTCCTCTCTTGCTTTAGCGGCTTTGAGCGCTGCCTTCGCAAGCTTATGTGTCTGGATAATGGGGCGGTTTGCAGGGCAACAGAATGCACAGCAGCCGCACTCCATACAAAGGTCTACACGAAGTTTCTTCAAGGTTTCTTCTTCGCCAAGTCGGTATGCTTCTGCAATAGCCATCGGGTCAAGTCCGAAAGGACAGCGGTTTGTACAACTGCCGCAACGGATGCAGTTTGTGACCTTTCTCGGTGCAGAGTCCTTTTCGTTAAACGCAAGAAGTGCGTTTGTGTTTTTGAGTACAGGAAGTGACAGTGACGGAACTGTAACACCCATCATGGGACCGCCGTAAAGAACCTTGCCGGGCTTACACTTGAGTCCGCCTGCAAACTCAAACACCTCTTCGATAGAAGTGCCGATAGGAGCAATAACGTTGCAGGGCTTGTTTATTGCACTGCCGTCAACGGTGATAAGTCGCTCAACAAGCGGTATGCCCGTCTTTAAATACTTACCGATTGCCGCAACGGTGGAACAGTTAATAACGATACATCCAACGTCAATGGGAAGCTTGCCGCCGGGGACAACCTTTCTTGTAACGTGATAAATCATCACCTTTTCGCCGCCCTGAGGGTACCTTGCAGGAAGCACCTTTACGCTGACACCGCTATGCTTTGCGGCAATTTCCTGCATTTTGGAAATTGCTTCTTTTTTGTTGTTCTCAATACCGAAAATTATCTTTTTAACGCCCAAATACTTTTCAAATGCCTCTATTGCACATTCGATATCGTCGCTGTATTCAAGCATAGCACGTGTATCGCTTGTGATGTAAGGCTCACATTCGGCGGCATTGATGATAAGCTCCTCAATACGCTCGCTTTCTACGTTAAGCTTTACATAGGTAGGAAAGCCTGCGCCGCCAAGTCCTACTATACCGCTCTTTTTTACCGCCTCGATAAAGCTGTCACGGTCGGTAACGGCGGGAGGTGTGCAAGACTCGTCAAGAGTCATTTCTCCGTCGGATTCAATGGTGATTGCAGGTGCGGCAGAGCCGTTTGCAACGCCTAACGGTTCAATCTTTTTTACAGTTCCCGAAACGGTTGCATAAACGGGTGAGGACACATATCCATTCTGCTCGGCGATAAGAGTACCTATATTTACATGGTCACCAACCTTGACAATCGGTGTTGCGGGAGCACCGATGTGCATAGAGGTCGGCAATGTCACTGATTTTGGAGCATCCATTCTGACAGCCGCTATTTCTGCGGTATTCTTTCTGTGCGGAACATGGATACTGCGGAGGTTAAAAGCCATATTTCAGCCACCTTTCTTTTTAAAAACTTTGTTTAATGTTTCACAAAGTTTTACATAATTTTTACTGCAAAATGCACAAATTATTTCAGTTTATAATATATACCTTTTTCGACATAAAGTCAACATTTTTTTGCACTTTACCAAGCATTTTCACATATAGAAAATGCTGAAAAAACAGAATAAAGTCCTCGGAACGAGGACTTTATTCTTAAATAAAGATATTCTTGTTTTTTTCTTCGTTTTCATTTATTACCGACAAAAGGCTTTCCTTTTTAATATAGCCACGGATAAGCTCGGCGGCATTGCCTTTTTTAGGCATTGCAAGAGCGTTTTTTATCTTTCTCACCCTATACCTTGCGGTTTCCGGAGAAATAAAGCAATATTCACTCATTTTTTCGTAATTATAGCCGCATATAAGGCAATAAATAAGCTTCAGATTTACAAGGTCGCTTGTTGCAAGCATACGTTCGAGCCTGCCAATGTCGCCGGTTTGTACGAGGATAGGCTTCTCCTCTCCCTGCAGAAGCGGAATAAAGGGCTTCGGGCTGCCACAGTTGGCGTCATATGCCATATTTGCGGTGCTTCCCCTTATCTTCAGCGTGGTCGGCAACAGGTTTTCAGACGCCACAAGCCCATACTTTATACGGTTGAAATACGTTTCAACAAGCAATCTGCCGCAATCGTAAAAGTTAGTTGTAACCGAGGTTATTCCCTCTCCGTAAAGTCTTGCCATAACGGTATCGGTATGGCTTATAACAAAAAGCTTATTGCTTTCGATTTTGTGGGACTTCAAATACTCTATAAGGCATATTGCAACAAGGTCGTTTGTGCATATAACGGCATCGAACTGTTCATGTACACTTATAAATTCATCAAATGAATCAAGCATGCTCTCATTGATATAAAAAATGCTATCGTGACCGTCATTAACGTATTTACAGAACATCTTTTCTCGACCTGTGTCATTACAGGAGTTACGGTTCACGCCTACAAGTGCAATTCTTTCCTTTTTGCACATACGAAGATAGTCAACGGTATTTTTCATCGAACCGTCCGCATCGGTGCCGACAAGACTGTACGTAACTGGCAACGGCTGCACAATATGGTTAGCAGAAAGTATGAAATGAACGTTTGTATCCAAAAGTCCGTTTATCGCTTCATAAAGCCATGACATATTATCGTATAGAAGAATAACAGATGCTTCTTCACCGCACTTTTCAACTGCGGCTCTTGCCTCCGAAATGCTTGTAAAAACCTTTGTACGGATACGTCTGCGAGAAGCCTCGTCCGCAATTCCGCGAAGCTTAGTGTCACACCAGACACCGTGACGGTATGCGGCATCGCACAAAACAAACAGTGCCATAAATTCACCTCTGTTTACAACATTTATAATATATTACCAAAATACCATAACAAAAGCAAATATTTTCGTTAAATTCGCATGATTTTTTTGCAAAAAATATTACCATACATTAATTATATATGTATGCTAAAATTTAAGTGTACAAAAATACATAGGAGGTAAACTATGAAAAAACTATTTGTTTTTGTTTCTGCTTTGTTGTGCATAGTTCTTTTTGCACTCTCGGCAGGAGCTACCGAAAACGTGGCTTTTGTAGCCGCAGGCGGTATAGGTGACGGCTCAAGTGCCCAGTCACCGCTTGGTTCACTTGCAAACGCATTTGCCGCAGTAGGCGACGGCGGTACTGTCGTGCTTACAAGTGACCTTACCATCGGCTCGGCAGTAAATCTGCCCGACCACACAGGCACAGTTACGCTAACAAGCGTATACGGTGGCGTTGACTACCGTGCAACAAACGATGCGGCTCTCCGCTATACTGCATCCGCTCGTCTTGTACTCGGCGGTCCGACCGTTATCGACTATTTCGACATTGAAATTGACAGCGGTGCAAACGGCGGTGCGGTACTCGCTGCCGACTTCAACGACCTCACTATAGGTTACAACGTCGATATCAGCTACAACTACGCTGTTTCGGGTGTTAAGATGTATGTCATCGGCGGCCCCAACAACGATGCAACCGGCAACATCCTCGGTGCAGGTGAAAGCTGTACCATCGAAATTTACAGCGGTGCATATGAACAGGTAGTCGCATTCAGCCGTTCTGTTGCAAATGTGTCGCACAACGGTACCGTTTATATGACTCTTGGCGGTAATGTTTCGGCGCGTCTTTGCTTCCTCGGTGCAGTAACCACAGGTGCAAAGGGCGGTTCTTGTGAAGTCACCCTCAAAGAGAACGCAAAAGCAACATGGTTTTATCCCAGCGGTAATGCAAGCTCGATGAACGGCAGCGTTACCGTCAATGTAAAAGACAACGCAACCATCTCCAATATTGACCGCTATGCGGATTCTCTCTTCCCGAACGGTACAAAAACCATCAACCTTTACGGCGATTCCTACACCGTTCCCACAAATCTTGAAAAATACTTCAACACTGTAAATGCATTTGAAGAAGAGCCCCAGCCCCCTGTGGTTTCAGACGCAGTTTTTGTTGCAGACGGCGGAACAGGTGACGGAACAAGTGAAAGCTCGCCCATAGGTTCTCTTGCATCCGCTTATGCTTCACTCAAAGAAACAGGCGGCACAATTACTCTTGTTTCCGATACCACGCTTAACACAGACACAACTTTCGCAGACCTTAACGGCAGCGTTACATTCAATGCGAAAAACGATGCTGTTTTAAAACTCAACGGCAACATCAGCTTCAGCAACAACGAAAATGACGGAACCGTTACCTTTGACCTCCCCGTTTCGGCTTCCAATGCCGCAATCTTCGGCGGTTTTAATGACGTTGTATTTACCGAAAACTTTGCGGTAACCGGTACACTTGATTTCTTTGGCGGTGTTGATGCCACAAACATTACAAACAATGCTCTGGCAATCACCGAAAAGGCATATTCGGTTACTGTAAACGGCGGTACGTTCAACAAGTTTGCTCTTGGCAACTATCGCTCGGAATACAATGATACAGTAGGTTCAATAGCTGCACCCGTAACTCTTACGGTAAACGGCGGTACATTCAATACCTCGTTCAGCGTTTCGGGTATGTCTATCCTTGCAGACAATGCAAGTATCAGCATAACCGGCGGTACATTCAACTGTCCCGTATACGTTCAGGGCGGTATGAATTCTGTTATCGCACAGGGTGTTAAAATTTCAGGTACAGTTGCTTCCGACCGCAAGTATTACGCAATTGACGGCGATATTACCCTTTCAATAAGCGGCGGTACATTCAACGGCGGCACTATCGGTGCATACGAAGTACAGCCTGCATACACACAGGTTATGCGCGGTAACTACACTGTTTCCGTTACAGGCGGTAATTTCGCAAGCGGCACCGTATTTGATGCAACTCAGGTAAAGGCTTATGCATCTTCCTCAAAGGTTGCAACCATTACATACCCTGACACATATACGTTTACCACAAAACTCTTCGATACCGTTAACGGTGCTGCACAAAACGACAAAGAACCTGTCCGTATTGCATTTGTCGGTGACTCCATCACCGAGGGCTATACTGTTGCGGCAGAAGGTGTAGACAGACTTACCGGCTCATATCCTGCTCTCATAGCTTCTCTTGCTGAAAGCGACTCAAAGGATGTTGTAGTTTCAAACTACGGTATTTCTTCTGCAGGTCTTTTAAGAGCAACTGCATATTACTATCCCAATTATCTTGCATACAAGATGCTGCTTGAAGAAACCGATGCCGATTACATCGTAATCGCTATCGGTGTAAATGACAATGCGGCAGGCGGCACCACCGGTGCACAAATCGAATTTGAAACAAACTACCGCTCCCTTATCGAAACCGTTGGAGCACTTCCCGAAACAGAAAAGGTATTTATCACAAATGCAATTTTCTGGAACGCTTCAAAGCTCGGTTCTATCCGTGCTACATCGGTTATCCGTCCCACTCAGGAAAAAATTGCAAAAGAATTTGAAAGTGTAAACGCTGACAAATACATATTTGTTGACCTCTACGGTCTTACACTTGACGCAGCAAAGAACGGCACTCTTCTTTCCTCTGATATTCTGCATCCCTCAAAAGCAGGCTTCAGCAAGATGGCTGACGTTCTCTATGGCGTAATGTTTGAAAATGCTCCTGCTACCACAACAGCTTACAAGAGCAACGACGTTTATATAAGTGCAAGTGGAAATGCTTTTGGCAGCGGCACAAAGGACGACCCCATATCACATATCGAATTTGCCTTTGCAAAGCTCCCCTTGAATGAGGAATCCACCGTTCACATCGTTGGAAAAGTTCCATTCAGCTCAAGCTTGTTCATCCCCGTTGGTCCCTCAAAGCTCACTATTGTTGGCGAGGGTGACGGTGCAATTCTTGAAAACGGCTCTGTATCGTTCAAGATCGGCTGTGACGTTAAATTTGACAACATCACACTCGCTACAACCGCCACAACCGAAATCTACGGTTGTTACAACGATATCGAAATGACCGACACCGTTGCGCTCAGCGGCAACTGGTCATTCTTTGCAGGCCACAACATTTACCGTGAGGGTGCTACCAACGTGGCTCATGATACCGTTGCATCCGCATCGGACAACAAGGACTGCAATATCAACATCTCGGCAACCGGCACATTCACAAACTTTGCATTAGGTAACCGCCGTAGCGACGGCATAGCTCCCATTGGCACATACAGCGGTAATCTCACAGCATACGTTGGCAACAATGTCCGTGTAAGTGGAACAAGCATTGTCGGCATAGTGGGCCAAAACTACCTCACAGGTACTGTTACTGCCTCTATTCCCTCAACGGTTGTTCTTGAAGAATATGCAAGCATCGGCACTGTTACTTCTCCCATTGTGTACGATGAAAGCAAAAACACGGGCAGCGTTTCCGTTACATCAAGAAACGTTATAGCACCCACAGTAGCATACGTATCATACGGTGCAAGCGGTAGCGGTGATTCTCCCGAAACACCCGCAGGCACTCTTGCAGGCGCATATGCACTTCTCGATGCAACCAAGGATTGCACTATCGTGCTTATGAGTGACTATCCTGTAAGCGCTCTTACCACCCTGCCCGCTCACGGTGCTAAGGTAACAATCACAAGCGTTTACGGCGGCGTTGACTACCGCACGACCAACAACGCTGCTCTCCGCTATACTGCATCTGCACGAATCGTGCTTGGCGGTGACACCGTAATTGACAACCTGAACATCGAAATCGACCAGAGTGCAAACAGCGGTGCGGTAATTGCCGCAAACTTTCATGACCTGAAGCTCGGCTACGGTGTTGAAATCATCCACAACTACACCGTTGCAAACTCCAGAATGTATATCATCGGCGGCTCCAACAACGATGCAAACGGCAACGGTCTTGCCGCAGGTGAAGTATGCAACATCGAAATTTTAAGCGGCGACTATTATCAGGTAACCGCATTCAGCCGCGGCACTGCCAACAAGGCTCACTACGGCACGGTTAACCTGAAAATCGGCGGCGACGCTACCGTTTTTGAAACATACCTCGGTGCAGTTACAACCGGTGCGTCAGGCGGTACTGTTAACTTTGAAATCTGTGAAAACGCAAAACTCCACACAAACGGTCTTGCACTCAGCGGTAATGCAGGCAACATGAACGGCGACGTTACGGTTACCGTACGTGACAACGCAAGCATTTCAAAATTTGCAAGATATGACGCATCCATCCACGCAGGAACAAAGACTATCAACGTTTACGGCGAAAGCATTTCTCTCCCCGCTTCGCTTGAAACGTACTTTGACGTTGTTAACATCTACATCCCCAAGGATAGCGTTACCGTTACCGAAAGCATTGATACGGACAAGATCGTTTCCGTTACTGCGGACGGTGCGGCACTTCAGGCAGAGGTAACATCTACTGCAAACGGCTTAACAGTTGAATATACCGAAAGCCTTGAAAACTTTACGCTTGCTATTACCGTAAAGGATACTTCATATACCGTATATGAATACACCGTTACAGAAACAAACGGCACTGCAAAGGCAGTTCTCGCAAGCACAAAAACTTATGCAGGTGACGTTGTTTACGTTGGTGCAAAAGACGGAAGCGGTCTTACCCCCGCATCCCCTGTTTCATCCCTTGAAAAGGCGTACAACACATTGCTCGGCGACGGCGGCACTATCGTAGTAGTTGATGCCGTAACAATGGCAAGAGTTACAGCTCCTGCACATTCCGGCAAGATTACCGTTACATCCGTTTACGGCGGCACAGACTACCGTGAAAGCGGTGCAAAGCTTGTATGCGCAACCTCGATAGGATGGCAGCTCGGCGGTGAAACCGTAATCGAAAACATTACTGTTGATATCGCAACCACCGCAGTAATCAGTGCGGCATTCAATCCCCTCACCATCGGTGACGGTGTAGAAATAATCAACGATTATTCCTCAAATGATGCAAACGGCTTGTATCTCGTCGGCGGACACAACAACTCTACCGCTACCCTCTCCGTTTACCCCGATGACACATCAATAACCGTTCGCAGCGGTCACATCAGATGCATTATCGGCTTCTCTCGCTATAGCGGCGCAAGAGTTCATACCGGTAAAGCTACAATCAACGTTGAGGGCGATGCATACGTACGCTACGTTTTCGCCGGTGCGGTTGAAAACAATGCTACATCAAAGGATGCTGTTATCAACGTACGTGATAAGGCAATCGTTGAAAACCTTTTCGCAGGCGGCAGCACAAAAACAAACTATACTACCGGCAAGACTGTTATCGACGTAACCGAGCTTAACGGCGGCGATATTTATGAGTTTGACACTGTTGGTATTTTCACATCCGACGGAAAAGTAGAACTCCACTATGACCCTCGCACAGTTGCAGAGGGTATCACAACAATGGCAGCAATGGCACGCTTCAACGTGCTCTCCACATGTGACCTCGCAGGTGCACACACATTTGGTGCAGCATACGCTAATCCCTTTGGCGGCGGGCTTACCGCTCACACCTGTGAAATCTGCGAATATACGTGCCTTATTGAAGCGGCTCCCGCAAAGGTTGCTGACAAGGTAGTATTCGTAGCAGACGGCGGATTTGGCAACGGTCTTAGTCCTCTCCATCCTTTCGGAAGCCTTGAGGATGCATTCAACGCTCTCGGAAGTGACGGCGGCACTATCGTACTTGTAGACGAATGCACACTCCCTGTAAACCTTGTATGGAGATTCGGTGCTTCCCACGTTTCGTTTATGGAACCCGTTCACAAGGGTAACGTACTTATCACAAGTGTTTACTCAGATGCAGACTACCGTGAAAACGGTGCAAAGCTTATCTTTGACGGCAATATGCACTACCGTTTGAGCGGTCCTACCACATTTGACAACATCGTATTCGACACCGTAGGCAATCCCACAACAAACCTTATCGCAGCCAGATACAATCCTCTCGTTTTCGGTGAAAACTGCAAGATGAACAGGACAAATGCTGACGGTTACAACCTCTGGGTTGTAGGCGGATATCAGTACTTCCGCTTCAGCGATTTCACCGGTGTTGAAATTGACGACCCCAGACTCGAAATGGTAAACTCTGCACGTCCCCGTGCATGGGATTTTGCGCCCGATGACCTCACAGATATGCAGTATGTCAGCGGCAGCGGCAAGACTCACACCGTTACTCTTCAGGAAGAAGCCGCAGCAGCATTCACTGCTATGTTCAATGACATGAGAGAAGCGGGACTTTACGTTCCTTATCCCAGCTGGCCCTTCCGTAGCGCACATACACAGTACGGTATCTTCTCTGACTCGGTTGGTAATATCCGTGCTAAAGGATACGACTTCAACACTGCATACAACTCTGTAGCAAAGTCCGCTAACCCTCCCGGATTCAGCGAACACCAGCTCGGTCTTGCATTTGACATCTACGATGAAAGACTCGAAGAACAGTACGGTGCGGGCAAGGCACACGAGCATTACCATGACACCGCAGAGTGGCAGTGGATCATCGACAACGGTGCAAAGTACGGCTTTATCCACCGTTTCCTTGCAAACAAGACCGCTCAGACAGGTATCATGTATGAAGCATGGCACTTCCGTTACGTAGGCGTAGAGCATGCGATGGCAATAGCCGAAACTGACGGATACTGCCTTGAAGAATACGTAGGTCAGACCATCGGTCTCTTCGACCAGAACTCAAGCGTAACCGTTCTCTCGGGTGACTTCTATCAGGTAATGGGCGGTTCCCGCGGATGCGATAACCTCACATTTACAGGTACAAGACACGTAACCGTTGGCGAAAAGGCAAACGTTATCAACCTTGTTGACGTTGATGCTGAAGTTGGCGAGGTTGTCAACCCCACCCTTGGCGACGCAACCGGCGATAAAACCGTAAATCTCGTTGACGTACTCCGTGTATTCAAGTACCTCATTGATAACAGCACTAAAATCGTTACCGAGGCAGCTGACGCAAACGTTGACGGCAAGATTGATATACTTGATGTGCTTTATATCATCAAGCTTATCGTAAACAGCTAATACGATTCAAGAATTATGCGGCGGAATACCGCCGCATAATTTATCAAAGAAATATGGAAAACAGAATTATACACGTCGCAAACAGCGACGAATTTGAAAAGGCATTTCAAGAATTAGCAAACGGCGGTACGGTAGTCCTTACCGATACGGTTATTGCAAAACAGGCACGGCTTGCCCATCACAGCGGTATTATCACCGTTACAGGCAAGACACTGTGCTTTAATGAGTCGGTAACCGTTACGCTCGGAGGAGAAACCGTTTTTGAAAACATAACCTTTGACATTGCTTCGTCAGGAGTAATTGCGGCTGACTTCAATCCCGTTACATTCGGTGACGGCATTAAAGTAAACTGCGACATGTCGATAGAACAAAACGGACTCTACGTAGTTGGCGGCGAAAACAACTGTTTAAACGAAAAAGAGGAGTACTGCGGCGATACAAGCATCACCGTTGCAAGCGGCGCCTTCAGCCGCATTGTCGGTTTTTCAAGAGGATGTGCAAGCCGAAGTCACACAGGACATGCGACTCTTACCGTTAAAGGCGATGCCTATGTACGTTATCTTGTTGCAGGTGCAATGGGCGACGGTGCCACCGCAAAAAGCGCTACCCTCAATCTACATGACAGTGCAGTTATTGAAGCTGTACACATGGGAGGTGCCAAGGAGGAAAACACACTTTTTGGCGATATGGATATCTTTGTTGACGGCGGAGATATTTTCCGCTTTGACAGGGTGTGTCTTTCGGCAGTACGTGGAAAGCGTTCTCTGGTTTATAATGAAGAAACTGCACCGAAAGGGCTTTTATATCTTGCAAAGCTTGCACGTTTTGATGATATAAAAACCACGTGTGATACAGACGGTCACACTTTCGGCAAGCCTTTTGCCAATCCTTTCGGCGGTGAAGCGATGATACGCAAATGCAGTGTATGCGGCAAAACCGAAATTGTAGGCGACAGCAATTATGCACCGCAGAAAGACGTTGTTTTTGCTGCTGATGGCGGTTTCGGTGACGGTTCCTCACCGTATTACCCAATCGACGGCTATGCTAAAGCATTTGAACAACTTGAAAACGGAGGCACGCTTGTGCTTTGCGGCAAATGTGTCCTGAAAGCAAATCTCGTTGACCAGTTCAGAGAAGTTACCGATGCATATCAGGAGCCGCGTCACAAAGAAAAAATCACCGTTACAAGCGTATACGGCGGAACAGACTACCGCAAAGACGGTGCCTGCCTTTACTTTGAAAATAATACCGACTACAGAATGTCGGGGGCTACCACGTTTGAAAACATGGATTTTGATGCGGCAAGCAACGTAAAAGGCAACCGCATTATAGCAAGATACTCGCCCCTCGTTATCGGCGAAAACTGTCACACCCCCGTGCGTGACGGCTACAAGCTTGACATAATAGGCGGATACCTTAAATTCAGGTATTCGGATTTTGACGGTGCTGAAATAGAGAACGAGTATGAAGAACTTGTAGGCGTTTGCCGTACTCTGCCGCTCGACTATGAAATAGCCGACCTTGAGCCTATTAAAAGATATCCTAACTTCTCGCTGAGAAGCAAGGCGGCAAGAGCCTTTAACGAAATGTTCGACGATATGGAAAAGGACGGACTGAAAGTACCCACCGTAACCGATGCAATGCGTCCATATGCACGGCAGTACGCCTTGTTTACAGGTTACCTCGGCCGCCTGCGTCGCACGTTTGGTTACAGCTTTGACGAAGCACTCCGTGTAGTAATGCGTTCCTGTGCCGTTCCCTGCTGCTCTGAGCATCAATGGGGTGTTGCGGTTGATATGTACCACCTTGACATGGTGCAGTACGGTTCGAAAAAGCATCACTATTTTGATATCACTCCCGAATGGGAATGGGTGCATGAAAACGGCAAAAAATACGGTATAGTTTTGCGTTATGCCGCAGATAAAACCGATATCACGGGATGTATCTATGAAGCATGGCACTTCCGTTATGTCGGCAAAACTGTTGCAAGAATACTCCTTGCAAGAGGACTTTGCCTTGAAGAATACATGGGAGCAAAGCTTGGACTTTTGAACCTTGATTCAAGCGTTACCGTAAAAAGCGGTGTGTTTAACTCAATCACCCCGTTCTCCCGTGAAACGGGACTCATGCAACTTACAGGCAAGCATTTTGTTTCTATTTCTGACGGAGTTACCGTAAAAGAAAAGAACAACGAACTTTCGGAGTGCTGACACATTTTTGATAAATTATGCAAATTCTATTGAGAAAACGAAAGAATACTGCTATAATATAATCAAAAGCACGAAAGTGAGGTACCGATATGGGACTTATTAAAGCAGGACTTGGCGCACTCGGCGGCGTACTTGCCGACCAGTGGAAAGAATTTTTCTATTGTGACGCTCTCGACAGCGAAACACTTATGGTAAAGGGGCAAAAGCGTACAAGCGGCCGTTCCTCAAATACCAAGGGCGAAGACAACATCATTTCAAACGGCTCAGGTATTGCCGTAGCAGACGGTCAGGCAATGGTTATTGTTGAGCAAGGTAAAATCGTAGAATTCTGCGCAGAGCCCGGCGAGTTTACATACGACACCTCGACAGAGCCTTCCATTTTCTGCGGTAGCCTCGGCGAAAGCATTAAAGAAACATTCAAGACCGTAGGCAAGCGTTTCACCTACGGCGGCGATACGGGCAAGGACCAGAGAATCTACTACTTCAACACAAAGGAGATTTCGGGCAACAAGTTTGGTACTAAAACCCCTATTCCTTTCCGTGTAGTTGTAAATGAAGCACTCGGCTTCAAACTTTCCGTAGACATTCGTTGCAACGGTGAGTTCTCCTATATCATCACCGACCCGCTTCTCCTTTACACAAAGGTAATGGGTAACGTATCCGACAGATATATGCGTAGCGACATGGAAGACATTGTTCGCTCCGAGCTTCTCGATGCACTTCAGCCTGCTTTCTCCGCAGTTGCGGCTACAGGCGTTGAGTATTACGAGATCCCCGGTCATTCCAGAGACGTAAAGAATGCTCTTGAAGAAGAACTCAGCGACCTTTGGGGCAAAAAGCGTGGTATTACCATTTATTCATTCAATATCAATTCCCTTTCTATTCCCGATGAGCAGAAGAAGAAGATTACCGAGTGGGAAGAGAATGCCATGACGCTCAATCCCAATGTCGCAGGTGCGAGAATTGTTGGCGGTCAGGTAGACGCAATGCGTACTGCTGCTGCTAATGAAGCAGGTGCAATGACCGGCTTTATGGGCATGGGCATGGCAATGAATGCAGGCGGCATGAATGCACAGAACCTCTTTGCAATGGGACAGCAGCAACAAGCAGTTCCCAATCCTCAAGCTGCTGCAACTCCCGATGCTGCAATGGGCTGGAAGTGTGCTTGCGGTGCAGTTGCAACAGGCAATTTCTGTCCCGAGTGCGGTGCAAAGAAGCCTGTGGCTGACGGCTGGACATGTGCATGCGGTACAGAAAACAAAGGTAAATTCTGCTCCAACTGCGGTGCAAAGAAACCCGCAGGCGCACCGCAGTATAAGTGCGACAAGTGCGGCTGGGAGCCCGAGGCAGGCGCAACACCTCCCAAGTTCTGTCCCGAATGCGGCGACAAGTTCGACAACGACGATATAAAATAATTTCATTTTAAAACAAAAGCCATGCAAAACTGAAAGTCAGTTTTGCATTGCTTTTTGATTTGTATACGGCAGATTATTGTTTAGCGAAGTAACGAAGGCGTTCTTTCTTAAGAAGAAAGAACCAAAGAAAAACTGTAAAATATTTAATAAGTAGCCGTGGCTACAGACAATTTGTTTTTACAAAAAGGTTTGGAAGTGTCGGAACCTTTCCGGGGCAGGTTCTGCCGCCGTTACCATAAAAATAATTTGTTACATATTCGCAATATACTCTTCTGCGTAGTAAGCCGCTACTGCACCGTCTGCTGCAGCGGTAACAATCTGTCTGAGTGCTTTTGTACGCACGTCCCCTGCGGCAAAAACTCCCGACACATTGGTTTTTGTTGTTTCGTCAGCCACTATATACCCAGCCGCATCAAGTTCTATCTGCCCTTTAAAAATGTCGGTTGCAGGAGTTCTTCCGATGCTGATAAATACTCCGTCAAGCGTGATATCCTCGCACTCTCCGTTTTTATTCTGTATCTTCACTCCGCTTATCTTTTTATCGTAGATAAACTCCTTTACCTCACTGTTCCACTTGAACTCAACGTTCTCTGCCTTAAGAAGCGGCTCATGATAAATCTTTGTTGCACGCATAGTATCACGGCGATGAATAAGATAAACCTTTGTGCAGATTTTTGAAAGCAGAAGGGCATCCGCCGCCGCAGAGTTACCTCCGCCTACAACCGCAACAGTTTTGCCCTTGTAAAACATTCCGTCGCAAGCCGCACAGTAGCCCACTCCTCTACCAACAAGTTTTTCCTCATCGGCAACACCGAGATGCTTATGCTCTGCACCTGTCGCAATGATCACCGCTTTTGTCTTATATTCGCCACTATCAGTTACTATAGTTTTAATCTTGTGCAAAAGGTCAACAGAAAGCACCTCGGTCTGAACGGTTTTTGCACCGAAACGTTCTGCTCCCTGCTGCATCTTAAAACCGAGAGTAAATCCGTCTACTCCCTCGTCAAAACCGGGGTAATTGTCAATCTGCTGTGTCTGTGTCATCTGTCCGCCTGCAGAAAACTTTTCAAGAACCAGCGTGTCAAGTCCTGCACGTACAGCATACATCGCCGCAGTGTAGCCTGCCGGTCCGCCACCGATTACTATTATATCGTAAATAACGTCTTTCATATTTTTCTCCTCGTTTACGCTTTGATTCAATTATATCATGTTAAGGTAGTATAATCAACTGCAAAAGTGAATATTAGCTCAAACCGTGCGGTTTGGCATTTTTATTGACTTTATGTGCGTTTTAGTGTAAAATTATAGTAGATAAGTATACATAAAAGCAAGGAGGTATTCGCCATGGCAAGCATCACTTTAAACGTAAAAATGCTCGGCAAATTTACATTGTCGTATGAAGACGTGCAGATTACTTCTGACAACAGCCGTTCAAGCAAGCTTTGGTGTACCCTTGCATACCTGATTTATCACCGTGGCAGAGTGATTTCTGCCGATGAGCTTATCACGCTTCTCCGTGCAGACGAAAAAGAAAACGCAAATCCGCAGAGCACCCTCAAAACTACGGTTTTTCGTTTGCGTGCCCTTTTAAATACTGTTTATGACGGTTTGGGCAGAGATTTGATTGTCAGCCGTGACAAGGGATATACAATCAACCCCGATTTTGAAATTATAACGGACTATGAGAAATTTGAAAAGTTGCTATCCAAAAAAGATACCGACAGTCATGTTGAAGCTTTGGAGCTTTATAGCGGTAATTTTTTGAATTCTTTTTCTTCCGAAGCCTGGATCATCCCTATCTCTGCATATTACTACAACACATATGCGCAAGCACTCGTGCAAACCGTGCCGCTTCTTGAAGAAAAAGGCTTATTTGAACTCGGTGTAACTCTTTGCAAAAATGCTATTGCCATTGATTCATACGCAGAGCCTTTTTACCAAATGCTTATGCAATGTCTGCTTGCACTTAACAAGCGTAACGAGGTTGCGGTAATTTATGAGAATATGAGCAAAACTTTGCTTTCCACCTTTGGTGTGATGCCCGATGCAGAAAGCCGTGCTCTCTACCGTGAGGCTCTCCGCACTGTTAATCTGCACGTCCTCACACCCGATACGCTTTATGAGCAGCTTGATGAAATTGGGCCGATTACAAGTGCCCTGCTTTGCGATTTTGATTTTTTCAAAATGCTGTATCAGGCAAATGCACGAATGATCGCACGCAGCGGTGATGCCGTTCACATTGCACTGCTGACGGTGGTTTCCTGCACAAAGAAGGAGCTTCAACGCCGCAGTCTTGACCTTGCAATGGACAATCTGCAAGCCCTGCTTTGCTCGTCATTACGCAAAGGGGATGCTATTTCACGCTGTGCTTCTTCCCAGTTTGTGATAATGCTTCCGCAAGCAAATTATGAAAACAGTATTGCGGTATGCAACAGAATTATTGATGCGTTTTCCCGTAAATACCCCCACTCTCCCGCAAGAATTGATTACTTTGTTAAAGCTATCGTTCCGGCAAAGGACAGTTAGGATTTTAATATGTTAAAACGGATTTTTCTTATCTCTTTAATTCTTTTTGTCATTTCAAGCTTTGTGTCTTGTATCGAAACTACTGTTATCGAACATACGGCTTCAGATATCGTTTCGGTTACCGATGCGGCGACAACTCCTCATGAAACCGAAACCGTAGCAGCAACGGCTGAGGTTACTACTACCGCCGAAGTCACTACCACTACAGAGGTTACTACCACCGCCGAGGTTACTACCACTACAGAGGTCACTACCACCGCTGAGGTTACTACCACTACAGAGGTTACTACGACAGCCGAGGTTACTACTACTGCCGAGGTTACTACTACTGCCGAGGTCACTACCACCGCCGAGGTCACTACCACCGCCGAGGTTACTACCACCGCCGAGGTTACTACTACCGCCGAGGTCACTACCACCGAGGTTACTACGACCACAGATGAAGTTACAGACAATATACCTCCGGCTATTATAGACTTTGTGCCTACTGCTTCGGGTATCCATACAAAAGAGTGTGACGATGCTATTATTGACTACTCAAACGCTCATAACGGATACATCATGATTAAATTCACAACACCTACACCATCACGCATCAAGGCACAGGTAAAATGCATAAACAACACGTATACATACAATATCACGCCCGAAAAATGGACTGTACTTCCCCTCTCCGAGGGAAACGGAGTTTATACCGTTACAGTTTTCCAAAACGTTTCAGGCTCTAAATATGCAACTGTGCTTTCTGCTGACGTTACTGCAAGCATAACAGACGAAACGTCGGTTTTCCTTTATCCCAATCAGTACGTTGACTATTCGGAGGCACAAAAAACAGTAAGCAAAGCCTCATCGCTCACGAAAGGGCTTACGGATCCTCTTGACAAAGTTGCAAAAATCTACAACTTTGTGACAAGCACGCTTACCTACGACACAAAGAAAGCCCAAACCGTTCAAAGCGGATATCTGCCTGTACTTGATGACGTACTTGCGGCAAAAAAGGGTATCTGCTTTGACTATGCCGCTTTAATGGCAGGT
This sequence comes from Eubacteriales bacterium, assembly GCA_045538895.1. Taxonomy (GTDB): domain Bacteria; phylum Bacillota; class Clostridia; order Oscillospirales; family CAG-272; genus UMGS902. The sequence goes on from JAZQEH010000028.1 coordinate 35,846, forward strand.
ATGCTCCGCAGTCAGGGAGTGCCGTGCAAGCTTGTTGTCGGATATGCCGGTGAAGCCTACCATGCATGGATCAACGTATGGTCCGAGAGTTCGGGCTGGATAAACGGTGTTATCTTCTTTAACGGAACCGCTTGGGAAATGATGGACCCGACTTTCGCATCCGCAAGCAGTGACGAAACGCTTATAAAATATATTGGCGACGGTAAAAACTATACCGTAAAATACCTATACTAAAAAGGAGTTTTGCATGAAAAAGGCTACACTTTCTTATGAAGAAATTTCGCAAATATGCTTGGAATTATCCCTTTTTCTGCACGCAGGTGCTGATATCGGCAGCGGTCTTGTGCTTCTTGCAAATGAAGTTGAAGACAGCAAAATGAAGAACTCCTTGAATTCTATTGCAAAGCTTATTGACGACGGTTGTACCGCCTCGTCTGCATTTGAAATATCCTCTCTTTTCCCCGATGACGTTATCAGAATGCTTGAAACGGGCGAAAAAACAGGCAGACTTGAGGAAACCTTTACGCATCTTGCAAAATACTATGAAAGCCGTCACACACAGGACGAATCTGTACGCAATGCACTTGTATACCCGTCTGTGCTGATGCTTGTCATGCTTTCGGTGATAGTAATACTGTTAACAAAGGTTCTCCCTATTTTCAGCGACGTGTATGCTTCACACGGAGGTACTCTCACGGGTATTGCAGGCTCTCTTTTAGAGTTTGGCACATTTCTCACTTCATCTCTTCCGTTTATAGCGGTAGTTGCGGTTATATTTATTATTTTGCTTGCATTTTTCGCATTTTCCGAAAGCTTCAGGGAATTTTTGATTTTCAAAAAATTCAAAGGTATAAACAATTCTTTGACAACTGCACGCTTTGCAATGGCACTTTCCATGGGTATTTCAAGTGGTCTTACTCATGAAGAAGCCGTGCGGAATGCCTCTGAAATGCTTGTAAGTACAAATGCAAAAAAGCAAAGCGAAGTTTGCCTTGACATGCTTTCAAAGGGTGAATCTCTTGCAAATGCTATTTCTGCAACAAAGCTTATGCCTGCAGCAGAATGCAGACTCCTATCCATCGGATTTGCAAGCGGAAAAGGCGAAGAAGCAATGCAAAAAATAGCACTGCGACTTGAAAAAAGTGCAGAAAATGAAGTCGAGCGTCGTATTGGCTTTATCGAGCCTTGTATTGTTGTTATAACCTCTCTTTTGGTTGGTCTCGTTTTGCTTGCAGTTATGCTTCCGCTTACCGACATTATGTCATCTATCGGTTAATTATGAAAAACACAAGTTTTGTAATAAGGCTTTTTAATGCCCTGAAAATACCTACCTTAATTGCCGTTTGTGCAGTATTGTTTTTCTTTGCGATAGCGAACATGAACGAATCTCAAAGCGAAGAAATGCGTTTGCGGCTTGAAGATGCTATCCGTCAAAGTGCGGTTGCATGCTATGCGGCAGAGGGAAAGTACCCCGAAAGCCTTGATTATCTTGAAAAAAACTACGGAGTGCAAATTGACCGTGAACGCTACAATGTGTTTTATGAGGTCTTTGCTGAAAACCTGATGCCAAATGTAGCAGTAGTGGAGGACAGGTATGAATAAGCCATCAAAGGAGCGTATGCTTTCAATAGTTCCCTTGCTGCTGCTTTTGATTTTAACATTGTGCATACTCTGCGTCACCGTTACGGGAATAGGAGTGGCACGCAGAGTTTCTGCACGTGATGATGCATGCTATGCTTTGCGTACTGCATGCCAGTACACTTCGGTAAAAATGCAGCAGGCTACTTCCAACGGTTTTGTTTTTGTTGAAGATTTTGGCGGTTGCGATACGCTCGTTATAAAAGAAAGCATCGGCGGTATCGAATATCTTACCCGTATATACTGTTATGACGGGTACTTGCGTGAACTGTTTTCAAAAGCTGACGCCGTTTTTTCACCGAGCGACGGTGAAAAGCTGATAAAGCTCAAATCAATGACTATTGATACAAGTAATAATCTTTATGAGATTGTTTTCACCGAAGAAAACGGCACCTCACGCACACTTACATACGGAGGTGCAAAATGAGAAGTAAAACACCGCTGTTTTTAATTGAACTTACAATAATGCTGCTTGTTTTTGCAGTTGCAACGGCCCTGTGCCTTAACGCTTTTTCAAAAGCCGAGCTTATTTCGCTTGAAAACGAAAAACGTGATATTGCAGTTGTAAAAGCACAAAACGTTGCAGAAAAACTCAAGTATTACGGCAGTTACGAACCGCTCGGTGCGTACCATGACGGAGAAAAGTGGGTACTTGAAGACGGCAGCCTTACAATACATATCTTCGAGTGCAATACCGCATCACCGCTCTGCAAAAAAGCCGACATTATTGTAAATGAGAGTGGCGAAGAGCTTTTCTCGCTTACCGCCGCATACCAAGTGGAGGTGTCGCCATGAAAGGTAAATTCCCAATGATTGGTATAAGCTCGCTTCTGGTAATTTTTGCGGTGCTTTGCTTAACCGTTTTTGCCCTGCTCTCTCTTAATACCGCCACTTCTGCGACAAAACTCTCAACCCTTTCTGCTGAAAATACCGCCGCATACTATAATGCCGATTGCAAAGCCAACGAAATTCTCGCATCTCTTCGCAATGGAGAAATTCCAAGCGGTGTTACACTCGAAAACGGTGTTTATTCATACTCCTGCAAAATATCCGAAACGCAGGTGCTTGAGGTATCAGTAATTGTAAACTCCTCAAGCGACTATACCGTTTTAAGATGGCAAAGCGTTTTTGCGGGAGATTGGGAGAACGATACAGGCATTGAAGTCTGGGACGGAATTTTTTAGAGGTACGAAAAATATGACAGATATAAAAAAACATCTCACAAATGCCGTTGAAAACGGTGCCTCGGATCTGTTTATAGTTGCCGGTGCAACTTTGGGACAAAAAATCAAAGGACAGATTTGCAGTTTTGATACTGAAAAGTTTTCTTCATCCGATACCGAAAAGCTTATCCGTGAAATTTATGAACTCGCCGCACGTCCTATTGAACCGTTTTTGGGAAAGGGAGACGATGACTTTTCATTTGCCATTGCAGGACTTGCACGCTTCAGAGTAAGTGCCTACCGTCAACGTGGCTCTCTTGCCGCAGTTATACGAATTGTATCCTTTACCGTACCCGACTACAAAGAATTCGGAATTCCGGAGGAGGTAATGAAGCTTTCGGAGGTAACGCACGGGCTTATCCTTGTAACAGGTACCGCAGGTAGCGGCAAGTCTACAACACAGGCATGTATTATAGACCGTATAAATCACACACGTGCATGCCATATCATCACGCTTGAAGATCCTATTGAGTTTCTGCACCGTAACGACAAAAGCATCATCAGCCAACGTGAAATTGCGATTGATACCGTTGATTGCCTTTCGGGACTGCGTGCATGCTTACGACAGACTCCCGATGTAATTCTGCTTGGAGAAATGCGTGACGCCGAAACAATTCGCACGGCAATGACCGCTGCAGAAACCGGTCATACCGTTATTGCAACTCTGCACACCAAAGGAACGGCAAACAGTATCGACCGCATTATAGATGCTTTTCCCGCATCGCAGCACAGTCAGATCCGTGTTCAACTCGCCTCGGTCTTACATACAGTTGTTTCGCAACAACTTTTGCCAAGCAAAGACAGGCTTATTCCCGCATTTGAAATCATGCACACAAACAACGCCATCCGCAACATGATTCGTGAGGGCAAGACTCATCAGCTTTCAGCCGCGATTGCTTCAAGCTCATCTGAGGGAATGCTTGCAATGGACAATTCCATACTGACACTTATGAACTCGGGAAAGATAACGAAAGAAACCGCACTTGCTTTTGCGGATAATCCCGAACTTCTGTTAAGAAAGATATGAATAAATATCCCCCCGTTTAACGGGGGGATATTTATTCATATCTGTGAACAAAATGCACTACCCAACGGGTTTCTTCGCTTCCGCTTTCACTACAGGTTGAAAGTGTCAGCACCCTGTCACCGTTTTCGGCACTCGGTATAATTCCGCTATCAATAACCGAGTTTCTGATGCAATAGTTTATATATGCCTGCTTGCCCGATACGTCTTTAAGCCCCAGGCGATAGCTGTGTCCGTTTATCGCATCGGCATCATATGCGGCAAACGCATCATAACGCATAACGGCATTTTCAGTAACAATATACACCGACGGATGCGACTTGAGATATTCAATATCGCTATAATGCTTTAAAGAATTGAACATTGCATCTCTGTACATACGGTGACCGTAAATAATAGAGTGAAAATCTGTAAAATCACTGTTTGAACGGTAGTCAAGATAAATTGAGCCACCGGCATTTCGGCTATTATCCCAAGCATAGTCAAGATAATGCGTATTATCCTCGCCTTGCAGAAGCGGATAGTTTACCGTAGAATTGGGAATGATTATCCAACCGATAACTTCATCATTTTTCGCCTGTAGTGCAGAAATGTCGATATCAAGCAAAGTTTCTGCAAAGGCATCAATTTCCGCAGGCTCTTCGACCGTTTCCTCTGCCAATTCGGCTTTAGTAACGGTTTCTTCTGCGGTATCTACGGTGAAAAGAGTCGTATTTTCAACGGTTACTTCAGGCGGTGTACTTGCAATAACTATTGCATCATTTTTTGCCATATCGCTGCGGATATAATCCGAAATCTGCACTATAACTCCGCAAAGCCCGACGGCAAGCAAAACAATCAGCATAACTTTTAAAACCGTTTTCATCTTTTCACCCCTTTCTTATAAGTCAAGGCTTGGTTGCCCAAGCCTCAACTTTTTAGGATTTTATAAGGATTATGAGTTTTCTTCCTTTTTCTTTCTTTCATACAGGTGAAGCACCATAAGACCTGTAGCCGAAAGTGCGCTGATGCCAAACCACATGTAGGTATCGCCCGTTTTCGGAACGTCCTCATCCGGTATATCGGTAAGCGGAACGTCCTCTTCAGGGATTTCTATGAGTTCCACCGCCTTAGTAGTTTCCTCGGGAACAGTGGTAGTTACTTCGGTTTCCGTAGTTGTTTCCTCGGGGATGGTTGTTGTTTCCTCGATGGTAGTTTCCTCTATTTCTTCGGGAGCAGTTGTTTCTTCGGGGACATACACCGTTGTTTCCTCGGGGATAGTAGTTGTTTCTTCGGTAACAGTAGTTGTTTCCTCCGGCTCTTCCTTAGGAGCAGTTGTCGTGGTTTGTGCAGTTGTTATGATTCTGCCAATGGGCTTCTTTTTGGTGGTTTCCTCAGGAGTTGTTACAGTAGTCTCCTCGGGAGTTGTTACTGTGCTTTCCTCGGGAGTAGTTGCTGTAGTCTCCTCGGGAGTTGTTGCTGTGGTCTCCTCGGGAGTGATTACTGTAGTCTCCTCGGGAGTTGTTGCAGTGCTTTCCTCGGGAGTTGTTGCTGTGGTCTCCTCGGGAGTTGTTGCAGTGCTTTCCTCGGGAGTTGTTGCAGTGCTTTCCTCGGGAGTTGTTGCAGTGCTTTCCTCGGGAGTTGTTACTGTGGTTTCCTCGGGAGTTGTTACTGTGCTTTCCTCGGGAGTTGTTGCAGTGCTTTCCTCGGGAGTTGTTGCAGTGCTTTCCTCGGGAGTTGTTACTGTGGTTTCCTCGGGGATTCTCTCGTTTTTAATTCTGCTGACTTCTTTACCGCTGTTGTTTGTCAGTTTAACGGTGCCGTAAGATACAGTTACGCTAAAACTTTCATTTGCAGCGATATATCCCTCGGGAGCCTCGGTTTCGCTCAACGTATAGGTGTGACCGGACGGAATGTTTTTAAAAGTTACTTTACCGTCATTATCCGAGGTAGCCGTCTTGTTGCCGATAGTTGCATCGCCGCCGCAAACCGGACATGACTTGCCGCTATGCTTAAGAGTGAACTCTGCACCTGCAAGTGCTTTACCACCCGCATTTGTTTTCTCAAACTCAAGTGTGCCGAGATATCCCTTTACAGAAGGAATCGGGAAATCAATCTTCTTTTCATTGCTTATACCGTTTTCGGTGCGAATCTGATAGGTCAATGACGTAGGACCGTTTGTTTTGTATATATCTTCAACCTTGAAACCGCCGTTTTCATTCATCAAACGAACACGGTACTTAAGAGTGTAGGTGTAGGTGGTTACGTTGCTTTCGGTTTTAACGGTGTAGCCTGACTTTTTCATATCCCAACGGATACTGTCGGTGTTTGCCACGTATTCGGCAGTGTTCTCACCGTTAATTTCTGCAGCACCGTTTAATGATGTGCCGGCAGCCTTGCCTTTTTTATTGTAGAAATGAAGGAATTCAATGTTCTCGGTTTTGCCGTCATTCATTGCATCGTTAACTACCCAGGATGCTTTAACCTCGTTCTGAGTAATCTCACGTATTTCTGCAAAAATGGTATTATATGCTGCGGTCAATCCCTTGGAATCGCTGCTTGAATAATAGTAGCCCGAACCGATTGTATTGCCAAGCCATTTTTCAAACTGACCGTCTTTAATGATATATCCGTTTTTATAGCAGTCGATTACCGAAAAGCCTGCTTTAACGTTATTCACGTCCGCTTTCTCATATGCTGCTATCGTCTGTCCCGATACGTCAACACCGATTGAGAAAATTGTGGTGTCCTTTTTAATCTTTGCCGCAAGCTTCTGTGCCTTATCTGCCGCACGGTCGCTATAGCTTGTGCCGTAGGTACACGGTTTTCCCTTTTTGTCGTTGTTCAGATGACTTCCGTCACCGTCATAAGGGTTCACGCCAGTGTATCCACTTGAAATATAGGTTGTCGGGAATCCGTCACTCAGGAAAATAATATAACGGTTATCAATCTTTGCCTTGTCGAGCATATCGTCTGCTCTCTTTAGTCCTGCCTCAATATTGGTGAAGCGGTCTACCGAGCTTGCATAATTCGATGCGTTGATGATTTTGCCCGTCTTGCTCTTCATCTCGGAAATAAGAGTGCTCGCCTGCTTCGCGGTTGCACAGGTGGACATTGCAAAAACTTCATGTGCATGTGTATTGAATGCCACGAACCCAAGTTTTCTGTCTGCCGTTGTGCCTTTGGAATAGTTTGCAAACGTATTGATAAAGGTTTCCGCTGCTGACATCGCCGCACTGTAGCGTGAAACGTTGGTTTTGCCGATCATGCTATTCATGGTATTGGAAATATCCATTACGATTACAACTGCGATATCCTGTGCCTTGTAGATTTCCTCAACCTTATTTGTTGTAACCACTTCAAGCGTAATATCAAAGTAGTTTTCCTTATCGGTTGCGGCTATCGTTTTGCTGACAGAAACACCGTCTTTGTTCAGACCGTTTTGCGGATTAGCTCCGCCCTTTTCAACAATCTGTACTGTGTTATCCGCATTTTCAACCGCAATTACACCGATTGAGCTTATGCTCATAACGAGTGCAACTGCAAGCATAAGTGCAAGAACTCTCTTGCCAAGTCCTATCAAATTAATATTTTTTGCCATCGTTTCAATCCTCTTTCTGTAGTATTTTGGGATCGAAATACCGGCGGTCCGGCCGACATAGTTTACAATAAACCTTAGTCCCGTGACTTTGCGTCCTGCCCTTTCGGACAGTTTGCCCTTTTCATGTATCTCTGCTTTGCTTTTTTAACTCTCAAGCTGCTTGACTCGGTCATGCACCAAAGCACTGTCCATTAACGAAACAAGCTCCAGTACACTGCGAAAGCTTTGCTCTGTATTCCCTTCAAGCCAGTTCAAGGAGCCTTGCCAGCTCGCATTTCGCCTGAAAAGGATTTTTATAGAGAAAGTTGCCGCCCTTCCGCACATCATCCAAAGTCCGTATTCCTCTTTTGGCAAGTCATACGCAGGAGTATCAAATCTCCTGATTGCTTCAAATGCCTGCGGAAATCTCAATTCATCAAGCCCACGCTCAATCATAAACAAAAGCTGGGATAAACTTTCAAACGTCTGTATTTCCTTTAAATAAAGATTGTACAGCCGCCCTCTGGGTACGCCTTTGGCATAGGAATCTATGCACACTATTGTGGTTCTGTGATTTTCGCCTTTAACCAATAGATTCCACCGCCTCTCTATCTTGTGTATTCAGTATACCAGAAAGTGGTTACAGTTACGGTTACATTTGCAACCTTTTCTTTCATTTTTTTGAGTTTTTTTGTAACCGAGGAAAATATACAAAACACGGCATAGCAACTAATGTTGCTATGCCGCAGCCTGATGACTTTGTCATCAGGCTGACCAGATGGTGAGAAACACAGGCAGATTTTGGATTTTTGTTTCGTCGACGTACAGGTGTACGGTAGAGGCAAAAATCCCAAAAAGCAAGTAACGGCAAGGGCTTTTTTTATGCCCTTGCCGCATTTTGTTTTTAATACAAAGAGGAAAGCTATTTGTTCTTATTCCCTTTGCTCTTATTATTACTTGCGGTCTGACGTGTTTGTCAGCACTCTGAGGCATAGCAACTAATGTTGCTATGCCGTATTTTAGTCAGATACAAACACAAATCTGTGCTTCCCTGCACGCTTTGCACGGTAAAGTGCGTTGTCAGCCATTTCGTAAAGTTCCTCAAGAGAAGTTGAATCAACGCCGAAAAGGCTGATGCCTACGCTGCCCGATACCCCCTTAACCGGAAGAGTATCGCACACGCTTTGCATAGCATCTATCAATGCTTTTGCCTTTTCAGCGATAATCTCCTTGGTAGGTGCATACTTCATAAGCACCAAAAACTCGTCACCGCCGACTCTGCCCACCAAATCACTGTCACGGAAGCAGCCGCTTATCCCCTTTGCAAGCTTTGCCAGAAATTTATCGCCTGCAACATGACCGCACGTATCATTAACAAGCTTAAAGTTATCAACGTCAATCATAAACAGTGCGTGAACATCCGATGCGCCGCTACCGTCAAAAAAGCGTTTTGCATATCGCATGGTAGCAGAACGGTTAAGAATACCCGTAAGCTCGTCACGCTCTGCCGCATGCATAAGTCGGTTTTCTTCCTCTTTTTTCTCATTTATATCACGTGAAATGATTACCGCACATAAATGATTGTCAAAAGGATTGGTTATAAACTTCATTTCATCGCGAACCCAGCGGTTTTTGCCGTCATTAAAGCGACGCAGATACTCCATTGACAAATCACGTTTTCCGCTTTCGTATACTGCACGAAGCGAAGCCGGTGTAAACGAATGATAAAAGGTATACGTTGGACCTTTTTCATCAACAATACCGTCAGCAGCTTTGGAAACGAATATTTCCATATTCTCATGCTCGCTTATGCAAACGCCGTTTACCTCCTGACGGTGCTCGGATATGATTCTCCAATCGACAATATCAATAAGCATTGAAAAATACGTGTCCTCGGGAAGCGTAAACATGTATGCCATTTCCCTGTCATAATTCTGTGCAGCAATCATATCCGCAGTAATATCACGGCTGAAGCCTGCGATACCGATAATCCCGCCATTTGAGTCACGCAATATATACTTTGAGGTGGATGCATATCTCGGCTGACCGTTTGCATCATCGGCAAGCGGCTCAATATAATTGAGTTTATCCTCGCCGAGAGCCATAAGCTTTTTGTCATCCTCTACGTATCGGTGTGCAAGCTCATAGCTGCCCATTATATCAAAATCGGTAAAGCCGACAATTTCATCCACGTTGCTTTTTCCAAGCATCTGTGCAAACGGTAAATTTGCTGCGTGATATACCAAATTCTTATCCTTGATAAATATCATATTAGGAGTATTATCAAGTATATTCTGAAAAGCGTTCAGCATAAGACGTGCTTGCTCTTCATTTTTAATAATAGCCTCTATATCCTTCATAGCCTATACCTCTGCATGCGGCTCCATAAACCCGTCAAGCGAGCTTGCCGCTTTAAAAGCCTCCATAACCTTTGGGTTAAACACACCGCACTCATTATCAAGTATCATTTTCACAGCAGTGTCGTGAGTGTATGATTCCTTATATACCCGTTTTGAAGTAAGTGCATCGTATACGTCAGCGACACCTGCAATCTGTGCCCAAATAGGAATATCGTCGCCGGAAAGCCCCTCTGGATATCCGCCTCCGTCAAAACGCTCATGGTGATAACGGCAAATATCATACGCATATCTGTATATTCCCTTATCAAGCATATCGGGAACTCTCTGCAAAAGCTCGCTTCCCCGAACAGTATGCTCCTGTATGGTTCTGAACTCCTCTGCGGTAAGCTTGCCCGGTTTATTGAGTATCGTATCGGGAATCGCAATTTTGCCTATATCGTGCAGTACTGCTGCCGAAGCGATTTTGTCTATCTCGTCAAGAGGTAACCGATACTCAGGGAACATAGAGCATAACTGAAGCATCAATTTTTTGGTATATGCACATATACGCTTTACATGCTCGCCCGATTCGCAATCTCTGAACTCAATAGCCGTTGCCAGAACGCTGAGCATGCCGTGCATAAGCTCCTGTAAATGGCTGTTCTGTTCTCTCACGGTGTCCTCGAGCTTGTGTCGGTAGGTGAACAGTTCTATCATGCTATGAACACGGAACTCTAAAAAGTGGTCACGGAACGGCTTGCTGATAAGGTCAACCGCACCGAATACGTATCCCCGACGGACAAACTCATCGTCTGCATCCTCTGCCGTAAGAAAAAACGGCAACAATGCAGTCAATCCGCTTTCTTTTGCCTTGCGTAAAAGCTCAATGCCATCCATATCCGGCAAATGCTCTGCCAACAGTACTGCTGAAATATCTGTTTTTCCCTCAAAAAGCGAAAGTGCTTCTTTGCCGCAATCGGCAATTATAATACTATACCTTTCGGAAAACAGGCTTGCAAGTTTTTTGCGGTCTGCCGAGTTTGAATTAACAATTAGAATCGTCCCCAATTTCTTCATGGTACGCGGTCCTTCCAAGTAATTTCATACTTAATTTTAGCACAAATACAAACCGCAGTCAACAAAAAAGGGTTAAAGCATACGCTTTAACCCTTTTAAATTACTGTGCTGCCGCTACTGCAGTGATGTGAGTGTTAACACCCTCGTACCAGTAAATAAAGCCTGTTACGTCAACAACGTCGCCTGCCTTAAGTGCAGAAACTGCTGCGTAAACTTCGGTTTCGGGACCGGTGAGGTAACGCTCTACGCAGAAGGAGTAAGAAGCTCCGCCAAGACCGAGAGTAACATAAATGTCATCGCCGGGCTCGCCGTTCTTGAACTCGATTGCTTCAACAGTCATGCCCTTGAAAACAGCAAGCTTGTTCTGGTGGTTGATAAGCTCCTCGGTGCCGAGAAGTGCGGTTGCATCCATAGGCTCTGCAATAAAGGTATCTGCACCTTCAACAAACTCGAAAGTAGCGTCCATAACCTCAACTTCGCCTGCCCATGCACCCTTGTAACCGGTTACTCTGATTTTAGTACCGGGAACAAGCTTTGCAGCATCTTCTTCGGAACATGCCATTTCATAGAGGAAATAAGCACCGTCTGCATCCTGTGCATAAACGGTAATCTTGTTGTCCCACCAGCTTTGGGTTGCCTGAACGTAAGCCTCGATAACAACCTCGGCATCCATCTCTGCCGCTGCATATTCAGCATAGGTCATTACCTTTGCAGTAACCTCTTCGGTAACTACTGCTTCGGTGGTAACAGCCTCGGTTACAACTGCTTCAGTAGTAGTAACTGCTTCGGTTGTTTCAACAACTTCTGCTTCGCATGCTGCAAAAGCAAATACAAGTGTAAGTGCCATAAGCATTGCAATAATCTTTTTCATTTTTCTAAATCTCCTTATGTAAAAATTACATTGTAATTATTATACAACTTTTAACGGTCAAGTCAAGTACTAATGTCAATTTTTTGCTTTTTTGACAATACTTTTAATAAAGTATACACCTATCAATACCCACGCCAGAGCAAGAGAAGTTAAAAGCACGGTTGCAGCCGCTGGCAGCTTGTCAAACTCAAGCCTTACCTTTTGGTCAAGGCGATAAAGCATGCTGACGTTTTCATACAGTTCGTCAATATACGCATCATCAACCGCCTTTTTGCGGTATGCCGCCTTTGTCACATCGTTAATCATCGTACCGGCGGCATCACGAAGCGAAGCGGAACCGTTGAATACAGGCGTTACAAAGGTATTGTCTGTATTTTCAAGCAAAAGCTCGGCAGCATCAATTTTAACGTTGTAATAGGTGGTATTGTCCTCACCTTTTCTCGAAAGATAATCGGTGTACTCCTGCGACTCATGTGCCTTTGAGGTTACAGGCAAATATCCTTCTGTGGAGGAATATGCGATCTGCACCTCGTTTGTCAGCAAATACTGAACAAACAACCATGAAGCAAGCACCTCGCCTGCATCATCCTTATTGAATATACAAACCGAAGGCCCTTGCGAAATCATCTGTATGTTTTCGGTGTCGAACTGCGGCACAGTCATTACTGCGGTTTCAAATTTTGCAAGCTTATCCTCGCTGATATCAACAAGCGGAGCCTCGGCACCCATCCACGTAGCACCTGCGGTTGAGTCCACCGCAAAAATACATTCGCCTGCGTTTAAAAGATTTGCGGGATATCCCGAACGCTCAAACGTAGAAAAGGCACCGCTCTTTGCGTTTTCGTATATCTTAAGAAGCAGTTCTCTTGTGGTATCGTTGAAAATACGCACATCACCGTATTTGCTTGAATACTCGCCGCCGCTCTGCTTAAGCAGCTGTATCATCATGTTGTCGGTTGATTTGTATACAAACGGAATCATGACGTCTGAGCCGTTCACCTTGTATTTGCCGTTTGCATCCTTTGCGAGTGCGGCATTGGAAACTTCCCACACAAAGTCCCACGTAAGCACGTCGGGCAAGGTGTAGCCAAGCTTTTCAACATAGGTTTTGTTGACATAGCATGCCTCGGTTGAACGCATAAACGGCATTGCATAATAGTGACCGTCGATGATACATTCATTCATAAACGATGGAATCAACTCGTCACGGCTTGGAGCATCAAACCTAATCTCGCTGCCCGATAGACCGTAGCGTGAGTCGCTCATGAGTTCATCAAGTGCAACAATTACATTGTCGCCCTGCATATACTCTGCAACGTGGTCGGGATATGTGATACAAACATTTGGTGTTGTATTTGTTGCAAGGTTTGTAAGCACATCGTTTCGTATCATACCGTAATCGGTATACGAAGAAAGCGTTACCTTGATATTGGGGTAAATCTTTTCAAAGTCCTCAACAGCTTTAGCGTATATGGCACGCTGGTTCTCGTTGTTTTCGTTCTTTGCCCAGAAAGTTATCTCATACTGTTTTTCGGTGTCAAAATCATCGGGAATTTCAAACAGCTCATGTTCCACCCTACCGTGGCAACCAAAAAGACAAAGCACAGTACACGCAAGCACAAGGCATAAAATAAACTTTCTCATCCCTTTGTACCTCCCCTGACAACACCTGCCATAATCTTTTTGCGGAAGATAAGGAACACCACTATAAGCGGCAGCGAGATTACTACAACCGCCGCCATCATTGCAGGGATGTTTTCACGTCCGAATCCGCTCTCTCTTATCTCCTGAATACCGTTTGAAACAAGATAATACGCTTCGTTATCGGTAATAAGACGGGGCCAGATGTAGGAATTCCAGCACTCAATAACCTTTAAAATCGTAACGGTTACGATAGTCGGGCGGCACATCGGTATCATCACACGGAACAGATATTTTATGTCCGAGGTGCCGTCAACCTTTGCAGCATAGTAAAGATTGTCAGGTATCTGCGAAAAGTTTTCTTTTAATAAATAAATGTAGAAAACCGATGTCACCGAGGGAAGAATAAGCCCCATAAAGGTGTTACGCAAATCGAGATTTGTAATTGTAACATAGTTTGTAATAATTACAAGCTCGCTCGGTATCATCATAAGCGAAAGAAAAAGCGTGAAAAGAATGTCCTTGCCCTTAAAATTAAGGCGTGCAAATGCAAATGCCGCAGGCACGATGACCACAAGCATACACGCCGTTGTTGCCACCGTGAAAATAATGGTGTTCAAAAAATAATCGGCAAGCGGTACTGCGGTAAAAGCCTCCTTGTAATTGTCAAGTGTCGGAGATGCTACGATAAGCTGCGGAACACGCTCGGCATTGTATGAACCAAAGCTTTTAAGCGATGTAATTACCATGAAGTAAAACGGGAAAAGTACGGCTATTGCCCATACGGACAGCAAAATGTAAACTATAATTTTTGAAATACTGATTTTTTTCATCGCCGCCACCTCAATAATGAACGTGCTTTTTGCTGACTATCAGGTTTATGCACGTTATGGTCAGCACTATTGCAAAAAGTATTATCGCTGCTGCGGATGCATATGAGGGATATCCGCCACCGTTTGAGTAGAGCATGTCATACACATAGCCGACTATCGTGTTCATTCCGGCAACGTTCAGATTTGTTCCGAAAAGAGCAACCGCATCGCTATATGCCTTGAAAGCACCGATAAAGCCTGTGATTATCAGGTAAAAGAGCATCGGCGAAATCATCGGCAGAGTAATTTTGGTGAATATACGGAATTTTGAAGTACCGTCTACCTTTGCGGCGTTATAATAATCCTGATTTACCGATGCAAGTGCACTTGTAAGCACCAGAATCTTAAACGGCATTACTACCCACACCGTATAAAGGCACAGTACAAACATTTTTGCAGCATATGAGCCGTCGATAAAATCTATGGCTGTACCGCCGAGGAGCGTTATTATACCGTTGACAAAACCGTCGGTATACGGTGTCTTTTTGAACAGTATCATAAAAACAAGTCCGACTGCCAGCGTATTTGTAACGTACGGCAAAAAATACACGGTCTGATAAAGTTCACGAAGCGGCTTTATCGAAGCAAGCCCCATTGAAATAAGAAGTGAAAGGGCTGTTGAAAGCGGTACTGTTATAAGAACCAGAATAAACGTATTCTGCAATGCCTGTAAAAAATACGGGTCATGCAACACATAGGAATAATTATATGTGCCTATACCTAAACTTGTCTGCGATGCAAAGTTGTACCCCTCCTCAACAGAGTAAATAAACACGTCAACAAGGGGATACACAAGGAAAATACCAAGGAAAAGTATCGCAGGCAAAAGATACAGCCACGCTTTATAGCTTTGCTTATCCATTTTTGCCTCCCATAACAATTCGCTCCTCGGTTTCTTTATCGTAAATATCAAGCTTACTCGGCTTTACCGAAAATCTGACCGCCGCAGAAGCGATATTTACATTTGAATCAGAGCCAACTATCGCACGGACGGTGGCATGAGCGTTATCGTTTTTGGCAACTACGCTGATATCCCTGCCCATTACCTCAACACGGTCAAGTTTGCAAGTGAGCGGACCGTTTTCGTCAAGAACAAAGCCCTCGGGACGGATACCGACGTAAACTTCTCTGTCGCTTACGCCTTTGGCATCCATTATGTAATCTTCGCCAATGTAAAGTTTTTCGCCATTAACAAATCCGTTGAACACGTTAATAGGCGGTGTGCCGAGGAATTTTGCAACAAAGAGGTTGCAAGGGTCATCGTATACCTCCTGCGGTTTGCCTACCTGCTGAATAACGCCGTCACGCATAACCACGATAATGTCGGAAATGCTCATTGCTTCTTCCTGGTCATGCGTTACAAACACGGTGGTGATACCCGTTTCATTCTGAATTCGTCTTATCTCCTCGCGGGTCTGCAAACGAAGACGTGCGTCAAGGTTTGAAAGAGGCTCATCAAGCAAAAGCACACGGGGCATCTTCACAAGTGCACGTGCAATGGCAACTCTCTGTTGCTGACCACCCGAAAGTTCGCTCGGCTTTCTGTCCATAAGTGTATCAATCTGTACAAGCTTGGCAATTTCAAATGCTTTTTCACGCATCTGTGCTTTAGTAAGCTTTTCCTTGCCCTTAAGATTCTGCAATGGGAAAATAATGTTCTGCAAAACCGTAAGATGCGGATAAAGTGCGTAGTTCTGGAACACAAGTCCGACTCCGCGTTTTTCCGGTTCAAGGTCGGTAACATCGTCATCACCGAAAAAGATTCTGCCGCTTGTAGGCTTCTGCAAGCCACAGATGAGATTGAGTGCGGTACTCTTTCCGCAACCGGAGGGGCCGAGCAAACCGATAAGCTTACCGTCCGGAAACTCAAAATTAAAATTATTTACCGCAATTACCTCGCCGCCTTTTTTATTACGCGACGGAAACTTTTTGGTTAAATTCTCAAGTACAACTTTCATTTTGTTTTCCTTTTAAATGCAAATTGTTTTTTTGCCTATATTATACCGCTTTATACATTATTTTTCAAGAATAATATAAATTAATGTAATAAGATAAATTATTGTTTATGGAATGGTGACGTACCAACCGTGGTAGGGGACGGCGCCTTCGACGTCCCGCATTAACAAAGACGAAACGGGATGTCCAGGGGGCCATCCCCTACCGGTTTGTGGTTTCCCATTTGCTCTCATAAACAATTAATTTATCTTATTGCCATTCGGTATCATCGGTGTTATAATAGACATGAGGTGATTCCTTTGGAGCAAAACGCAAAATACATAAAAATGACCACCACACCGGTTGAAAAACTTATCGCTTCGCTTGCAGTGCCTACCATAATCAGCATGCTTGTAACTTCTTTTTACAACCTTGCCGACACGCTTTTTGTACGTCAGCTTGAAAATGACAGCATGGTTGCCGCAGTTGGAGTAATCATGCCGCTTATGTCGATAATTCAGGCTTTCGGCTTTTTCTGCGGCCATGGCTCTGCAAACTATATCTCCCGTGCATTCGGCAGACGTGACATGAGCAGTGCAGAAAAAATGGCTGCTACAGGTTTTGGATTTGCTTTTTTAATAGGCGTTTTAATCAGCGTAATCGGACTTACTTTTCGAACACCTCTTGTTACCCTGCTTGGCGCCAAAACCGCCGACACCGTTCGTGAAAGCATAAACTACATGACGTATATTCTGCTGGCAACACCGTTTATGATGGGGGCTATCGTTATAAACAACCAGCTGCGTATGCAAGGAAACGCTTTTTTTGCAATGATAGGTCTTACATCGGGTGCTGTAATTAACCTTATTTTAGACCCGATACTGATTTTTGAAAAAGGCGACTCAATCTTCAGCGGAGCGATTACTATGCCATTCGGTTTCGGTCTCGGTGTTGCGGGCGCGGCACTTGCTACCGCACTCAGCCAGACAGTAAGCTTTATTCTGCTTGCGATAGGCATGTACCGCAGCGACAACGTAAAAATCAAAATCAGAAATTTTACACCTACAAAGTATTACATCGGAGGCATAGTTCAAGGCGGTCTTCCCTCTCTTGCAAGACAAGGACTTGCAAGCATTGCCACCTCCTGCCTTAACAATTCCATAGGTTTCTTCGTGCTCCCTGCGATGATAGATGCAACTCAGGCCGCTATGACGGGTGTATCACGAATTATGATGTTCCTCTACTCCGCTATCATCGGTTTCGGTCAGGGCTTTCAGCCGGTTTGCGGTTTCAACTACGGTGCGAAAAAATACGACCGTGTTATAAAGGCATACTATTTCTGCATCAGAGTAGCATTTATTGTGCTTGTTTGCCTGTCGGTACTCGGTGCAATTTTCGCCGTTCCGATTACCGATGCCATTGCCGGCAGCAGTAAAGAAGCAGCTGAAATAGCAGCATTTGTACTCCGCCTGCAGCTTATCGCTTTTCCCCTTATGGCATGGGTTACAATGAGCAACATGATGCTCCAGAATATCGGCAAAACCGCCAGTGCAACTCTTGTTGCAATGCTACGCCAAGGTATTGCGTTCATCCCAGCGGTATTGCTTTTACCACTTCTTACAGAAGCACTCGGCTTTTCGGGATTGCTTGGCATTGAGCTTGCACAACCTATAGCCGACGTTATCTCTTTTGCGATTTCTGCCCCGATAGGCAAAGCTGCTATTAATGAAATGAGAAAAGAACTGGTAAAAGAAAAGTACCATTTGCAAGAACCGATTATAAAAAAATAACCGTTCAAAAGAACGGTTATTTTTTTATAAAACCTTTGAAAGAAAATCTTTAAGACGTGGGTTCTTGGGATTTGAGAAGAACTCCTCGGGAGCATTTTCTTCAATCACCTTACCCTCATCCATGAAGATAATGCGGTTTGCAACCTCACGTGCAAAGCCCATTTCATGAGTAACGATTACCATGGTCATGCCGTCATCGGCAAGCTTTTTCATAAGGTCAAGCACCTCGCCAACCATTTCAGGGTCAAGGGCACTTGTAGGCTCGTCAAAAAGCATAACCTGCGGATTCATGGCAAGCGCACGTGCAATGGCAATTCTCTGCTTCTGTCCGCCGGAAAGCTGTGCAGGATATGCATTTGCCTTTTCGGGAAGCCCTACGATTTCAAGAAGCTCTTTTGCCTTTTTCTCCGCATCCGCCTTGCTCTGTTTTAACAGCTTTATCGGAGCAAGTGTGATGTTTTCGAGTATCGAAAGATGCGGGAAGAGATTAAAATGCTGAAAAACCATTCCCATCTTCATGCGAAGCTTGTTTATATCGCATTTTTTATCCGTTATAAGCTGACCGTCAAAATATATCTCACCTGCAGTAGGCTCCTCAAGACGGTTAAGGCAACGGAGGAAGGTGGATTTGCCGCTACCGGAAGGACCGACAACTACTACCTTTTCGCCCTTTGCAATATGCTGGTCAACACCCTTTAAAACCTTGATTTCGTCATTCTCGCCGAAATCCTTATAAAGTCCTTTAACGCTTATCACTCTTAGCCAGCCTCCTTTCCAGAATAGCCACGCACTTGGAAAGCCCGAGTACCACAACGAGGTAAATCAAAGCTACCGCAATAAGAGGCATAAAGTTACTGTATGTAATTGAACGTATCTTGATGCCGCCGAGAGTGAGGTCGGCAACGCCGATATAGAATGCAACAGAGGATTCCTTAAGCAATGTGATAAACTCGTTTGCAAGTGACGGAAGCACCGCCTTGAACGCCTGCGGAATGATGATATACCACATTGTCTGAACGTAGTTAAAGCCAAGGCTTCTGCCCGCCTCGGTCTGTCCCTCGTCAATGGACATGATACCGCCACGCACGATTTCGGATACGTATGCACCCGAATTGAGTCCGAAGCAGATCACGGCTGCGGTAAACTTTTCAACACCCATCGGAAGCAGAACTACAAAGTACATTATAAGAAGCTGCACCATAATAGGTGTGCCACGCATAATAGCAAGATATACCTTGCATATGCCGGAGAGAATACCGATTTTGCCTGTCTTCTGATTAACGCAACGAATTACCGCAACAACAAAACCTATTGCAATACCGAGAAGCACTGCAAACGCTGTGATTTTAAGCGTTGTAAACAAGCCGTTTACAAGATACATGTACTGATTATTTACAACAAAGTTACGGTGAAAATCGTACTTCAGCGTATTCCAGAGTTTTTCAATCGGTACACTTGTATCAGGCTTTGTACTGTCATAATTCTTAAGCGCTATATAATCGTTAATACCTGTTCTTAAAGTATTGTAGTTGGAAATATCAATAGTTTCGCCGTTATAGTTAACGGTTTTTGTATTTGTAATAAGTTCCTTTGCACTTAAAAGCCCGCCGAAAACGGTGTCGACAAGCTCGTCACTGAGATACGGCTCAAATACACCGGGGGTAGTTTCGTAAAGCTCGATAACTACTTCACCGCTTAACGGTGCAGTCGCAAGCAAATCCTCTTCAACAAGTTTTGCTACGTGAAGCTTGATTTTGGTTGCATTGGTCTTTTTACCGCTTTCGCTATTGTCAAGATAGAATTTATATACGCTTTCGAGATATTTATCAAGATTGTTTTCAAATGCCGATTTGATATCCAGAGTCTTATAAGTACATTCGAGCGTGATGCTCTTATCCATGCCGTAAGACAGATCCGTAACTGTGACCTCGGTATTTGCAGCAACATACTGCGCACCTGTTGAAACGTTACCGGGAAGCCCTGCAATAGTATCATCCACGATTATTTGAGCATCAGCAATGGAAATCTTAGTGTCAATTCTATTATTAAGCTTTTGAACAAAGTAAATACCGAATACTATGGCAACTGTCAAAGCAACACAAATAAGTGCCGCCAGCAGCCCTTTAAACTTTTTCTTTTTCTTCATCTTTTCTCCATATTACAAACGGGAATGTCAAGCATTCCCGTTTGATTATGTACTTGTAAGTCTTAATTACTTGATGTACTTTGCAACGATAGCATCAATAGTGCCATCAGCGGTAAGCTCATCAATAGCAACGTTGAGCTTGTCAAGAAGCTCGGTGTTTTCCTTAGCAACGCAGATTGCATAGTCTTCATCAGCATATGCAGTGTCGAGAAGCTTAAGGCCGGCATTTTCGTTAACGAGTGCCTTTGCAGGCTCATTGTCGATAATTACGCAGTCAACGTCGCCGCCAACAAGACCGAGAACAGCCTCGTTACCGTTGGAGTAACGAACAACGTTTGCATCGCCGAAGTCATCGGTGGAGTAGATGTCACCGGTGGTTGCAAGCTGAACGCCTACCTTGTAGTTTGCACCGTCTGCATAGAGGTCATCTACAGTAGCGATAGCGGAGCCTTCCTTAACGATGATGGACTGAACACCGTTTGCATAGCTGGAGGTGAAGTTGATGCTCTGAAGACGCTCTTCGGTAACGGTCATACCAGCCATACCGAAGTCAGCTTCGCCTGCCTGAACTGCAGCGATGATGGAGCTGAACTCCATATCGGAGATAACAAGCTTCATGCCAAGCTTTGCAGCGATAGCTTCTGCGATTTCAGCATCGATACCGATGATCTTGTCACCCTCATAGTACTCGTAGGGCTGGAAGTATGCATTGGTAGCCATAACGAGAACCTGCTCTTCAGCGGGCTCGGTTTCTGCTGCGGTGGTTTCTGCTGCAGTAGTGTTAACTGCTTCTTTGTTTTCAGCAGTGGTGTCTGCTGTGGTTTCTGCAACGTCGCCGCAAGCTGCGAAGCAGCATACAAGCATCATGGTTGCAAGAAGAACGGATAAAAACTTTTTCATGATAAATTCCTCTTTCTAAAGATTAAATTTTACATCGGGATTGATTATACACCCCTAATGTCACAATGTCAATACTTTTTCTCCATTAAATTTATATATATGCAAAAACATAGCATAAATATAAAAACCGCCTGTAAAGAGGCGGTTTTGAATTTTTATCTTTCTGCGGTAATAATACCGTCTTTTACGTTGAGTTTACAGATACGGGCGGTACGACGCTCGGTATATCCGCTTTCAACAGCACCGAGAACGTCTCTGCCGTGGTAAATTGCATAATACTGACCGTCAAGCTTGATAACGCTATGGTGGCCTACGCCCTCTTCCACGTCATTTTTAATCATAACGGGATCGAACTTACCGTCAAGCGTATGCTTTACAAAATCAACTTTAGTAAGGTCTTCTTCTGTGGATTTTGCCGCCGCATAACCGATATGGTACGTATCATTCTCGTAGCATGCTCCGCTGAACATTACATACTGCCACTCGCCTTCTCTGAACCAGAAAGGCCCCTCAATGGTATGCCAATCCTTACCGTCACCAAAGCGGTTACGCTTGAAAATCTCCTCGTCGTATGTAGGGACTATAACCTCTTTACGTATTCCTGCAGGAGTCATGGGGTCAATAAGCTTGTCAACAAACACTCTTGTACCGATACGGTCGGTTTCAGTATTATCCTCGGCATACCAAAGGAAAAGTCCTGCGCCTGTTTGTACAACGTGAGCATCTATTGTAAAACGATCAAAGAGACACTTGGTTTCGGTAAAAGGACCGAGCGGTGAAGAACCTACCGCAACGTGCAAAAACTGGAAGCAATCTTTATTCTGGCACGAGAAATAGAGATAATACTTGCCGTCAAGCTTGATAATACATGGAGCCCAATACTGAACCCATCCGTCAACCTTGCAAATAACGCCCTCGGATTTCCACTCGCCGAAAATATCATCAGCCGAATATGCCTGAACACCGCTATTTGCAGTAGCGTAGATATAATACTTGCCGCCGTCCTCAAAAATAAACGGGTCCGGCTGCGACAAATTAGGCTTATCAATTATGAGTTTCATAACGTCACTCCTTACAAACACATATTATTACACATTATTATACTAAAAAAAACGATACTTGTCAATGCAGTGAATATATGTAAAAGAAGTTGTATTGTGTAAAAAGTATCACCTTTTCATTGACATGGGCTTTTTTTTACCTTAAAATAGACCTATGAAACGTTTTTATAAGATTTATCTCGAAATATCAAATGTATGCAATTTGCATTGCTCATTCTGCCCCGGTACAAAACGCAAACCAAAGATTATGAGTGAGGGTGAATTTGCATTTATTCTGCCGCGCATTAAGCCATACACCGATTATCTGTACTTTCATCTCATGGGTGAGCCGCTCTGCCATCCGTTGCTCGAAAGTTTTTTAAGCATTGCAGAAAAACACGGCTTCAAGGTGATACTGACAACCAACGGCACCCTCCTCAAAGAGAGAAAAAAGCTTCTGCTTAATTCTGCCGCTTTGCATAAAGTTAACATTTCGCTTCATGCGTTTGAGGCAAACGACCTTGCTATGCCGTTTTCGGAATATCTTGACGGCTGTTTTGAATTTGGAAAGGAAGCAGAGGGGAAAAAGCTTACCGTATACCGTCTGTGGAACGGCGGCGGTGCCAATGCGAAAAACGGTGAAATAACAGCCGCTATTGAAAAGCACTTTCCAAAGCCGTGGAAAGCAAGCCGAGGTAGCGAAAGAATCGGTGACAAAGTTTTCCTTGAATACGGTGAAAAGTTTGACTGGCCAAGCCTTGATGCCACCGACGGTGGCGAAAAAATGTTTTGCTACGGGCTACGTGACCAGATTGGTATTCTCGCTGACGGGCGCGTTGTACCCTGCTGCCTTGACCATGACGGCAACATCACCCTTGGAAACATTTTTGAAGAAGATTTGGAAACAATAATCAATTCCCCGCGTGCTAAAGCTATTCTTGACGGCTTCAGTTGCGGTAAAGCAACCGAGGAGTTATGCCGCAAGTGCGGATATGCGCATGCGAGATTTAAATAGATGCAAATTAATAATTGTCAGAACCTTTTAAGGAAAGGTTCCGACACCTCCAAACCTTTTTTAAAAAAGGTTATTGTGTAGCCATGGCTGAATTTATATTTTTTACAGTTTTTCTTTGGTTCTTTCTTCGTGGAGAAAGAACGCCTTCGTTTCTCCCATAAACAACACAAAGCCTTGCAAATCCTTTTGGATTTGCAAGGCTTTGTTTATTTTACCATCTGTCGGTAATTGTTACGATTTCTGCGGAGATAAGCTTGAGTGCGTTTGCTCCGATATCGAAGGTAACAGTCGTTGCATTACCCTTAAGCGGAATCGGAATATACGTTGCATCAACTGCATTTGCATACACTGTATCGCCGGTCTTGTAGAAAGGAATGGTTGCATAGGTCTCACCGTTCCATGTCATGGGAACGTCAACCGTACGTGCAACGGGATTTGCGAAATACACCTTGAGGTATGTTTCTTTACCTGTTGATTCCTTTGCACTGCCGCTGATAGATGCAGTAATAATATTACTGTCACCGGAGAGAGTAACCTTTGGTGACTCAACCTTTTCCTCTGCACGGACAACAACTATGTCATCAAGGCATGCGTATTTGAACTCGCTCGTGCCTGCTGCTACAGACATACCTATTTCCATGGTGGGAGCGGTTGCAGTGAAAATAAACGTGCGGAGTACATAGAAGTCGGGGGAATTAACGGTAACAAAAGGATATGCGGTTGCACCCACTTCTCTTGCAAAGAGGTGTGCGGTGGTCTTTGTGCTTGCATTGATGTATGCAGTAACCTTGTACTGTGCACCGACGGTAAGACCGTTTACAGTTGTGTAAACGCTGTTTTCATCAGATGCGGAGCCGTTAACCTGTGCCGCATATTTACCTGTGTAGAAGTTCTTGCTTACTGCTGCGTTACCCTTTGCAGTGAATATACCGAGAGTACCGCTTTCAAAATCTTCACCGATAACAGACTTTGCCTCGTAAACACGGTACTTGGGAATGTAATAATTATTACCCATTATGTAGCCGCCATTTTCGACGAGAATCTTTTCAAAGTTTGCCTGATACATCTTTACGATATCGGTAATAAGAATACGCTTGGGGAGATTTTCTGCGTGCATCCAGTACTGCGACTTGTCAGCAAGTTCGGGAAGAATATCGTTTACAATAACACCCTTACCGTCCTGATAAATCATTTCGTTGATAATGGGCTTTGCATTATCTTCGAGATTTTCCCATCCCTGCATTACGCCGATAATACCAAGGGCACTTGCTGCAGCACTTTCGCCGCCGTGACCTGCAAGACCGATAATCTTACATGTTTCCTCATAACCGCCGTTTGCATAAAGAAGTGCAAGCGTCATGATAGGACCGTTAATGGAGTTTTCGCTCATGCGTTCACGGTTGTAATGTTCACGGAGGAGTTTAGAGTCTGCCTCAATTACGGACTTGCGCCAATCATCGGGATACTTTGCAAAAAGCTTGAAGCATTCGTCAATGAGCTTGTACTCATAAGAATCTGCGGGGAGCATGCTCTGTGCCTTGCGGATAAGCGTGGGGATATCCTTTTCAAAATATGCCATTGCATACATTGCAGAGAGATACTTTGCCCACGGAGTTGCATCCGAGTCTGCTACGTTGCTACTGAACATTGCGGTAAGGTCAAACGCAACGTTAGGCATGCCGGCTGCATCCATACCGAGGGTTTCGTTTTCAATAATAGGCTCGCCGATGGTTGAATAAAGGTTGCCGAACTCTGCAGTGCCGGTAAAGGGGGGCATGTAGCCGAGGTGTGCGGAAAGGCCGTATGCACCGGTTGAACGGTGACCGCCGCCCATATCCCACTGATTGTAGCCAACCCATGCATTCTGGATAGCGTCAGAGGTTACAATGCCGTACTTTGCATAGGAATCACGGATAACGTACTGATTGAGAATATCAATGGAATAGTCATCGTCAGTCCATACTTCCCAGAGCTTTGTTTCTTCATTGAAAAGAAGATGGTCGGCATGCTTGTTGTTTTCGTTAGGCTCGGCATAGGGGCCTTTGAGCAAGCCCGCATACCACTCGTCGGGAAGTGCTACCATGGGAACACCGTTTTTATAAACGTGCTCGTAGCCGGTAAGTACGCCTACAAGATTTGCCATAAAGCCGGAGAGAGTTTTGTCATAATACTCACTCTTGGTTATAATGTTAAAACCTGTGGGGTCTGCGGGAACGTCAGGGTTTACCGTTTCATCGGGGAGTTGCGGCATGTCGGGCTGAGGCTTTACTGCGGAAAAGGCTGCCGAAGCAGCCTTGTCAAGAGAGTCAGAAGCGAATACACCTGCATTAATCAGGTTTGTGGCAACAAGATTGCCGTCTTTTGCGGTGGAATACAGCGTATTGAAGAAGATTTCAAACGCAGCACCGCGGTTAAAGCTTGCAGCTGCAGAAGCAGTTGCAGTCATGCCAATCTTATTTGCAAGTGTGAAAGGATTGTTCCATACGAACTCGCCTGCTTTATCGCTGTAACCGATTGCACGGAGCAAAAGTGTAAGTGTCTGTGCTTCGTCAACCTTGCCGTTGGGGTCGAAGGTTGTAGCACTTCTACCGCTTGTAATGCCGTTAGCATACGCATAACCGATGTAGTTACTTGCCCAAGCAGGAACGTCGGTAAAGGGATGCGGGAAGTTGCCTGCCTTAACCTCTGCTTCCTTACCGAGGAAACGGATAACCTGTACTACAGATTCTGCACGGGTAAGGCTACCCTCTTCATCAAAGTTAATGCTGCCGTCCTTGTTTGTGCCCTTGCCGGCAAGAAGACCGAGTTGATTGAGGAAAACCGCACTCTTGTATCCGCCGGAAATAGCAGGCTTTGTAAATGCAGGAGCCACGGGAGGCTCTTCCTCTTCTTTATACTTTTCAACGTTGTCAAAAATAGAAGCGATTGACGAGAAATTGGAGCGGCGCTCTATCTTCTCGGAAACAACAAGTGTGGTTTCACCCTCAAAAGTAAGCTTCTTTGCAGGTGTATAACGGCAATCCCATTCTACGATGTCACCGAAAGTACCTGAAAGCCAAGTGAGAGAGATTGCACCAACGGTAACATTAGCGGTGCCACCGTAGAATGTGTTGACGTGTGCATTGTCGGTAACGGTAATATTTACGTCACCGAGAACAGAGCCGTCGCCGTCAGAGGTACAGTGAAGTGTACCGATTTCAGCATTGCCGCCGATATGGATGTTTGCAGTACCTGTAAACGTGCCCTCAAACTCACGGTTAAAAGCAACGATGTAATACTTGCTACCAGAAAGAACAGTGATATTTATGTCCTTGTCATCGAAAAGCGGAGGATTGTTAACGCTGTTCTGATAACCGCCGATAATAGCGATACTTGTCTTTACCTTGCTGCCGGTAAGACCTTCACCGGTAATGGTAATGCCCTCGCCCATAGTAAGAGGATTGTGATTTGCTACAACAAGCCATCTTTTGCCCGTTGCATTGAGATTGATGTTTTCAAAGGTGGTAGGACCGTTACAAACAAAGTGACCGGATGCACCGATATTGATGCAGGCGCCTGCGGTCTGGCGGTAGTCAACACCGTCGAAAACGCTGGTAATTGTAACAGCACCCTTATAAGCTTCACCGTAGTTGTACATCTTTGTAAGGTCGGTAGGACCGCAAACTACGATAGTACCGCCCTCGCTAAGGTCAAGCGCCTCAAACGCATCCTGCCACGTGCCTACAGGATCGTCGGCTCTTGCACCGCTACCGTACGCACCACCGCTAAGGTAAACCTCAGAATAGTACTCTGCGGCGTTTGCTACGCTTGCAAATGCAAAAAGCATAAGCACAGTAACCGTTAAGCATGTAAGGATCTTAAAGAACTGTTTTTTCATACAATTTCCTCTTTTCTATGTTTCTTTTATTTTATATTATTTGTAAACTGCTCGTTTATCTGAGAAACAAGGTTCTCGGCAGTAAGTCTGTTCTTTTCATACAATACTGAAAGCGAATTTCCTCTTTCAAGGATATAACCAATCTCGTCCTTGTATCCGCCAACGTTGTAATAAACGCCAACGTCATAGACTCTTGTATCGAAAATCAAGTCAAGCATTGCGGAGCTTTCTGCATCACGCACATACTTACCCTGAAGTGTTTTTTCGTAATATGCCGCCGTAAGCCCATCCGCACCGTTCTTGGCAAGCTCCTCTACAACATATCCGCTTCGCTTTACATTATCTACAAGCAAAGGAATACAGAGAAACTGCGAGTGCCATGCACTTACGTAGTGACCGTACTCGTCCTGATTTGTATCGTATTTCGGAAAAGGAAGAATACCGAAGTTTGTGTCGATTTCACGGAGGAAATCGGTGTATGACAGCATGTGGAAGTAGAAAAGTGCTCTGTCATTATTGAACATAGCCACACGTTCTTCATTGGAAGCCTGGTCGCCCGAAGCACCGGTAATGTAATTGTACTTCCAGTTGAAAGTATGCGTATCATCGTCAACGATGTCAAGATATCTCGCATAGAGATTATCGACACGCTCGTTATAAAGTGTGAGTTCTATCTTTCCGTTTTCGTTTACGGTACAAATCTTTTCACCTGCCGCCGCAAGAATAGCAAGATTGTTGTCACGTGCAGAAAGAAGACCGAACGTATCGTTTTTATCGTATACACCGTCATTGTTGTTATCGGCACCGACCTGCTTTACCATAGAGCCGAACTTTTCAAGCGTCCAGTTGCCGCTCTTTACAAGGTCATACGGATTATCCATGCCGTAATCTTCAATCATCTCTTTATTGAAGAACAAAGCATGGGTGCTTCTGTTGTCAACAACCGAGATGTCACCGGTAGTGTAATACATCTGGCCGTTGATTGCAAGGTCTGCCGTTGCTTTCTGGTCCCAGTGTGCCTCTTCAAGATTAATATACGGCACAGAGTTAAGGTCCTGCAAAAAACCGTTCAAAGCAAGCATTGCAACGTCGTATGTACCGATCATTGCGGCATCGTACGTAGGTGTACCGCTTATCACGTTAGTATAGATCTTCTGAAATCCCGTACCCTGCCCCATTGCGGTGCCAAAGCCGATAAATTCATCGGTAAGAACGCTCACGCCGTATTCATTCTCGATTTTCTTGTTACGTTCGTAAATTGCAATATCAACGAGTGCTTCGGAATTTTCATCGGCTGAAAAATCGTTCCACTCCTGATTGCCCGCCACAATAAAACGGAACTCGCCGGATATATCACCGATTTGCGGCTCTAAGTCAACGGCAGAGGTTGTAACAACATCATTGGTTGATTCTGCAGTCCCGCATGAGGAAAGCAACGCACAAACCGTAAGAGAAGCCAAAGCTAACGCTAAAAACTTTCGCATTCAAATACCTTTATCCGCAGTCTGGATTTGCAAGAAGCATACTGCTATGCTTTTATAGTATCACAACAGCAACAGTTCATTCAACAAAGGGGTTTTAAAAAACAAATTTTTGATAGAAATATTGTGATTTTTGTAATGCTATCTATGTTTTTTTCTCCATTCGTCGGGAGAGCAGCCCTCGCTTTTGACAAACGTGCGATACAGATTTATATAGCTGCCAAAGCCGCATTCGATGCTGATACTGTATAGCGAACTTTCTGAATTCTGCAAAAGCTGCTTCGCCATGCCTATTTTTATATCTGTAATATATGCATGCGGAGGTTTCCCCGTTTCTTTTTTGAATATACTGATAATGTGATTTTTGCTATACCCACAGCGTGCCGCGATCGCTTCAAGCGAAAACGGGCGGCGGATATCTCTGGTTACCTCTGAAATAACCTTTGCAACAACCTCGTTAGAGCTGCCTTTATCCTGATGCCTTTTCAAAAGCGATAGAATTTTATAGAAGACCGCAGATTTTTCAATCATGCTTGCACCGGTCATACGCAAAGTTTCAAGTTCATTGAAATAAGGAAAAAGCTCGGCAAAATCAACTTTACCCCGAATAGGCAGGGACTCCTCCTCGTCGGCAGTATATTCGCAGTCGGTCCACTGTATAAAAAAGTATTTCGGGGAATCGCTTTCAAGCAACCCCTCCTGCAAAAGCCCATGCCGCTGAATATAATACTCACCTGCATGCACTTCAACAGGCACACCGTCTTCGCGAAAACGAAGTACCCCCTCAAAAACCATTACAAGCACGTCCCACTTGTAAACTCTCGTCAGGTGTCTTTCGTGCTTTTCAAAATATCTGAAAGAGGAGTAAGCGTAAAGCGGTAATTTTTTCAAAGAAAGTCTTTTTTTCATATAATCCCCCTTTCTGCATAATTATAGCACACCTTTTCTGCAATGTAAATAAAAACATCAAAGCCGTTGTCGGCTTTGATGTTCAGGATAATCATAATTGAGTTCAATACGTCTTTTATATCTAACACCGCATCGTTTGACGAATCTGCCGCAGCTTTATCTATAACAACGTTTTCACCTGTTATATAGCGTACCGTCCGCAAAACGTCAAGCAATGCAACTTCTCCGTCTGCAGTAGCATCACCGTACTGCACAATACTCTTTTCGCATATTGCGTAAATGCCGTCCGTATCGGCGGTGAATGAAATCGTGCCGTTTTCGCAAGTGTGCGGAATCTCTACAAGAAAGTCACCGTCGACACGGTAAACCGTGCCGCAGTCAGCGAACTCGTACCATATTTTGCCGCTTTGCACCTCAATAAGCGAAAAACGTGTATCCCCTGCCCTTGCAGCAACGCTTTCATAAACGTCGCCCTCAAAAACTTCGGTTATACCGGCAAGTTTCTTTATAAGCGTATCAAGGTTAAGCACGCCATAGCCGTAATACACGTCATATCCGGCGTCACCGTAATCGGTTACGGTTTGTTTCAGCAACTCAAGAAAACCGTCGCCGTCAAGTGAATCATCCGCCTGTTTTGCTATTGCCGCTGCTGCGGCAACAACCGGGCTTGCATAAGACGTTCCGCTATCAATCCAATAGGTTTGTGCCGGCTCGGTATACCATTTTCCGCTTTCGGAAAACGGATAAATTCCTGCAACGCTTCCGCCCGGTGCGCTTACGTCAACGCTTGTATTGCATTGCGAGAATGATGAACGGACAATAGTTTCGCCGCTTTTGCTGACACTGCCTACACCGATGACGTTATCGCAATTTGCAGGATATTTAAACGAGGAATCACCGTCATTTCCCGCGGCGGCAACAATTATCACTCCCTTGTCTGCGGCATAATTTACCGCATCCTGCAATCTCGTGCTTTTACTGCCGATTCCAAGGCTTACGTTGATAACGTCCGCACCGTTGTCGGCGGCATATTCGATAGCATCTGCAAGCTTTGAAACCGTTGCACCCTTGTCATATGCAGAGTCATATGGATATTTGTCGCACACGTATTCTGTACTGTCCATGCAACGCAAGACCATAAGAGTTGCGCCGCTTGCAACAGATGCAAGTCCGATACTGTTATCGGTTACAGCGGCAATCTGACTTGAAACAAACGTTCCGTGCCCTCTTCTGTCACGGAAATAATCAGCCGAGTGTGTGCCGTCACCAAGAAAGTTTTTGGAATACGGAGAAATACTTGCATCTACAAAATCTTCATGGTAAACATCAAGCCCCGTATCAATCACCGCAACCGTAACACCGCTTGCATCATACCCAAAAGAGTAAAGTGACAAATAGTTTATAGCTTCAAGAGTCCATTGATATGAATAATATCTGTCGCTCGGTACGTCGCCAAGAAGCTCAAGACAGTAGTTTGGCTCGCTGTATTCAACCGTTCCGCTTTTCAAAAGCGACTGCAAATACTCCTCGTCATATACAAGATACAGGTTGTCCTCTGCGGATATTTCCTCAATACAATCTTCCTCGGCAGAAAACAACATAATGGGTGTTTCGTTGAATTTTACTATGTATCCTTCATATTCTCCGGCACTCACCGCAAGGCAAAAAGCGGCTATGCAAAAAAGAATCAACACAAATTTTTTCACGTTGCACCCCCATGCCATACTTCTTTTCAACTGAATTATACCATACTGAAATTACAGTGTAAAGATTGATTTTACAAACTATAACAGTTCCTCAAACACATCGGATATTGACTCCCTGATTACATATTCCGCCTTACTGTCATACGGTGTCGGTGTGTAGTTAATTATTATAAGATGTTTTCCCGTAAAGCTGTCCACGAGCGATGCAGCAGGATACACCTTTAGCGACGAACCTCCGGCTATAAGCACGTCGGCATTCATAACCTCGTTTTCGGCATCGGCAAAGGCAAAGCCGTCAAGCCTCTCGCCGTAAAGAACGATATCGGGACGTATAATCCCTTTACAGTCATCACAAACGGGAATACAGTCAGAGATGTCAAGACAATCTTTGTCATAGCTCTTTTTGCATTTATCGCAATAAAATCTGTTCGCCGTTCCGTGAAGTTCGATAACACGGTTGCTGCCTGCCTCCTGGTGAAGACCGTCGATGTTCTGCGTGATAACGGTTTTTATAATGCCCCTTTTTTCAAGTTCTGCCAGAGCTTTGTGCGTGCGGTTGGGCTTTGCATTTTTGAAAACCATGTTCTTTCTGTAATATTCATAAAAACGTGCAGGCTCATTAAGCAAACATTCTCTGCTCAAATAATACTCATTGTTTGCACCGTCGCCCGCATAAAGTCCGCCGTTACCCCTGAAATCGGGTATTCCGCTGTCGGTTGACACACCAGCACCGCCAAAAAACACGGCATGCTTTGCACCATGCAGTATTTCCCTTATGTGCAGTATATCTTTTTTGTATTCTTCTTTCATTTCGTCCTCAAATTCTTTATATACATTTTATACTATTATCATAGCACTCTAGCACTGTAAATGCAAGTGGCTACATTTTTCTCTTGCCTAATTCTCTTTTTAATGTTAGAATAGTTTAGAAAGCGAGGGAGTGCGATGAAAAAGGTAGAAATTTATACCGACGGTGCATGCAAGGGCAATCCAGGCCCCGGCGGTTACGGTGCAGTTCTGGTCTATGCAGGACATGAAAAAGAGTTTTCGGGCGGCGAAGCACTCACCACCAATAACCGAATGGAGCTGCTCGGTGCAATAGTCGCTCTTTCTGCACTGAAAGAACCCTGTGAAGTGGCACTCACCTCCGACTCAAAATATCTCGTTGATGCAGTAACAAAACGTTGGGTATACTCCTGGCGTGACAAGGGCTGGAAAAAGTCAGACGGCAAAGCAGCACTCAACGTTGACCTGTGGGAACGGCTGCTTGCACTGCTCGAAATACACTCCGTCACCTTTAACTGGATAAAAGGTCATGCAGGCCACCCCTACAACGAGCGTTGTGATACGCTTGCAGTTAAAGAAGCCGAAAAATTCATATAAACACGAATAAAAAAATCCTCTTTGCCATATTTTTTAATAACACGGCGAAGGAGGATTTTTTATGTTTGTCCGTTCTATACACATGAGCACGCTGAGGCTGATATCTATCGCCGCACTTGCGGTGCTTGCAATAGTTGCACTTGTGCTTTTTATTCCGTCAAATGACACGTCTGTAATAAGCGAGGTTGCAAACTCCACCGAGATACGCTTTGACAAAATCAAAACCGACAGCGACAGAATAAACTTTTTGTCGCAGTTCGGCTACACAGTGGACGCAACGCCAATAGAAAGCGTAGAGGTCACGATTCCGAAAGATTTCGACAAGGTTTTTGCGGCATATAACGAGCTGCAGAAAAAAGAAGGACTTGACCTTGGCAGATACAAGGGCAAAACCGCCACACGTTACACCTACAAGGTTACAAACTATTCAGGCTATGACGACACGGTTTACGCAAACCTCATCCTTTACAAAAACAAAGTAATAGGCGCCGACGTATGCTCTGCAAATCCCAACGGCTTTGCACACGGCTTAACACGATAAAAAGGACTCCTCACGGAGTCCTTCAGAGCGCTGACAAACACGTCAGACCGCAAGTAAAAATAAAAGCAAAGGGAATAAGAACAAATAATTTTCCACTTCGTATTAAAAACAAAATGCGGCAAGGGCTTTTTAAGCCCTTGCCGTTACTTGCTTTTTCGGCTTTTTGTCTCTACCGTACACATAAAAGGACTCCTCACGGAGTCCTTTTCATAATTATTTTACAAGAGTTGCTGTATTGGTCTTTGCATCCCATGCAATGTTATCGTTGGAAACGCCGAGAGCGTTAGCGATTGCACGTACGGGGAGGTATGTGCGGTTGCTCTCGATAATTGCAGGAGAGTCAAGCTCAACTCTCTGACCGTTAACGGTCATGTAAGGCTTGTCGATAGTTACAACAATTGTAGTAGTTGCATTGGAAAGAGTTGCAGTTCTTGTTTCTGCACTCCACTTGATACCGTCATTTGCAACGCCGAAAGCATTTGCAAGGAATCTTACGGGAAGCATTGTGCGGTTGTTGCGGTTGATAGGAGCTGCATCAAGAGTCTGTGCCTTACCGTTGATGTAAGCGGTGGTGGAATTAATGGTAAGTTTAACCTCGGTCTTGGGAGCAGCTTCGCCGAATGTAGAAATTACAAGATTGTCAAACGAGGTAGCGTTAAGGTTGTTAAGACCTGCGTTTGTAGCCTTGCTGCGGAGACGGAAGCCGAATGTACCCTTATTCCAGATATTGTTGCTTTCGCACCACTGCCAGAGAACCTTGCCGCTTGCCTTATCGGTGATTGTAAGCTGGAGGAGGTTACCCTTTGCAGCCATCTGGAGATGGATGTTAGAGCCGGGGGTAAGGCAAGCCTTGGAAACTTCAATGTTACCTGTAAGCCACTTGCCGTCAGCCTGACATGCGCCGAGTGCGCCGAGAGTACCGTCATTGGAGATAAAGCCCATGTAACCGTAGAAAGCGTCATCAGCAGCACCGGTAACCTTGGTTAGGTCTGAACGCATAATGATACCGCCCTGAGTCTGGGTGAGGTTCATATCAACGTCAACCACATAGTCCTTAAGCTCGGTGAGCTTTGCATCGCCTGCATAAAGGATATAGGACTGTGCGCCCTCAGTACCTGCGGAGAGGTAAAGCTGACCGCCGTAAACTGCCCATGTACCTCTGTACTGAACGAAATCCTTGATATCTGCAGCGGTATCGAAGGTGTTGGTGTACACGGGAACAAGGTTGGATGTGTCAATAGTGTTGGTGGGATTTACAGCAGGAGTTGTAGGAGTGGTTGTTGTGCCTCCTGCAACAGTTGCTTCGTTTGCGGTAGTAACCTTGAAGTTATCAAAGTATGCAACGCCTGCAGAATATGCATCGTTTGCCTTCATACCTGCACGCATACGGAGACCGAAGGTACCTTCAGTCCAACCCTGGTCAGCGGCAGCATTTGAGCCGATGGTGTAGGAGTAGTCATAAACGGTCTTACCGTTCTGGAGGTTGGTTGCAAGAACGTGAATCTTGTCGCCCTTAACGGTAACCTTAATGTGTACGTCAGAAGCAATGTTCATGTTGCCTGTCTTACCAACGTTAATGTTGCCCTTCCAGGCGTTTGCATTGTCAGCCGAGCCAAGTGCAACACAGTTTGCATTGTTTGCAACAAATGCAACGTAGCCCTGGAAGCCGTTCTGCTTGTCGGTAACTGCGTCCTGATCTGCACGGAAAATGATACCGCCCGCAGTCTGAACGTTCATGTAGTCAACCTCAAGGATGTAATCCTTGTAGGTTTCCTTTGCCTGATAAATAATGTGAGCAAAGGAAGTGTCAACAGATGCACCCTCAGAAGTGGTGAAACTATCGGTGAGGTAAAGACCGCCGTCCTTGATTTCCCAAACCATGCGATACTGCTTGAAATCGCTGAGAGTGGAAGGATCGGAGAAGTCATTTTCATAAATCACGGTTTCAGCCGCGAATGCGCCGATAGCAAGAGCAGCAATCATAGCTACCATGCAAAGGCTTACTAAAAACTTTTTCATTTCAAAATCCTCCTGAATATTTTTGGAATAAATTCCGTTTTACATATTTATTTTCTCACATTTCAAGGTCAAAGTCAACAGAATATCAGTATAAATACTTCTGTAAAATGTACAAAAATTACACAAAAGCAAATAAAATCAACCCATTCTTAACCATTATATCTCCATATACTCGCAAAGATATACGCATTTTTCTGCCGTACCGTTATCATAACACCTCTGATATGATAAATGTAAGTGTCCGTGAATATGCCATACAGGTGCATGGCGGTAGATAAATCTTGTAATGCCGATAAGCCCAGCGTGTGCAGCATCGTTTTTGCTATGTTCAAACATGCAGTCATGAGTGAGCAGTACATCCGCCGGCTTCATATCCTCAAGCTGAAACAGGCTTTCATATTGCGTAAATGACGGAAATATCTTATCCTTATACCTGAAGCTCCCCTCAATGCCTGCAAAGGTTACTCCGTTATATTTAACGGTGCGTCCCGACATTTCCTTTATCCCCTCACGCTCATAAAGCTCAAATGAATCGTGATTGCCACGGATCGCCAGTATTCTTTCTTTTGGGATTATCTTAAGTATCTGCTCAAGATCATAGCGGTCAATATCACCAAGCAGAATACACAGGTCATACTCCGGCACGTTCTTCATAAACGCAGGTAATCTTTCACCGTTAAACGCAAAATAGCCGTGAGTGTCGGAAATAACGATGAGCTTTAACCCAAGTTTACGATGCTCTGCATGCTTTTTGTTTGCTCGCAGATGCTCTGCATATTCATCATACTTTTCAAGTTCAAACGGACTGAATCTTTTTGCTTTCCTGATAAATTTGTCATATGTTATCTCTTTTTTCTTTTTCCAAAAGAACATAAAACACCTCTATATAAACATATCTTTGGCTTCATTATATCATAATTACAATAAACTTTACATCTTTTTCCCGATTTGCGTTATTATGTTGACTCGTTTCCTGTGATATTATATAATGAAAATAAATACACTGTCAGGAGAAATATTTTGAGAATATTACTGTTTTTTATGGCTACACTGTTTTTACTTTCGACAACTGCATGCAACCGTAATACTGTCACAGATGCCGATATCAGCAAAATCATATTTGAAGAAGAAAACGCAACCCCTGCCATTACAAGAGGCGGATATCCGCGTTTTGAGTCGCTTGCAGACGGTACTCTGCTTCTTTTCAGTGATGGTAACCTCTATAAAAGCAGAGATAACGGCTCAACCTGGAGCCACAGATCCATAACCGAAAATGCAGCCACAGAAGCCGTTTCTGCTACGGGAACCACGCACAAGCTAAGCCCTGAAAACTGGCAAGGCTTTGTTATGGAGGACGGAACCGTAATGGTTTCATACCGTTCACGCACAAAAGACTATACCGAGGGAGAATTCTATACCTCAATCCGTGTTATGACTTCCACCGACAATGCAGAAACGTTCAAAGACGAGGTTATTATTACCGAGGCTACAACCAACAGTTTTCACGGCTTCTGGGAGCCGTTTATGATTCAACCTGACAAAAACACCGTTCTTTTGTTCTATTCGGATGACCTTAATGTAAATTTGTGGTCTCAACAGAACATAGTTTATCATGAGTATAACATTGCCTCAAAAACTTGGAGCGACTCCACCGTTGCCATAAACGGAGTTAAACGCAATTCACGTGACGGAATGCCCGTTATCACAAAGTTAAAAGACGGCGGATATGCAATGGTAATCGAAACGCAGGACTACCACAACCGTTTTCACTCGCTTACTTTCGGAAAAAGTGTATTTGTAATCAGCATTTCACTCTCAAAAGACGGAAAAGTGTGGTCGCCTCCGGTACCGACGGTTGCTCCCGAAAACATACGTGGCAATAATCGCTGTGCAGCTCCGTTTGTAACTACCCTGCCCGATGGCAGAATCGTCATTTCATATATGACCGAAGACGGCTTCAACGGCACAAGAGTCAGCAATGAGGTTTTGAACTGTGTGTACGGTGCGGCGATTTCAAATGATGCTATAACCGCTGATACAAAGCTTACCTCCACCACCGGCGGTGCTGCCGACGGTTTTACTACTCTGCCCGATATTTTCGATGATCCCGTAAACGGTTATATGATTTGGAACACTGTTTTCTGTGACGGAAAATATGTGTATTTTGCAGGCGGTTCGGGAACAAACGACAACTCGGTCGCACCGTCGCTCCGAATACGCCGTGCCGATGTAACAAAGCTTTTGAACAAATGAAAAAGACAAAACCGACACTTTTTTTGAAGTGTCGGTTTTTTAGTTCAGTTTACACTCCTATCGGATACCGTAAGTTTTTCGGCATGACCGTCGCAAAGCGGTTTGTCATTCCTTTTCTTCCATTAAAAAAAGTTTTACAAGTTCAGACATTGATTCTATGGGTAAAAAATTGCTTTGGTTATCGCTTGAATAAATGCTTTCACCCGAATCGTATTCAACGTGGATTCTTGCACCGTACATATCGGGAAGGCCGCTGACACGGTGCTCCATACCGTTATACTTCGCAAAATCATATTTGCGTACTATTTTTTGAAGTTCTTTCAAGAAGCTATCTTCTGTGACAAACTCAAGCTTCTTTCCGTCCCCGTAACGTGTACGCAATTCAAACTTGCAGTTAACCGTGCCGCCTGTAAGTTTTGCACAAAGCGTATACACCCCGTGTTCTATCGGTATATCATCACATATAGCCACGGTTGAAAACACACAAGAAAAGCTGACTATGTTTTCGGAAACAACCGTTTTAGGAGCATTACGGTCTATACGTGTCACTACGCCGCCGTCCACGCAATCTGTAGGTCTTTTCATAAAAAGCGATTTCAAAAAACGTATCATGGACAAACCTCTTTCTTATCCGCAACACTTGACAAAATTTCAAGCACGTCCTTATCCGACATATCTATCTTGCCTGAAGGAGTTTCAAGATTTGCCGACATCTGAAACTGCCGTTTGCCCTCTCCTGTCCATAGCATTGCCACGTGAAAGCCCATGCTCTCGCACTCAAAGCCCTGCCAAGTGTAGCCACCAAGAGCAATCGGCGGAATATCGGTAATATCATAGTATCCGTCTTTGGACGGCGATATCATATATGTATCTCCGGAAAAATTTATCTGCATATACGGCAAGCGTAAAATGTCGCTTGCAAGTATGCCGCCCTTGCAGAGCTGTACAGCTCTGTCGTTTACTTTAAACGCTTTCCAGCCTGACGGAACCGTCAGACAAAAGCTCTCCGTTTCAAAAACTTTCATTATTAACTACTCCCACCTGACAGTTCTGCGAAAGATTTCGGTAATACGGTTAAACATCTCGTTAAAACGGTCGGGGCACGTGTCTATACCGCATACGCTGACGGTGCTGCCGCCCGAAAAACGCAGATATATTTCGTATCTTTCGCCCGTATCGGTTGCATTTTTTATGACACGCTTTTCGTTAAATCCGTCCCATCCTACCGTGCCGCAATCTACAAGCACTTCTTCGATTTCCCGAAGTGCCTGTGTGTCCTTTGTAGAGGAAATGACACATTTTCCTCTGCTGTCAAGGTTTTCCTTTGCGTTAAAGCGATACTCTTCCTGATACGGATGATAGTTTGTTATCTTGAAGAATATATCTTCACCCTCTACCGACATGATGTAGTAAAAACCGCTTCGCATACCCTGCCTTGTCAGGTGAAGAGCTGTAAGTGTTTCGCCCTTTGGGAGCGGCATGGGAGAATCAAATGAAGTATTCGGTTCCCCTCTGCCGCAACCGAAAAGTGTTGCAATAATTGAAAGCAAGCTCATAACAATCAGGGCTTTTCTCATGCCCAGTCATCCTTTGCCGCAGGCAAACGGATGTCGGAAAGGCACTGAATATCGTTCAAAAACCACTGTTCTGTTGACGGCTTTTTGCGAAGCTTTATCGAGCTTGGATTATCCGCACCGCCACTCTTTACCCAGAGAGTTGCCCAGTTTTCATTGTCGAACGAATACGGATTCTCTATAACCTCAACGGTATAAGGAGCAGACGGTGTATAGTTGTTCTGCGGAGTTGCACCCTTGAAAAAGGCATACATTTTATACCCCTTGTCACGAAGACGCTCCTCTATAAACTGCTTTTCATAGGTACTTACGCTTTCGGGACCTTTAAGATAATCAAGCATTTCAAAGGTTGCCTCTGCATCCTTTTCGTAGTTGCAAAGCACCGCTATTGTAAGTGCCACAGTCTTGAACGCACTGTCCATTTTCGCCTCGGGCAATGCCTCAAGCTCTGCTACGCTTGTCGGCAATGTGGAAAAAGTAAAGCTCTCTGTATGATTTCTACCCTTGCCGATAGAAGAAACTGCATTATTTACTACCTTCGCAGCCTCTTTTTTTAGAGTGCTGCCTATTACTCTCTTAATAGAATCAAACAAACTCATATTTTACTCCCCTTTCACAAATCTCATATTCAAAAAGTTGAGGTATCCGTCATCATCGGTGACTTTTGCCCACGTGTCGGCTGCCTCGTCAAAAACCTCGCCCTCAATGCCCGTATCAATCCAGAGTGCACCGTCACGCTCCTCCCATTTTTTGGGGCTGTCACACATCATGCCGTCATACAGGGATATCTCTCCTGCATTGACTGCTTCGTCAATTTCTTCCTGCGATACGCCCTCGGGCAGCGGCATCAGCATATAAAGAGTGCCGTCATCAAGCACTCGAATCTCCATGCCTATCATCTTTTTACGCTCGGATAGTTCCTCGGCTACTGCCTCACTGTCCGTTTCATCTATATAGAGCATCGGTGAAGCGAGGTACTCCTCGGCATTCATATACCGAATACCGTCATCGCCCATTTCGCCAATCGAGTGAAATACCCATTTACCCGTGTAATTCATATTTACCTCCTACCAGATGAGGACAATTCCCTTATCCTCACTTACATGACCTGTTTCAAAGTTTACATTTGCATCATCGCTGAGGGTAACGCTTCCCTCAAGGCTCTTCACCTCATTGCCGTTTGCATCTGTTATAAGGCAGTAGCACTTGAAGCTACCGTCAAAATACTTTCTGTCAACGCCTACGGTAAGGGTGTCTGTAGTTTCACCTTCTGCCCATTCGTGGTCCTTGGATACGGGATAGAAGAAATCCATACCGTCAACAAAGTAATACCACTTATAGGTAAGCGGCTTGTATCTGCCGTCTGCCTCTACGCTGAACTTAATGTAGGTATCAGGCTTTGCAGGTACAACACCGGGCTGCTTTGAAATGAAAGGCTTTTCAGGTGAAACGGTTGCTACCGCAGTAATAGCCTCGTTGCCCTCTCCGTCAGTAACAACGCAATGATAATATATATGGCTTGTGAGTTCGGTCTTTTCAACGTGTATTGTAAGTGTATCGGTGTTATAGCCGCTTGCCCATGTGTCGGTCGGCAGAATATCCTTAAAGGTCTTGGCACCGTCATAGATATAACGCCACTGATAGGTCAGGGCACTGCCGTTCTCGCCGAGCGCCTTTACTTTGAACTGAACTTCATCGCCGTAGTTCGCATAAACGCTCTCTGGATGGTTTGCGATAACAAGGTCATGTGGAGTAGGAATATATGCATCAGAATACGCAATATTGCCTGCCGCATCGGTTACCATGCAGCGGAAAGACATGCCGAATGCATACTGCTGCTCGGTAATCAGTATATTAAGCGTATCCTTATCAAAGCCGTTTGCCCATTCCTCGGATTTTGCAATACTTGTAAGGTTGTAAGCGGACTTGCCGTCTTTAAGTGCCTGCCACACGTACGTATACGGCTCCATGCCGCCCATACCGTACACGCTCATCTTTGTCCACTCGCCGATATTTCCTCTCGGCGTATAGCTTACTCCTACACGGAGTGAATCTTTGATAGCGATATTCTTCTTATCGCCGATAAGACCTTGTGTATCATAATCAAGAACTGCGGCACGGGTATTGATAGTGCCGATTTCTTTAAACAGAAGTCCTACTCTGTCGCCTGCCGTGGCTTCGTCGAGCTGTTTGTTGAACATTTCTATAGTTTCAACCTTGCCGCTACCATATGTGTATTTATCATCAAAGGTAAATACGATATGCTCGCCGGGGACTAACTTGCCGGTATTTACTCTGCCGACAACTATTGTGCCAAGAGAATTCTTGACAATGTCCTCAAGCTCCATTGTAAAAGGTGCTTCAGGCATTTTAATTATATTTGTGGATACGCTTTCGCCGTTTTCATCGGTAACTTTGCAGTAGAACTTCTTATCAATATATGGGCTATCCAAATCGAACTTAAGCGTAATAACGTCACCGCTAAGTATTGCATATCCGTCATTTTTGAAGGTGGCAGTCTGGTTTTTGTAGCCTGTATGGTAGAGCCACTCAAATTTGTAGGGCTGCTTGCCGCCCTTGGCAAATACCGAATAAGTTAGGTATTCGCCATCTTTTGCCGATGCAATATACTCGGGCTGTTCGGTAATTGTAAGCTTTTCATAGGTCTCTTCGGGCTGCTCCCCTACAAATTCTCCAATATCGAAATATGCAGGAATATCAGTGTAGCCGGAGTTGATCTTTTCTCCTTTTGCATCCGTAACCTCAAGCTTTACCTGCTTTGAAAGATAAGGATTATCCTCCGTGAACAGGAATACTGC
Organism: Eubacteriales bacterium; assembly: GCA_045538895.1. GTDB lineage: Bacteria > Bacillota > Clostridia > Oscillospirales > CAG-272 > UMGS902. Next base: position 77,478 of record JAZQEH010000028.1, read on the forward strand.
ACTTACGCTGCCCGCTCCATCATCCGTAAAGGTTACAAAGTTGTCGTTTGCAAGCTTTGTTCCCTTTTCGCCATCGCTGTAGTACCATGTATACGTATAAGGAGCTTCTCCGCCCGAAACGGACGCAAGGAATATATACTTTCCGAATTCCAGATAGGAAGTAGCGCCCTTAAATTCAAGCGGCTCGGTTTCAGCAGGCTTTTCGCCCAGTGTAAACTCGATTCTTGCAACCTTATACATCATTCTTGTGAGAACTGCCGCAACCTCACTTCTCTTAATGAAAGCATCCGGATTACAGTTACGTGCCGCATCAACGCCGCCAACGATACCTGCACGGTAAAGCTTGTAGATAGCGGGGTCTTTTTTTACGTCCGGAATTGCATCCTCAGCAACGTAGTTGATCTCCTCAAGTGCTTCTGCGGGGAGAGAATATGCGAATATACGCATATATCCCTGTCTTGTAGCAGGAGCATTCAGGTCATAGCCGTGATCCTCGTCAAGAATACCGTTTTCGATACAGTAATCGAGATAAGGCTTATACCACGGGTTGCCGACGGTGAGTGTTACCTCACCCTCGGTATACTTCTGGTTCATGCAAGCCGCAAGCTTGATTGCTTCAACGTATGTAATATTGAGGTCGGGAGCAAAAGTTGCAGAGGTTTTACCGTTGATAAGTCCGTCATAGTATGCACGGATTACATCTGTGTAGTACCATGCACTCTCGCTTACATCGGTAAAAGGATTTGCAAGTTCCGCATATCCGCAAACGGTACATTTGCCGTCCTTGAAGGTGTGGTCTTTTACGTTAAAACGTTCAAAGCATACCTGACATTCTTCAAAGTGGCTGTCCATATCTGCACCGTTCATAAGCTTATGCTCATGCTCGCCCTCACCGCGGATATCTTCTGCGGCAGCGTCCTCATAACCGCAAACTGTGCATTTGCCGTCTTTGATTTCGTGACTACCGGCGTTTCTGATTTCAAAGCACTTCTGGCACTCCTCATAGTGGCTTGTCATATTTCTCATTGCAAGAAAATCATGCTGACAAGGTGTATCGTCTGCAAATGCGACAGTGGTAAGCATAATTGCTACAAGCAATAGTGTAATTAATCTTTTCATATCTTCTCCTTATTTTTCGTAAAACATATAAAGGAAATACGCAATTCCCGCTCTCGGACAAGGCTCCTCGGGAGAAACTATAAACTTGGTTCCATCTAGGAGTCCCTCTCCCTTTGCCCAATCTCTTGCTTCCTCATACCAGCCGTTAGTGCCAATCTTCATCGCACGGAAAAGCATTGTCATAATGTGTGCGCTTGAGCAGGTCTGGTGAGGTGTAAATGTGGTTGCGGAAGTACCGACTATAATACCCTGTTCAACACCCCAAAGTACCGCATCATAGTAATAGTCGGTAGTCTTTACATCGGTAAAGGGATTTACCGATGTTTTGGGTGTGGGTTTGCCTGCCGCACGCCAGAGGAACGTTATACCCTGTGCTCTTGTACAGGTATCATAGGGTGAGAATGTAGTCGCCGTTGTACCTACGGTAAGTCCCGTATCCTTTGCCCACATTACCGCATCAAAGAAGTAGTCGCTTGCCTTGACATCGGTAAAGGGGTTTTCGCCATTTTTGTTGTAGCCGCAGGTCTTGCAGCGTCCATTTGCATCAAACTCGTGGTTACCTGCATCCTTTACCGCACTGCAAACAAGGCACTCATAGTGGTGACTGCTTTCATTACGCATAAGAGTATAATCGTGAACGTGGTCAAGCTTTGGGAACGTGTATTCAATGCTTGCAAACTGCTCGCTTATATACTCTACCTTTGCAGCAGTACCGTTAATGGTTGCGGTAACATCAGTTGCAAACTTATAGTCACCGTTTGTACGGAAAGAAATATAGATTTTATATACATTACCCTCTGCAAAAACTTCTGTACCTCCAGGGAGCAGGAATTTACCGCTTGAAGTGTTTTCCCATGCAATACCGTTTTTGTATCTCGATGCATTAAGTCCGGAATTATCACTGGCAAAACGCTTGCTGTCGAATTTGGTATAATCCGCTTTTGCACCTATTTCGGGAGACGTGATATTGAATATTATGCTCGAAATATACTCACCGTCATCACCCCATGAGTAGCCGCATGTATCGCAGATAAGGTTGCGGTCATTATCAGTATGCGGTTCGGTAACGGTTTCGTTACAACCGCTTACCTTACAGTAGCTCTTGTGTCTTGCAGCATCAAGAACTTTCCAATCGGAGAATGCATGCTCGCCACCCTTTTGCGTGTAGCCGTATCTTACGTAAATTCCGCACGCCGCACACTTTATATCACCCGTGTAGCCGTCACTAAGGCAGGTTGCCTCTTTATAGTTAAGTGTCTGAAGTTTTGTATGTGTGGGGGCTATAAGCTTGCCCTCTTTAACAAGGTCGCCGCATGAGCAGTAGGTGTCGCCTGTGTAGCCGAAATCAAAACAGGTAGCCGCTTTTGCATTTTGGGTAGTTATCTTGCCCGTATGCTGTCTTGGTGTGGTGTTACCCATAACCACCATGCCGCAATGTGAGCATTTGTATGAGCCCTCATATCCACGCTGCTCACAGGTTGGCTTAACTACCGAGCTCTTGATAAGCGTTAGTGTACCTGTATGCTCACTGCCGCCCTCAATAGCTTCGCCGTATTTTACAACGTATCCGCAATCGCAGCAGCGAAGGTCGCCTGTATAGCCTTCCTTTACACAGACAGGCTTGTATGCACCGAAAATTCTTGTTCCGCTCTCATGCTTACACTCGGCTTTATCAATAGCGGGGATAAATGTAAAGATACCGCCGCCCGTGTATTCCTTAAAGCTCTTGATTGTGAAAGTCCACTTAGGCTCGCCCTCAAGTTTTACCGATGTTGCATATCCTGTTACGTCAAGGTCGCTTACACCGTTTCCGCTATAGTATACACGGAAAGCAAGGCATCTCGGATTGTTCATCTTGATGTAATCGCTCTTGTCATTGACAGTCGGAGCAAAGGTAATCTCAATACTGTCGCCGATAACGTAAATATCGCTCGATGCATGGCCGTACTGTACATAAACAAGGTCATTCGACTTTGTCCAGTCGGTTGCAACATTTTTCTCATTTACGCTGTCAAAACGCATCGGCTTTTCAGTTGTGGTGTATGAGCAAAGACTGCACTCCTTATACGGTGCGCCGATGCCGTTTGAAGCGGTGTGAGGTGTTCCCTGATTACCCCAAGCAAGCCACGTGTGGCTCTCCAAGGTAGTCTTTGTACAACCTTCATAGAGACACTTGAGTCTGTGCTGCGTGCCGTTTTTGTAGGTATAGTCAACCACGCATTCGCCTGTTTCTTTGTCGAAGAAATAGTGGTCGTGATTCTTTATATGTGTGGTAAATCCGCAATCACGGCAAGTAAACTTCGTCCATACGCTTCCGTCAACGCTATCGGTAACCTCGCCCTCTGCCTTGCCGAAATTGTGGGGGAGTTCCTTTACCGCCTCGCAACCGTCGCCAAGACACATTATCTGGTGTACCTTGCTTTCATACACACCGATGTTGTTATTCTTATTAGGCTGGCGGATAATAGCGATAAGCGCACCCTTATAGTAGGTACACTCTTTATAAATATGCTTTGAAAAGATTGAAGCCTCGGCAGAATATACGGTATTACCTTCCTCATCGGTAATCTCGCAACGGTAGGAGTTCTCACCGTAGCAAACCGTCGTCGGAACGGAAATTGTCAGCTTTTCGCTCTTTGCACCGTGAACGACGTTGAACTTTTTGCCGTTATTCCACGAACTCGTATAGTCCTCAAGAGCCTGCCACTTTCCATTTTCGTATCTTTCGTACCACTGATAATTCAGTTTACCCGTTCCTTTAGCAAAAACGGAGAATGAAACCTTATTGTCCTCGATGTTGTAAGGCTCGCCGGCATCCGCTTCGTTGTCACTTACATTTACAACTCTGCTTTGCGGCTGAGCTAAAATAAGTATCTTTGTGCGAGAATTGTAGCCGCAAACCGTGCAGATATCGTATTTGTTAAACGTGTGCTTAGCCTTTGCGGTAAGGTGTGCCGCACTGTCGCAGTAACGGCAGGAAACATAGTGATAGGTTTCGTCAAACGACCAGCTATTCTGCGGCTTTGCACCGTGCTCGCCGCCCTCTGCGTGTTTAGTGAGGATATGCATGTCAAAATCGGGGTCGCTCACGCACATGTCGCCGCAATCGCATCCCTCGTCCTCGGCATACATACGGCAGCAGTCCTCGCAGCGAAGTTCGCCGCTGCTGTAGCAGATATCACAAGCATCTACGTCATGGTAGCATGCACCGCAGTCGTTACAGAAATGCTCGTCATATTCATCGTCCATTACGCAAAGTCCCTCGCTGCAATCGGAATTTCCCTCGCAGCAGTCAAGACAGAGTTCACATACGTCGCACTGATCTACTGCGCAAAACGGAGTTCCGCAGTCAAGGCAGACATGGTCATACCAATCAGAGCTTTCAACACAGTATTCGCCGCACTCGCAACCCTCGCTCTGTGCCTCCGCCTCGCAACATTCCTCGCAGGCGCCACACTCGTCGCAAAGCTCAAGACCGTCATCGTAAACGCATCGCTCGCACTTCTCGCAAGGCAGGCAGCACTCCTTGCAGTGCTCGGCACCCTCTTCATCGCATGCGCCGTATGTGTTATAGCAGTTGCCGCACTCCGGGCAATGCACGCCGCCTTCAAACTCCTGACAGCTCTCGCAACGGCCGCAATCATCACATAATGCGCCGGCGCAGCTCTCGCAGAACCAGCATATGCTGCATAGCGCATCCCGGTCGCCGGCATAGCACTCCTCGCAGCCCATGCAATGGTCTACCTCGCCTACGTAGCAATCGTCGCAAAGATGACATTCGGTACAGAATTTACTGCGTGTATTGAAGCAGTCGCCGCATTCCCAGCAATGCGTTGCCGCCCAGCAGTCTGCGGGCTCCGCCTCAATACTGCAAAGACCGCATTCGCAAAGCCAGTCGCCAAAGCGATATGCGCCGCAGTACATGCAGTTGTCGCCGTCCTCGGCAAGCACGGTAAATGCAAGCAGAGAAACAAGCAGACACAAAACAAAAATCCTGCCAAGTTTTTTCATTTCGGTTTCCTCCGTTGACTAAAATTTATAACTATGATATAATTAATATAAAATATCAGGGGCGGTCTCTGTTTCGTTGGCGCGCCACAGAGACATTTACATGAGTTTGTAAATGGGGTGCCCCTTGTATCCAAGGTTATATACCCTCCTTCTTATACCCTGTAATTATATTTTAAATTACAGTTATACTCAAAGTCGCCACACAAACGCAAAATAAAAGTGTGGGATTGGCACTTTTTTCACCGAAAAAGGGTGGGAAAAGGTGTGGTTTTTCGTATTTTACAGGGAAAATGCTTTAAGGAGAACTTTATGAAGAAGATTTTCAGC
>JAZQEH010000029.1:0-10238 GCA_045538895.1 Eubacteriales bacterium
ATTTACAGTCTGCCCCCTTTGGCCGCTCGGGAACGCTCCCTTATTCAATTTGTACCTCAAAGAGGTGGAGCTGGTGGACGGATTCGAACCCCCGACCTGCTGATTACAAATCAGCTGCTCTACCAGCTGAGCTACACCAGCGTGAATGTTTGTCTCACGCGACTTCGTTATTATATCACGCTGATTTTTGTTTGTCAATATCTTTTTTGAATTTTTTTAAAATTATTATTTTAAAATGCTTTTGCATTTACATAGCTATACGAAATATGTTATAATAATACCATAAATCAATATCACAGAATGGAGTCATTCATGCTAAGCGGTAAAAAGCTTATAATTTTTGACCTTGACGGCACACTTATAAATTCGGTTGGCATCTGGAATGAGGTAGACAGGCGTTTTATAAAATCATTCGGATACGATCCTGACGGAACAGACGTACAGGCACAACGTGATGCAATGCTTCGCAAATTCAAAGCATCCGACACTCCGTATCGGGACTATTGCAAGTACATGGGAGAAAAGTACAATTCGCCTCTGTCACCCGACGAGCTTGTGAGGCTCCGCTACGAGATCGCCGACGAGCTTGTTGTAAACGACGTTCACTACAAGCCGTATGCCGATGAGTTTATAAAAGAACTGAAAAAGCGAGGCTTTTTATTGGCTATCGCTTCGACAACTCTGCGTTCAAACCTTGAAGTTTATCTCACCCGCAACAAAAAAATAATCGAAGCCGCACCGCTTGACAGCATTTTCGATTTGATTCTCACAAGAGAGGATGCCACGGAAATGAAGCCAAGTCCCGAAATTTACAACCGTGTGGTTGAGCATTTCGGACTCGATAAAAGTGAATGCATTATTTTTGAAGATTCGCTTATCGGAGTTGAAGCGGCAAATGCCGCAGGAATTGATGTTGTTGCGGTGTATGACGAGCACTCGGAGCGTGACAGGGACGAGTTGACCCGCCGCAGCATTGCATACTTTGAAAACTACAAAGAATTAATGGAGATTATAAAATGAAAGTTTTAAACGGACTTAAGCCCGAAAGAGTTTTTTACTTTTTTGAGGAAATTTCAAAAATCCCGCACGGCTCGGGTAACACCGACAAAATCAGCGATTTTTGCGTTAATTTTGCAAAAAATCTCGGACTTGAGGTTATAAAAGACGAATACAACAACGTAATTATCAAAAAGCCCGCTTCAAGCGGATACGAAAATCACGCCACTGTTATTTTGCAGGGACACCTTGATATGGTTTGCGAAAAAGAGCCGGATTCCGGAATCGATTTCCTTACGGACGGACTTGAGCTTATAGTTGACGGGGATTTTATTTCTGCAAACGGTACAACTCTCGGCGGTGACGACGGCATAGCAGTTGCAATGGTACTGGCTATACTTGAAGACAATACCCTTGCACATCCGCCAATCGAAGCACTCTTTACCACCGACGAGGAAACGGGCATGTACGGTGCAGAGGGACTTGACGTTTCCTCTCTTTCGGGCAAAATGCTTATCAACATCGACTCGGAGGAGGAGGGTATTCTCACCGTCGGTTGTGCAGGCGGTGCCCGTGCAGACATCGTATTGCCACTGAAAAAAGAAAAGGTTACCGCTCCCTGCTACAGAATAATGCTTGACGGTCTTATCGGCGGTCATTCGGGTGCAGAAATAGACAAAGGACGGCTGAATTCTAACGTAACGCTTGGAAGATTTATCAGTTCTCTTCCTTTTAATTATAATATAGTAAATATACACGGCGGTCTTAAGGACAACGCTATCCCAAGAGCCTCCGAAGCTATTATCTCATGCAACGAAAATCCTGCAGACCTTGTAGCAGAGTTCATTGCCTCGTCAAAGGTAGATACCGACCCGGATCTTACAATCACCGTAGAGAATACAACGGCAACCGAGTGTTTCGATGCGGAAAGCAGCAAACGCATAGTTGGTTTTCTCTGCACAGTTCCAAACGGCATCCAAAGCATGAGTGCCGATATTAAAGGTCTTGTACAAACTTCGCTTAATCTCGGTGTGCTTAAAGTTGAAAACAATGCACTTAAAGCGACGTTTGCGGTTCGCAGTTCGGTAAATGCAGAAAAATATGCTCTCCTCGACAAATTAGCCGCAGTTGCCGAAAGTTTCGGCGGTGAATACAATTCTCACGCACACTACCCTGCTTGGGAATATCGCAAGGTTTCGCCTTTGCGTGATACTATGGCTAAAGTATACGAAAATATGTACGGCAAATCACCAAAAATTGAAGCCATCCACGCAGGACTCGAATGCGGTCTGTTCTCCGACAAGATCGACGGACTCGATGCAGTTTCATTCGGTCCCAATCTCTATGACATCCACACAACACGTGAAAGAATGTCTGTAGAATCGGTAAAAAGAACCTACGAGTACCTTATCGAATTATTAAAGGCTCTCTGATTTTATTGAATTTTCCAAAAATCTTTCCGTCAAAAAAATAACAAAAAACGCAAAAAGGCTGCCCTTTGGGTTGACATTTGCAAAAATATATAGTATAATGATGCAGAATGTTTTATAGTCATTTGCGTAAAGACGCAAAACCCACACGCGAAACAGCCTTTCGGGTGTGTTTTGTGTTGCAATTTTGACTGTTAGAATAATGCAAATCGCCAACGATACCGCAATAGGGGGACCCCTATTGTTATGCTTTGCCTTGCAAAGCATAACGGTGCAATATCCGCGGCAACATAGAACAAGGAGTGAATATTTTGGACAGCAAACTCGCACTGTATATCGTAAAACGCGTTCTTCTTGCGATTTTTACGGTGTTTTTGATTATTACGATAACGTTTTTCGTTACCAGAGCCATTCCGGGCGGTCCTTTCCTTTCAGAAAAGTCCCCAAGCCCTGAAGTAATGGCTGCAATGGAAGCAAAATACGGTCTTGATAAGCCTCTTTTCGAGCAGTATCTCACCTATCTCAGCGACCTTTTGCACCTTGACTTCGGTCCCTCCATCAAAATGAGAGGCCGCAACGTTATGGATCTCATTATGGACGGTTTCTCGGTTAGTGCCAAAAACGGTCTTATTGCGGCATGCATCGCTATCGTTATAGGTCTTACCCTCGGTGCGGTTGCGGCAGTATTCCATAACAAGTGGATAGACAAGCTCATCATGGTGCTTTCTACCGCTTTTGTTGCAATGCCCTCTTTCGTAATTGCAACTATTCTGCTTCTTATTTTCTGTATCAACTTCAAGATATTCCCTGCAAATGGAAGCATGGAGGGCGGTCTTGTGCTCCCCATCATTTCGCTTGCACTCTACCCCATGTCATACATCACACGTCTTACACGTTCAAGCATGCTTGACGTACTCGGTCAGGACTACATCCGTACCGCACGTGCAAAGGGCGTTTCGGGTACAAAGGTTATCTTCAAGCACTCGCTTAAGAACGCAGTTACCCCCGTTATTACTTACGTTGGTCCCATGATTGCGTTCATTCTCACAGGTTCGCTGGTTGTTGAGAAGATTTTCGCAGTTCCCGGTCTCGGTGAATATTTCTATTCCAGCATTATCAACCGTGACTACCCCATGGTTATGGGTACCACCATATTCCTTGCAACTCTTATGGTTACCATGACTCTTCTTTCTGATATTTGTTACAAGATCTTCGACCCTCGTGTCGATTTGAGCTAAGGGAGGTTTAGAAAATGAAAAAGAATAACGAAACACTCCCGAAGAAGAATCCTTTGAGCCTTCAGCTTGACGTTTCAAAGTTTGAAATGGCTACCGAGGACGAAAAGTATCTCCAGCAACGCATGCGCCCCAGCACCACGTTCTTTAAAGACGGTATGCGCCGTCTTGCCAAGAACAAGATTGCAATGACATGTCTTATTTTGCTCACTCTTATCGTTCTTATCGTAATCTTTGTTCCTATGTTCTACCCCTACAGCTACTCTGCGCAGCTCGGTAACATCAAGGGACAGCTCCCCGACTCCTCTTACAGAAACTTGAAGCCCTTTGAATACGGCGAAACCGAACAGGCTAAAATTGCCGCTGGCGAATTTGTATTCCCACACATTTTCGGTACCGATGACGCAGGCCGTGACTATGCGATCCGTGTTATTTACGGTGCTCGCGTTTCGCTTGCGGTTGGTCTTTTTGCAAGTATCATCGTGCTTATTATCGGCGTTATCTACGGCTCTGTTTCCGGTTACTACGGCGGCAAGGTCGATATGATAATGATGCGTATTGTTGATATTATCTACTCCTTGCCCGACCTCCTTATGATCATCCTCTTCTCGGTTGTTCTTAAGAGCGTATTTACAAAAGAAGACGGCACAAGTATTCTTGACGGCACAGTCCTTGAAAAGCTCGGTGTAGGTATGATCAGTATCTTCATCGTGTTTGCAGTTCTCTATTGGGTAAGCATGGCAAGACTTATCCGCGGTCAGATTCTTACCATCAAGCAGCAGGACTACGTTCTTGCGGCACGTTCTATCGGTGCTTCGGGTAAGCATATCATTATCCGCCACATGATTCCTAACTGTATCAGTGTTATCATCATTTCTACGGCACTTCAGATTCCTTCGGCTATCTTCACCGAAAGCTTCCTTTCTTTCATGGGTCTCGGTGTTGACATGCCCATGCCCTCGCTCGGTTCTCTTGCTTCCGATGCACTTAAGGGCATAAACTCCTATTCGTACCGTTTGATCATCCCGGCAGTTGCTATCTGCCTCATCGTTTTGTCTCTCAACCTGCTTGGCGACGGTCTTCGCGATGCGTTTGACCCCAAACTCAAGAAATAATTAAGAGGTATTCAGCATGGAAAAGTTATTAGAAGTAAAAGACCTGCATACCTCATTCTTCACTCCGGCAGGTGAGGTAAAGGCAGTTAACGGCATCTCTTTCTCGCTTGAGAAAGGCAAGGTGCTTGGTATCGTAGGTGAGTCCGGCTCCGGTAAGAGCGTTACCGCCTACTCTATTTTGCAGATTCTTGCAAATCCCGGTAGAATCGTATCGGGTAGCGTAAAGCTCAATGGCGAAGAGCTTGTTGGTGCGTCCAAGGCGAAGATGGGTACCATTCGCGGTAACAAAATAAGTATCATCTTCCAGGACCCTATGACAAGCCTTAACCCCGTTTATACTATCGGCAATCAGCTTATGGAAGCTATCATGCTTCACACAAAGCGTAACAAGGCCGAAGCACGTGCCCGTGCAATAGAAATGCTTGAGCTTGTAGGCGTAAACGAGCCCGAAAAGCGTATCAAGCAGTATCCCCATGAGTTTTCCGGCGGTATGCGTCAGAGAGTTATGATCGCAATGGCACTTGCCTGCGAGCCTGACATTCTCATCGCAGACGAGCCTACCACAGCACTTGACGTTACCATTCAGGCACAGATCCTTGACCTTATGAAGGATCTCCAGAAGAAGCTCGGCATGGCAATCATCATGATTACCCATGACCTTGGCGTTGTTGCTGAAATGTGCGACGAAATCATCGTTATGTACGCAGGCGAAGTTTGCGAACGCGGCACTGCTGACGAGGTTTTCTACAACCCCAAGCACGAATATACCCGCGGTCTGCTCCGCTCCATCCCTAAAGTTGATGATAACGACGAAAGACTCATTCCTATCGGCGGTCACCCCGTTGACCTTCTCAATATGCCCGACGGTTGTCCTTTTGCCCCCCGTTGTGACCGTGCCATGAAGGTTTGCCTTACCCACAAGGCAAAGGAAATCCTTATCAATAACGACCACGCTTCGGCATGCTGGTATAACCTCAAGGATGCTATTGAAGCTGGTACACTTACTAAAGAACAAGTAGAGGAGATGTATAATCATGAGTGATAAGAATCTTCTCGAAGTAAAGCATTTAAAGCAATACTTTGACATTCCTACCGGTTTTCTCAAATCTTTGAAGCTTAAAGCGGTTGACGACGTAACTTTCAGCATCAAAGAGGGCGAAACTCTCGGTCTTGTTGGTGAATCCGGCTGCGGTAAGACCACCGTTGGCCGTACCATTCTCCAGCTTTACAAGCCCACCGCAGGTGAGGTTTGGTTTGACGGTCAGCTTATCAAGGGAGAAAAGACCATTCACGAATTCCGCAAGTCGGCACAGATGGTTTTTCAGGATCCGTATTCATCCCTCGACCCCCGTATGACTGTCAGCGACATCATCGGCGAGCCGCTTGATGTACACAAGCTTTATTCAAACAAGGCAGAGCGTGCTGAAAAAATCAAGTACCTCATGGACCTTGTCGGACTTTCCAGCGAGCATGCTTCACGTTATGCACACGAATTTTCAGGCGGTCAGCGTCAGAGAATCGGTATCGCACGTGCGCTTGCGGTTGATCCTAAATTTATCGTTTGTGACGAACCTGTTTCCGCACTTGACGTTTCTATTCAGGCACAGGTTGTAAACATGTTCGAAGACCTCCAGGCAAAACTCGGCCTTACCTATCTCTTTATTGCGCATGACCTTCTTGTAGTTAAGCATATTTCCACAAGAATTGCCGTAATGTATCTTGGTAAGCTTATCGAGATCGGCCCTGCAAATGAGGTTTATCACGAGCCTATTCATCCTTACACCGTTTCTCTGCTCTCTGCAGTTCCCGTTCCCGACCCCAACATGGCGAGAGCAAACAAGCGTATCCACCTCGAAGGCGACGTTCCAAGCCCCTTGCATATGCCAAGCGGCTGTCCCTTCCGCACAAGATGCCCCCGTGCCTGCGACAAATGTGCAGAGTCTATGCCCGAGCTTCGTGAAATCCGCCCCGGTCATTTTGTTGCCTGCCATTTGGTTGAAGGCTGATTCAACAGTTAATTCTGCTTGTTTACAAGCTTAATTAAAAATATTTTTTGGAGGAAAAAAACCATGAAAAAGCTTCTGAGCGTATTGCTCGTGCTCGCTATCGTTTTCTCTTTTGCTGCATGCGGTAACAAGGATAACGGAAGCGAAGCAATGGTTCTCAACGTTGGTGCATATCCTGACACCATCGACCCTGCCCTCAACTCTGCTGTTGACGGCGCTACCTACATCATTCACAACTTTGTTGGTCTTGTAGGTTACGACAAGGAAGGTAAGCTCACTCCTATGTGTGCTGCTGAAATTCCTGAAGTTGTTGCTACTGAAGACGGTAAGTTCTCTTACACCTTCACTCTCCGCGACAACCTTAAGTGGAGCGACGGCTCTGCTCTCACCGCTGCTGACTTTGTATACTCCTGGAACAGAGCAGCAGATCCCGAAACTGCAGCTGACTACAGCTACATGTTCGACGTAATCGACGGCTACGGCACCGACACCCTCAATGTTACTGCATCTGAGGATGGCAAGCAGCTCACCGTTGTACTCACCTCTAACGTTCCTTACTTCATGGAACTCTGCGCATTCCCCACCTACATGCCTGTTAAGCAGGACGTAGTTGAGGCTAACGGCGATGCTTGGGCAACCAAGGCTGAGACCTACATCGGTAACGGCGCTTACAAGGTAACCGAGTTCACTCAGGCTCAGCTCGTTCTCGAAAAGAACGAAAACTACTGGGATGCTGACAGTGTAGTTACCGAAAAGCTTATCTTCGCTTTCAATGACGATGATACTTCCCTTCTCGCTAACTACCAGAACGGTGCATACCTCTTCATCGACTCCGTTCCTCAGGACGAAATCGAAACTCTCGAAAAGGATTACCCCACCGAATACTTCGTTGAAGGTCAGCTCGGTACATACTATGTATCCTTTAACATGAACGACAAGGCTCTTGCTCAGTTCACTGAAGAAGAAAGAGTTTCTATCCGTAAGGCTCTCGGTCTTATGATCGAGCGTAACTACGTTTGCACCGATATCGGTAAGGCTGGTCAGGTTCCCGCTAACGGCTTCGTTGCAATGGGTCTCACCGAGCCCGATGGCACTCAGTTCATCGAAAACAACGGTGTTAACCGCGACGGTAAGGGCTACTTCAGCGTAGATCCTGCTGACTATACCGCTAACTGTGCAGAAGCTATCGCACTTCTCGAAAGCGTAGCTGCTTCCTCCGGCAAGTTCACCGTTGCTGACGGTGTAGTTTCCGGTTTCCCCACCCTCACCTACATCACTAACGAAGGTACCGGCCATGAGGCTGTAGCTGCTTACCTCCAGGAAACTTGGGGTCAGTACGGTATCACCGTTAAGGTTGAAACTCAGGAATGGGCAACCTTCCTTAACACCAGAAAGAACGGCGAGTACTCTGTAGCTCGTAACGGCTGGCTCGGTGACTACAACGACCCGATTTCCTTCCTTGATATGTGGATTACTGAATCCGGCAACAACGACAGCCAGTTCGGTAAGGACGCTCACAAGGATTATGCAGGCTACAACGGCAAGACTTGGGCTGAGTCCTACGATGCTATCATCGCTCAGGTTAAGGCTTCCAACGATCCTGCAGAGCGTTTTGACCTCATGCATCAGGCTGAAGACATTCTTATGTCTACCGGCGCAATCTGCCCCATTTACTACTACACTGACATTTATATGTGCAGCGAAAAGATCGAAGGCTTCTTCTCTTCGCCTCTTGGATACAAGTTCTTCATGTACGCATCCATCGCTGAGTAATTTGCAGATAACTTAAAAAAAGGCTTGCTTCGGCAAGCCTTTTTTGCGTGTACGGGGGAGGAATACGAAGGAACGAAGAAACGAGGGTGTTCTTTCTTAAGAAGAAAGAACCAAAGAAAAACTGTGAAATATTTAATTAGTAGCCGTGGCTACAGACAATTTGTTTTTACAAAGGTTTGGAGGTGTCGGAACCTTTTAAAGAAAGGTTCCGACAATCCCAATAAGCATTAATTTACCGTTTCTTTACCCATTACACGAAAAAAGAGCCAACCGAAGTTGGCTCTTTTAATTTTAACTAAAGAGGTTGATTGTATTTGCATCAAGCTCTCCGAGGTTTGCACCGTTTTTAGCGAGCACTTCAGGTTCTATGCTTGTTGCGATTACGTTAATTGTTTCGAAAGCAATGATATTTGCTTTAGGTTGTTCGTATCTCATTATTTCTCTCCTAACCACTTAAGACTGTTGTTTACATTGTAGGTACATACGCTGCCGTTATAAATTACACCGTCAATTACAACGTAAGGCATTGCAAGTACGTTGTTACCAAAGTATTCAACAGGAATGTTGTTTATAACAACGTTGAACTTACCGTCATTTGCAGCGAGCATGTCTGCATCGTAGCTTACAACATGTCCCTTTTGTTCGTTGCTTGCGTTGTAAACGTAGATACCGAAGCTTTCAATCTCAAACTCTGCGTAGTTTGCAAAATCCGCATTGAATACGATAGCACCGGTTTTCTCTGCTGCATCGGCAGTAACTGCATAGTAACCTGCGTCAGCAGATACGGAAATCATTGGAACTTTCTCGGTCTTGGTTCTACCGCAAACAGAACATGTATATGTCTTTTCGCAATTTACTTCGTCAAGCACACCCTCGTCCCAAGAACACTCGTCAATAATGTTTTCAACTACATTGTAGGGGTAAAGTCCGTCACTACGCCATGTACCCCTAACAAGTACGTCGATATCCTTGTGGTAAGCGTGAGTGCTTGTGTTTACGGTAACGGTTGCTTCTTCATTTACGAAGGTACCGTACTTGAGCATACGGAGAGTATGTCCGAGAGGAGTGATACGTCCTTCAGCGGGAGTAGAAATGTTGAATACAAGGTTCTTTACGTTCTTGAACTGAGCGGTACCGAGTTTTTCTTCAATACCCTTATCAGCATCTGCAAGTACGTCTGCAACCTGAGAGTTGTCATTAAAGTTTACGGTGAGGTTGTCAAGCCATGCCTGAGATGCAGCGGTAGTTACTTTACCGTTTTCATCAACAACTTCATCATAACCAACGTTTCTGTCACCGGTACGGAACGAGTTAACGCCCGAGTTGCCGTTGAGGTTAACGATGGAGGTGCAGTTCTTTGTGAGAGCTGCGGGACGGGCATTAGAGGTAGACATTGTATAGAGAACGTATACAAGAGCTGTCTGAGTACCACTTTCAGCCTTGGAGTTGAGGAGACCGTCATCAACGTTGAGAGTTACGGTCTTGTTGGAAACCTCAATATTGTCTGCGGAGAATGCACTGCCCATGTAGATTCTCTCGAAGAAGTAATGACGTGCATTAGTGGAAAGTGCAGGACCGTCAACAGAAATAGTTACGTTCTTTTCTGCGGTATCGTTTTCAGTTACACCATAGTAACCTGCAAGGAGGTAACATGTTGCATAGCTCTGAACACGAACGTAACCG
>JAZQEH010000030.1:0-9702 GCA_045538895.1 Eubacteriales bacterium
GCAAAACCGTTCACTCGCGTCTCGCTCACCGCTCGCGGTTTTCAAGGAGTAAAAAAGCCGGGGAACCCGTCTTTTTTACAAATTTTTAGGCTTCCCCCTTGGGGGAAGCTGTCAGCGGAGCTGACTGATGAGGGGTAGCCGCATAGCGGCGTTTCATCCCCTAAACATTAATTTATAACGTCAAAAGGAGGGCATGTATGAAGGTTTTTTCGATAACATGGTATGAAAAATTGCGAAAGCTTGATTATACCGTGCTTTTTGCCGCACTTGCCCTTGCCTTTGTCAGCCTGATTACCCTTGCGGGCGCCGCAAATGATTATGGTGTTAAGTATTTCTACATACAGCTTGTGGCAATCGTGCTCGGTGTTGTTACAATGACCGTTATTTCCACTATCGACTACGAGGAGGTAGCCGAAAAGTTTTCGATACCGCTTTTCGGCATCAGCATATTTTTGCTTGTGCTGACTCTGATTATAGGTACCGGTGACGGTAACAAAAGCTGGATAAGATTTCAAGGTTTTCCGATAGGTATTCAGCCGTCCGAATTTGTAAAGGTAATGTACATAGTTACTTTTTCAAAGCATCTGCATATGCATAAGGACACGATAAACAAGCCGAAAAGCCTTGTTAAACTCGGTGTTCATGCTGGTACTATCATCGGTCTTGTAATGCTTCAGGGCGACCTCGGCTCAGCACTTGTGTTTGTGTTTTTAACTGCGGCAATGCTGTTCTGTGCCGGACTCAGCCTTTGGTATTTTCTTGGTGCAGGCGTTGCCGTAATTGCGGCATCTCCGTTTTTGTGGAGCGTGCTCAAACCCTATCAGCAGTCTCGTATACTTGCAGGCTTCTGGCCCGAAACCGACCCTGCAAACAAGGGCTTTCAGGCTTTGATGAGCAGAAACGCAATTTCAGCCGGCGGATTTTTCGGCACGGGTTTTTCGGGCGGTACGGAGTATCAGAAAGTGCCGTTTGCACACACCGACTTTATTTTCGCAATAACCGGTGAAAAATTCGGATTCTTCGGAGCGTTTGTGGTTATCGCAATGCTCACAACTCTTGTTGTAAGGGCACTTGTGCTTGCACATAAAATGAGCGGTAGCTATGCATCATACATGTGTGTCGGAGTTGCGGCGGTGATTATTGCACAGTCGGCGGAGAATATAGGTATGTGTCTTGCAAAGCTGCCGGTTATCGGTATTACGCTTCCGTTTATGAGCTACGGCGGCTCGTCAATGCTTGCATCGTTCTGCCTGATAGGTGTAATACAGAGTATAAACGCACACAGAGGAAAATATTTCTTTGAACGACAAAAAAGTTAGTGCAAAGCTTTAAAGAGTATGATATAATCAAGTGGTATATTAGTAAACGTCTTGTTTCCACCGGAAACAAGACAATTTGCGAAGTTAGAATCGCTAAAGTAAAATATTTACGGAGTTTTGCGGTTTCGCTTTGCGAAATCGATGGATTTCATCCATCGAAGAAAAACTCCTAACGTCTTGCTCTGCAAGATAATTTACCAAGTTGGTATCGCTAAAAGTAAAATATTTACGGAGTTTTGCGGTTTCGCTTTGCGAAATCGATGGATTTCATCCATCGAAGAAAAACTCCTAACGTCTTGCTACGCAAGACAATTTGCACCATTAGCTCAGCTGGATAGAGTACCGGATTCCGATTCCGTTGGTCGGGGGTTCGAATCCCCCATGGTGTGCCAAAAAAATCCAAGTCGAAAGACTTGGATTTTTTTATCCATTGCGAAAGCAATGGTATATCATCACGTGTAAGCGTGCATATCATCAACACCGGCAAAGCCGGTGTTGTATATCATCACACCGCAGGCGTGCATCAGACAACCTTTTTTCAGTCAACGTCCTTGATAGGCATGAAGTCTTCAAGCGGAACTGCGCTTTGGATGCCCGTATAAGGTTCGAGCACGGGGAGGGCGTTGTCCTCTCTCCATATATCCTTGCCGTCCAGGAGATTTGCGGGGTTATAGGGCTTGTTGCACCAATAGCGGTCTGCATTCGTGTAGCTGGAGTAAGCTGCTGTGCCGCCGATGCCTACCGAGAATAACTTATTCATAGTACCGCCGAGGTAACCACGGGAGTTATTGTGGAATTCGTTCAAGGACTGGTACCAGCCTATCTCGTCTGCATCAAGGCTTCTGTATGCCGCAATAAGGGCTTGTTCGATTGTGCAGGTGTTGTTTGGAGCAATAGTGGTATCGCTTGTACCCTTTACAAGACCGAGCGCATTCATAAATGCCATTGCATCGGTAGCCCAGGACGGTATCTGACTCGAATCGCTGTAATTTCCGAGTGCTGAATCATAAACGGTATATCTTATATCCGAATTCTTGCGGACATATTGGAGTACACGGTAAATGAAGGTTGCCATTTGTGCACGTGTTAACGTATCCTTCGGCGAGAAGGTGGTAGCTGACGTACCCGAAGTAATACCGGCTTTAACCGCCTTTCTTACGTAGATACTGTCAGTATCGCTGAATGTGCCCGAGGGTGCAGCTTCAAGCTCCTTGCCGAGCATTCTTTCTGCCATTTTAACCGCAACGGAAACAAACTGTTCTCTTGTGCAGGGGGCGGTGTAGTCGCTGCCGAGAAGCGACGTGTCGGTAAGCTGAAGCTGTGTTGCCCAACGTACTTCGTCGGTTGCCCAGCCGCTTGTTTTTGCGGTGAGCTCTCTGTCGGGGTATACCGCAAAGCCGTCGGGTGCAGCCTCTTTGGTGGTTGCACTCATAACCATTTTGGAAAGGTAGTCATTCCACTGGATTTTAAGACGGTCCATATGCCATTCATACGTTACGTACTCATATCCGGGTTTGCCGTAATACTCAGCATATTCCTTCTTGAAATCCTCTTCGGAGTAGCTGAAAAAGTCATCCTTGGGGTTAATTCCGCAGTAGATACACTGCTTGAAATATACCTTTTCGCCATCTGCATTGATACCTGCAAAGTTTTTGTCCGAAAGAACTCTGTCGCCGTATACGTGTTCCATCTGCTCAATGCTGTATACGTCATACTCGTCGGCTTCCTTAAAGGTGTGGTTGGGGTTATACTCACAGGTATTACAGTATTTGCAGGAATAGTAATATGTTGTGGGGTGCTGGCAGTTCATATACTCTGCCACACGGTCGGGAGTTATTAAGGGGTTGATAAACTTATGACCGGGAATGGGACACCACAGCTCTGCGGCTGATTCGCCCTTCTTGAATGCCTCATACACGTCTCCTTCATAAAGGTAGAGTTGGAAGGGCGTGTATGAATAGTTTCTTATCTCGTCGGTATCAAGCTCCTTTTGGAATGCCGGCATAATAGAGTACCAGCCGTCGGGAAAAACATCCTTGGATAAAAAGAGTTTGAATGTTCCTACATTCGCTCCTCCACTGCCGTAACGGACATCGTTTGCCGCATTTTTAACATTGGTTATGAAGTTGCGCGTGCTGCTCGCATCAATACTCGGGGCAACCCATAGCTCTTTGAGTTCATGAGTCCATTCAGCAAATCCACCACTGTATTGGGCATTTTTTTCATAATCAAGCAGTATACGTTTTATGTACGACAACTGATATTCGGGTTTCTTGTAATTATGTGCGTTTGCCAGATAACGGTCAAGCGGCATATCAAGGCCGAAAACATAAGGATTGTCCATTGTGTAGTCTACAAATTCATCGTTGAATATTAGGTCGTCGTTATGATTATCCACGAAATAATGGTCTGCCTGCTCCTTGGTAAGCACGTAGCTCATATCAATCTGCCCCTCGGGGATGGGGGTTGTGAAATTGCACGTAACGTATGCCTCGCGGTTATTCTCTTTTTTGACTGTTGCTTGCTTACCGTTTACGGTAATTTTTGAAGCATCCTTTAAGGTATATGAGTCTTCTTTGTATTCGCTTTTTATAACGACCTTGAACTTTACAGTATACTCCTCACCTGCAATACACGTACCGTCATGGCTGAATCTGCCTGACCATGTAACATCGCTGACGGTAGTTTTTGCATCCTTCTGAAGGGTTGCGGTCTTTGAGGGGAGCTGACCTGCCACGGGCTCGGAGAAGCTAATCGTTATTATGTTGACGTCACTCTTTTGCAGAAGTGAGGCGCCGTCAACGGTCAGCATCGAAAAGCTACGGGAAATTACTGCCTGTTGCTTATCTGCAGATACATTGCCAAGGGTTGCTTTTGTTCCGTTGATAGTTGCTTTGCCGCCGTCCTTTTGTATGTACATGTCCAGACCGTCTTTAATGCGTACGGTTATGTTTACTATGTAGACCTGTCCTTTGACAAATCTTCCCTTGCTGTCGAATTTGCCCTTCCACTGTACGTCTGTTACGTATGTACTCGCACTTTCGGGTACAGACGCAGTATCCGCAGGCTTGCCGCCTATGGTGGGCTCGTCCATGGTAACGTTAAAAACGTTTACGGGAGAGGCAGCCGTTGCCGATATGCAAATTATACCGACAAGCGTGCATATACATAAAACTATGCCGAAAATCCTTTTTTTCATAATTTTATCTCCTTACATTGAATTTGTTTTAATTACTAAATAAAGAATTTTCTTTCCATAGACTCTCTTGCAGGGCGGCAGATTGCAAGGAAAATGAGCAGAGCACCGAGGAGAGTGAGTGAGGAAAGCGGATAGAACGACCAGACAAGGTATTCGTGTATACCAAACGTTATGTTCATCAAGAATTCCATAAGCGGAGTGAACAGACCGAGAGCGATAAATGCACCGCCGAAGATATAGAGTCTGCCTTGTTTTACATACTTGACAAGAGTGACGAGTGCGGTAACTATAATGCCGATTGCCCCCACAACCGGGAAAGCAAAACTCAAAAACCAATCACCGTTTGTTGCAAGGTTTATATACAGCAGATATAGTCCGACTGCCGCAAATCCGCAGGGAACAAAAATCACGGGATTCGGCTTTTTGAACCACATCGGAAGAACCATAAGCTCATATGCGAGCATAATGGCACCGATAACGTAGCCCGACCAGGTAATAGCACCGCTTATGCGTAAATCGCAAAGCAGAGTGATGATCATTGGCAAACAGCAGATAAAGCTTATTATCACAAGAACACCGAGGGGGCTTACATGTGTAACGGGGTGCTGATTTTCGGGATAAAGCGGTTCAAGCTCTACCCGTGTGATATCGGGGTGATACGGAACAGTGCCGCAAAGCGGACATTTGCTCTCGGTATCGGAAAGCTTTACTCCACATTTTATACAATACATAAAAATCTCCTTATTGGTTGTTACTTTCAACCTCTGCAACAAGTCCCATGTCACGCAAAACCTCATGGAATTTCGCTTCAAGCAAGGGAGTGCGTATATCACGGATAAAGTTGATATACAGAGTGCCTCCGTAGGAAATGACACCGCAGTTGTACGGTGCGGTGGCTTGCGTACCGAGGATAAAGTCCATGCGTTCTACGTAAGGCGTCATTGCTTCAGGCAGGGTAACGGCACCGAGGTTTGAGAGCGAAAGGCAGGACTTCCTTTCGCCAACGGCATCAAAAACAAGCCGCATGACTATATTTTTAATCGCAAGGGGTGCGATTTTTATAATCAGCGAGCGCTCCGACTTTACGTTAGTGCTGATTTTTTTGCACATCTGCTTTGCCGTTACGTCAAGCCCCATGTGGCTTGTCACCGCCTTGCAGATTTCCTCAAAGCTGTATTCGCCAAGCCTTGGCTCAATTTCGGGGGTGGTGTAAAACGCAAAGTTACGTAGAGTCTTGCTTGGGAAAAGCTTTCGCAGATTTACCGGCAAAAGCACCTTTATTGAGCCACGTTTGTTACGGTTTGGCACACGTTCGCTCTGTATTTTCTGCAAAGCCTGCATTGTCACCGCACACAAAAACGCAGTAAGGCTTACGTTGTATGTATGAGCCGTTTCGAGCACCTTGTCCGTGGGTAGCTTAAAGCAGGTCAGGTGCAGAAATCCCGCAGGCTCGATAGCGTCCTTTATGTTCCATGAGTCGCTTTCCATACGTGAAGCGCAGGTGTCGCCTGCGTATTTCAGAAAACTGTCCTCAAATTCCTCCTCACTCGGCGTGTCAAGCCTTGCAAGCACGCCGTCGGTGGCGGGGATGCGGATACCGTGCTTTTGCTCAAGGTATTCGGCAACCAGTGTTTTAATAAAAATCAACGCACCGTTGCCGTCGGTCAGCGAGTGGAAGAACTCAACGGCAATACGCTTTTTGTATACGATTACACGGAGTGCACATTTTGCGGTTTCCTTGTTTGACATTCTTACAAGCGGGTAACTGCTTTCTTCTCTGATTTCGGGAGCATTTGAAAGTTGCTGTAGGTAATACCAGAATACGCCCTTACGCAGTCTTGCCGCAATGGACGGGAAACGGCGGACGGTTACGTCGAGTGCCGAACGCAAAGTATCGGTGTCAACCTCTTCGTAAAGCGTTGCCGAAAGGCGGAACACGTTGCTCCAGTTCTGGCGGCGTGCGGCAGGATAGATCTTTGCCGCATTGTCAAGGCGGAGCCAACGCAGCTTGTGTTCCTCGGAGAGGTGCTTTGATAAAAACTGATTAATATATACAAAATCCTCACGGTTTTCACGCAAATCGTAAACTACGTATGCATGCCAGCGCTCGGGTGTGACGAAAAGCTTGCTCTGTACGCCACTCTCGCAGAGTTTTTCATGCAGCAGAGTCGAGTCGCTCAGCATTATTTCGTCGCCGCCTGCAAAAATGAGTGACGGCGGCATACCGTCAAGGTCACCGAAAAGCGGAGAAACAAGCGGATTCAAGCGATTTGTTGTGTAGTTGTTCGCAAAATAGTCAAGACGCTCTATGGTTATGGCAGGGTCATTTCCTTTGTTGAATTCGTATGACTCGCCCTTTGCAGTGAGGTCTGTCCACGGTGAAATGGCAATGATGCCGCAGGGCATCTCCTCGCCGAGCTCACGCAGCTTAAGGCAGAGCGAGTAGCAAAGTCCGCCGCCTGCACTTTCACCGCACAGCATGATCTGCTTTGGGGAAAAGCCTTTTTGCAAGAGGTATCTGTATGCCTCAAGGCTGTCATCGAGTGCGGCAGGGAATTTATGCTCGGGAGCAAGGCGGTAAGCAGGGCAGAAAACACGCACACCGCAGTGGTATGCAAGCGTTGAGCCAAAGCCCTTTGCATAGTCGAGGTCGCCGCAACTGTAGCCTCCGCCGTGGAGGTAGAGTATAACACCGTGTCTGCGCTCGTCACGTGGCATTACCCATGCCCCGTCAAACTGCTCAAATTTATGCACCTTTGTAACAACTTGCTTGCGGTGAACGCTTGACATAAGGCTGCCCACGGTGTTCTGACCTTTGCGGAGCGTAACGAGTGAGCAATTATTGAGCAGTGAGTGAAGACGTGCCATCTGCTTTTTTAAAGTTTTTGCGGAAAATGCCATTCGTTTGCTCCTTTCGTTTTAATCTTTGTAGGGGATATGCGGTACGTGCTTTTTGACCTTTTCGTTTAAGTAGTCGAAATTCTCTTTTGAATTTGCGGCAATAATAGGTATCGGGCGGGTATAGACAAGACTGTCAAAGTCGATAGTGCCTATATAGCCGCCTGCCTCGGTGAGGATAAGCCCTGCGGCGGCAAAATCCCATGGAAAAAGGCGGATTTCAAAGTATAACTCTCCTCTGCCCGCCGCCATGTATGACAGTTCAAGTGCGCAAACTCCAAGACGTCGGATATCGCAGGTATCGTAATATACCTCCTCGGAGATATTGAAGCATGCCTTTGCTATGTCCTTTTTGTATGTACTCCACGCCGTGAAAAAGCATGCGGATTTCAATGGGCGGTCGGAAACGTGAATCCTCTTGCCGTTTAAGTACGCACCCTTGTCACGCTCGGCGGTGAACATTTCGTTTGTAAACGGGTTGTAAACCACGCCGATAAACGGCTTGCCGTAACGGAGTATGGCAACCGAGATAACGCTTAAATTCATGTCACGTGTAAAATTCATCGTGCCGTCAATGGGGTCTACTACGGCGGTGTACTCACGGGAGAGGGCATCGTTTGAAAAATCCTCTTCCTCACCCATAAAGCCGATACCGTCAAAGGTGCCTGTCAGGGCTTCACGCAAAAATCTTTCAACCGCAACGTCCTTGTCGGTAACAAAATTTGCATCGCCCTTTTCGCTCACGGTATATTCGCCGCCCGTCATTATCTCTGCGGCTTTTTTAACTATTTCAACAACTGTATTAAGCATATTTTTCCTCTCGAAAGTGGTTTGTTTAATTATAACACATAAAATGCGATATTACCATAAAAACTTGGTATGTCATTGATTTTTTTGATATGTTGTGTTATACTGACCTTGTTATTAAAACTATGTAAATCAAGTAGGGTAACAGTATGAAAATTTTGATTACTACAGACCTTTTTACAACAGATACAAACGGAGTTGTTACTTCGGTTAAAAATTTACGTGAGGAACTTGAAAATAAAGGGCATGAGGTGAAAATACTCACACTTTCCGAGAGTGTACATTCCTGCCGTGACGGTAATGTTTATTATATCCGCTCGTTGCCGCTCGACATTGTGTACCCCGACGTGCGTATGCCGCTTTCCTTCCGTCATCGCTTTATAAAGGAGCTTGTACGCTGGAAGCCTGACGTTATTCATTCGCAGTGCGAGTTTTTCACATACCAGTTCGCACTGTATATTTCAAAGAAAACCGCAGCGCCTATAGTGCACACCTATCACACTCTGTATGAGCAGTATGTAAAATATGTCATGCCGAGCCGCCGTATAGGCAAGCGTGTTGTACGCATTTTTTCACGCAAGCGCCTTAAAAAGGCAAGCACCGTAATCGCTCCGACGCATAAGGTGGAGGATGCACTCCACGGTTATGGGGTGAACAATCCCATCCGTGTCGTGCCGAGCGGAATTTCGCTTGAGCAGCACAAGACACGTATAACGGCGGAGGAGAGGGAGAAAAAACGTCTTTCCTACGGCGTTGAAAATGATGAGATCCTGCTTATCAATCTCGGTAGACTCGGTACGGAAAAGAATCTCGACGAGCTGCTTCGGTATTTTGCATTGGTAACGAAAAAGCATGACAATATCAAGTTTATCATTGTCGGTGACGGCCCCGCAAAGGGTGAGCTTGAGGCACTTTCGGTAAGCCTTGATATTTCCGATAAGGTTATTTTTACTGGTATGGTAAAACCTTCTGAGGTGCAGAACTACTATCAGCTCGGCGATATATTCGTCAGTGCTTCTACAAGCGAAACTCAGGGGCTTACCTATATTGAGGCTGCAGCAAACGGATTGCCGCTGCTTTGCCGCCGTGATCCGTGCTTTGAGGAGGTTATGGCAGAGGGCGAAAACGGCTATACCTATGAGGATGAGCAGCAGTTTTTAGAGTCGCTTGACAAGATGATTTCATCGGGCGATTGGCTTGATGCGGCAAAGAAAAAGAGCGAGGAGCTTGCACTCAACTTTGATAAAAAGCACTTCGGTGACGCAGTTGAAACAATATACGATTCAATAGTGGATTGATGAAGAGATAAATTATTGTTTATGTGGATGAAACGCCGCGATGCGGCTACCCCTCACCACCCGCTCATCGCGGGAGCCTCCCCCAAGGGGGAAGCCTTTGTTAATGAGCCTTCCCCCTCGGGGGAAGGTGTCGACGCACGTCGACGGATGAGGGGCTTCGTTACTAAACTAAACATTAATT
>JAZQEH010000031.1:0-10750 GCA_045538895.1 Eubacteriales bacterium
GGGGAAGAATAGATGCAGGGGAAGAACAGATGCAGGGGAAGAACAGATGCAGGGGAAGAACAGATGCAGGGGAAGAACAGATGCAGGGGAACTTTTTGTGAAGAGTTCCCCTGCACCCCTCAAAAACTTTTGAAAATGAAAATTATTGTTTACATTAACAAGCCTTCCTCAGACGAGGAAGGTGGCGCCGTAAGGCGACGGAAGGAGGGAACCTTTCTGATTGTTACTTTTTTCCTCCCTCAGTCAGCGTTCCGCTGACAGCTCCCTCGTCTGAGGGAGCCTTTATTACTTCCCCTAAACATTAATTTATCTTTAAACCGTTATTAACTCTATATTTTTATTAATACGCTTACAATAGTCTACCAACGTTTTTACAACTACATCATTGTCATCGCAAAATGCAATCACAATATCTGCAGCATGCATCGCATCTAAATCACGCATAAAACCTGCTGCCCTACCGTAATTAATATCAGGTAAGAGTAATGTCAGCTTGATACCTTTCTTTTTTGCATATTCACACAAGACTTCATTTTTACCACTCCAAATAATTTCGGTGATAGTTTGCGGTAAATATTTTTCAAAATCACTATAGCCTATTTTCCTCGAACCAATAATCGCTGCTTTCACAAAAACACCTATTCTTATAAAATTTTCGATTTTATGCTTGTTTTGCATAATTTATTTCATTCTAATTACTATTATATCTGTTTATAGAATAAAATCAATAATATGAATAAAAAATATTCTTAAGCAGTATTAATCGGGGTGACATAATGGCAAAATGCATGTTTTTAGTGAAAGGAAATATTTGCGCTGAACGCATCAGGCTGGGACGTGCGTTACACAAGCCGCCTTTGAACCAAGCAGAACTTGCTACAAAAATCCAACTAATGGGGATGGAAATGACTCAACCTATTATTTCAAGAATTGAGAAAAACCAACGTCATGTTTGCGATGCAGAACTCCGAATGTTCGCAAAAGCACTGGGGGTAAGCATGGATTGGCTTTGCGGCGATACCGATGAAATCAAACTCACATAAAATATGAATACTATAAAAGCAACAAAAAATCGAATTCAACAATTATGTGGCGAACGAAACATCACCATCAACAAATTAGCAACCATTTGTGCATTACCACCATCATCAATAAAAGCAATTTTGTACGGAAGAAGTCAGAATCCTAAACTTCTTACCATAAAAATGATTTGTGACGGTCTTGGAATAACGCTTGCAGAGTTTTTTGACACAGATGAGTTCAACAATCTTGAACAAGAAATCAAATAAATTCCATAAAAAAATCCCACTCTTACGAGTGGGATTTTATTTTGCTTTTAAGCTAACAATTAGTCAGCCTTCTCCTCGTTCTTGGGAGCGTTAGCAACCAGACGGATGATTGCCATTTCAGCAGCGTCGCCGCGACGGGGACCGATCTTGTAGATCTGGGTGTAACCGCCGTTACGGTCAGCATACTCGGGAGCGATAGTATCGAAAAGCTTCTTAACAACGCTCTCCTTGGTGATAAAAGCAAGTGCCTGACGGCGGGAAGCAAGAGTGTTCTTCTTGCCAAGAGTAATCATCTTCTCAGCGAGAGGCTTTACTTCCTTTGCTCTGGTGAGAGTGGTCTCAACAGAACCGTTCTCAAGCAAATATGTTACCATACCTCTGAGCATAGCTTTTCTATGATCAGAAGTTCTGCCAAGTTTTCTTGTTCCGGGCATTGTAATTCCCTCCTTGTAGTATTTATATAACCTATAGGTTATTAGTCGTCCTCGCGTTTAAGTTCGAGGCCGAGTCCCTGAAGCTTGTTAATAACTTCTTCAAGCGACTTCTTACCGAGGTTCTTGACCTTGATCATTTCACTCTCGGTACGATTTGTCAAATCTTCAACGGTATTGATTCCCGCACGCTTCAAGCAGTTGAAGCTACGAACTGACAAGTCAAGATCTTCAATGGTCATCTCAAGGACTCTGTCCCTGATGGTTTCTTTGCGTTCAACCATAATTTCCGCCTTCATAGCCTCATCCGACATATTTACGAAGAGGTTGAGATGCTCGTTGAGTATCTTGGCACCAAGCGAAATCGCTTCTTTGGCGGAAACGGTACCGTTAGTCTTTACGTTAAGCGTAAGCTTATCGTAGTCGGTGATGTTTCCAACACGGGTGTTTTCAACTGTATACTGTACTTTGTATACAGGAGTATAAATAGAATCGGTGAAAATAAGACCGATGGGAGCACTGGTCTGTGCAGTAGCGTTGTACGCCTGCTTATTCTTCTCCTGAGAAACATATCCGCGTCCACGGTCAAATGTAAGCTCCATGTAGAAGCGTGCATTTTCGCAAACGGTTGCGATATGATGCTCGGGGTTAAGAATTTCGATGTCAGCATCTGTTGCAATATCGCCTGCCTTAACATCACAAGCACCGGTTACATCAATAACAACGGTCTTGGGAGTCTGGGAGTAAAGCTTTGCAACGATTCCCTTTACGTTAAGAACGATTTCGGTAACATCTTCTTTTACACCGGGCACGGTTGTAATTTCATGAAGAACACCATCAATCTTGATGCTGCAAACCGCAACACCGGGAAGCGAGCTGAGAAGTACTCTGCGAAGCGAGTTGCCAAGAGTAGTACCGTAGCCACGCTCAAGAGGCTCAACAACGAAAGTACCTTCGCTGCCGTCTTCACTAACATCAACCATGTTTATATTAGGCTTTTCTATTTCAATCATTTCGTACCCTCCTTAATAATCTGTTATGCAATCCGATAGTCTTTTCCAAAATGGAGTGGTGCATCATTACATACAAGATACCAAAGCCACGCTCCGATATAATGTATGCATATCGGAGGCGGTATTACTTGGAATAGAACTCAACGATGAGCTGCTCGTTGATCTCAAAGTCGATATCTTCTCTTGCGGGAAGAGTAACAACCTTTGCAGTGCCGTTTTCAGCAACCTCAAGCCACTTGGGTGTCTTTGCTGCTGCAACGCCCTCGAGAAGTTCCTTGATCTTTGCGCTGTCAGTGCTGCTCTCGTTGATTGAGATAACATCGCCAGCCTTTACAAGGATAGAGGGAATGTTAGCCTTTTTGCCGTTAACTCTGAAATGGTTGTGGAGAACGAGCTGACGAGCTTCCTTACGGCTGGATGCCATACCCATTCTGTAAACAACGTTGTCAAGACGGCTCTCAAGGATAACAAGAAGGTTTTCACCGGTCATGCCGGGCTTCTTGTCTGCCATGATGAAGTAGTTCTTGAACTGCTTCTCAAGCAGGCCATAATATCTTCTTACCTTCTGCTTTTCACGAAGGTGCATGCCGTATTCGCCGATCTTCTTACGAGCATCGCCGTGCTGACCGGGAACCTGTGCTCTGCGGTCAAATGCACACTTGCCGGAAGTGCAACGCTCACCCTTAAGATAGAGCTTTGTGCCTTCTCTACGGCAAAGTCTGCAAACAGGACCTGTATATCTTGCCATTTTGTTATACCTCCTAAAATAATTACACGCGTCTGCGCTTAGGCGGACGGCAACCGTTGTGAGGAATCGGGGTAACGTCCTTAATCATTGTGATTTCAAGACCTACAGTCTGAAGTGCACGGATTGCGGATTCACGTCCCGAACCGGGGCCCTTTACATAAACCTCAACGGTTTTCATACCGTGGTCAACAGCGATCTTACCAGCTGTTTCTGCTGCAGTCTGTGCTGCAAAAGGAGTAGACTTTCTCGAACCCTTGAAGCCCATCTCACCTGCAGATGCCCAAGATACTGCGTTACCTTCGGTATCGGTTATAGTGATAATTGTGTTATTAAAGGTAGCCTGAATATGTGCTGCACCCTTCTCAACGTTCTTACGTTCGCGGCGCTTTTTAATAACCTTTTTAACAGCTTTAGCCATTCTTTCTGGTCACTCCTTTACTTCTTCTTATTCGCGATGGTCTTTGCGGGACCCTTGCGAGTTCTTGCATTTGTCTTGGTTCTCTGTCCTCTAACGGGGAGACCCTTTCTATGACGAATGCCACGGTAGCAGTTGATTTCTACCATGTTCTTGATGTTGAGCTGTACTTCTCTGCGGAGGTCACCCTCTACAGTGTAGTTAGCCTCGATCTCGTCACGGAGCTTAGCAACCTCTGCCTCGGTAAGGTCCTTTGCACGGGTATCAGGATTGATACCGGTCTTTGCAAGGATTTCCTTAGCACTGGTCTGTCCGATACCGTAGATATAAGTAAGCGCGATTTCTACACGCTTCTGATTTGGAATATCAACACCAGCTATACGAGCCATTTGTGTAATCCATCCTTTCTTTGGTTTGTGTCAAACGACACCTCGGTTAAATGGTTTTGCTTAACCCTGCTTCTGCTTGTGCTTGGGGTTTTCGCAAATAACCATTACTTTACCTTTTCTCTTGATGATTTTGCACTTTTCGCAAATCTTCTTTACGGAAGGCTTAACTTTCATTGTTCATCTTCCTTTCATAATGGTTAATTGACATAAGTCAAAGTTTATTTTACTCGCCAGGTAATGCGGCCCTTGGTGAGGTCGTAAACCGATACCTCAACAGTTACCTTATCACCGGGCAAAATTCTGATATAGTTCATGCGAAGCTTTCCCGAAATGTGGGCATTTACGATATGTCCGTTGGGAAGCTGCACTTTGAAGTTGGCATTGGGCAGCGCCTCAACAACCACGCCTTCAAATTCCATTACATCATCTTTTGCCACTGTAGTTCCTCCTATTTCGCCGAATCCTCATATTTACATATGCGTTCGTACAATTCACTGTCACTAAGCGGAAGCGTAATACGCTCACACTCAATAAATGATAAATGCTTCAGTCTTTTTTTCTTTGGGCTTTCCGTTTTGCGGAGTTTTCCGTCTGCAACGAGAACAAAGTCCTCACCGAGTACGTCAACCACACAGAAAAGCCTTTTTCTGTCCCTGCCGCACTTTGAATATGCAAGCAGGCCGATATATTCCTTGCTCATTTGATTTCAGTAAGTAAAATCGGTCCCTCATCGGTTATTGCAACAGTATTTTCATAATGTGCTGACAGCTTGCGGTCGGCAGTTTTCACTGTCCATCCGTCAGGCATCTCATGCACATCACAAACGCCCTCATTCACCATCGGCTCAATAGCAATTACCGTGCCGGGGAAAAGTCTTGGGCCTCTGCCGGCTGTACCGAAATTCGGTACCTCGGGTGCTTCATGAAGTTCATGTCCCACACCGTGACCGACATATCTTTTTACAACACTGTAGCCGTAGCTTTTCGCACAAGCCTCAACAGCCGCGCCGATGTCGCCAATGCGATTACCGGCAGTAGCCTGTGCAACGCCTTTATAAAAACATTCGCGGGTTGCTTCGATCAAGCGTGCCGCACTCTCGCTTATCTTCCCTACAGGAAAGGTGCGGGCTGCGTCACCGTGGAAGCCGCCGATGAATGCTCCGACGTCTACCTTTACAATGTCGCCCTCTTGCAAAATGCGTTTCTTTGAGGGGATACCGTGAATTACTTCATCATTAATGCTGATACAGGCACTTCCGGGGAAGCCGCCGTAACCGAGGAAAGAGGGTTTTGCACCGCTCTTTTCGATATGATTGCGAATGGCTTTGTCAATCTCATAGGTTGACACGCCCTCGCGAATCATCTCCTCGGCAACTGCAAGTGCCTCGCCGGTAATTCGGCCTGAAATCTTCATTAACTCAATTTGTGCAGAGTTTTTAAGCTGAATCATTTTATACTCCGATTGCTTTGAAGGTGAGTGCGGTTGTTTCCTCAAGTTCCTCCTGACCGATAACGGTCTTGAGGATGCCCTTACTTTCGTAGTAACGTTCAAGAGGCTCTGTTTCCTTGTGATAAACCACAAGGCGGTCTTTTACAACCTCGGGACTGTCATCCTTACGGATGGTGAGTGCCTCGCCGCACTTATCACACTTGTCGCCGTCAGCAGAGGGCTTGAACTGAGTGTGGAATGTTGCACCACACGCAGGACATACACGTCTGCCGCTCATTCTCTCAACGATAGTAGCATCGTCAACGAAGATGTTAACTACGAGGTCGATCTTAACGCCCATGGCATCAAGTGCCTCTGCCTGTGCTATCGTACGGGGGAATCCGTCAAGTATAAAGCCGTTCTTGCAATCATCTTCGGCAAGACGCTCCTTGATGATGCCGATAACGACTTCATCAGGAACGAGCTTTCCGGCTTCGATAAACGCTTTGGCAGCAAGGCCCATCTCTGTGCCTTCCTTAAGTGCCGCACGGATAATCGCGCCGGTAGAAATAGTGGGAATACCAAGCTTGACACTGACCTTTTCAGCCTGAGTGCCTTTGCCTGCACCGGGTGCGCCTAAAAATATAATTTTCATAGCTTACCTCTAAGGTTTTAAATTAGTCCAAAAAACCTTTGTAATGGCGCATTGTCATCTGTGCCTCGATTTCTCTGCAGGTTTCAAGTGCAACACCTACAACGATGAGCAAGGAGGAACCGCCGAAAGCGATTGAGCTGAACATGCTACTGTTGATAAGGTTGAGCACCATCGGGAATGCAGCGATGAAGCCGAGGAAAATCGCACCAATCAGTGTGATTTTAGACAAGATCTTGGAAATATAATCAGATGTAGGCTTGCCGGGACGAATACCGACAATGGAACCGCCATTCTTCTTGATGTTGTTAGCAACCTCAACAGGATTAAAGGAAATTGCAACGTAGAAGTATGCAAACGCAATAATCAATACGAGGTAGATGATAACATATACTACAGAAGTCTGAGGATTGAATACTGTATCAAAGAAATTGTAGATATGCATACCAATGCCTGCAGAAGGCTTGGAAATGAACATAAGAATGGTGGAGGGGAGAGAGCAGATTGTGCTTGCGAAAATGATAGGCATAACGCCGGTCATGTTAAGCTTGATAGGAAGTGTGGAGCTCTGTCCGCCGTACATCTTTCTGCCGACAACTCTCTTTGCGTACTGAATCGGAATTCTACGCTCGGACTCTGTAACGAATACAACAAAGCCAACGAGTGCCACCATAACAACTGCAACAGCGAGGATAAAGAGAATACCCCAAACGATGCCGAGTCCGCCGTTCTTGAACATGCCTGCTGCTGTAGTCCATACAGAAGCTGCTGCATGAGGAAGACGTGCGATGATGTTTGCAAAAAGAATAATCGAGATACCGTTACCGATACCGCTTTCGTTAATCTTCTCTGCAAGCCACATAACAAGTGAAGCACCTGCACAGTAGCATGCTACGATAACAACGCCTGCAAACCAGTGGTTGTTACTGATAACGGGAAGACCGAAGCCGCCGTTCTTGAGAAGCATGTAGTAACCAAGGCTCATTACGAATGCAAGAGCGATAGTTACGAAACGAGTAATAGAGTTGAGCTTCTTCTTGCCCTCCTCGCCTTCCTTGGAGAGTTTCTCAAGTGCGGGGATTGCGATTGTGAGAAGCTGAATAATAATGGATGCATTGATATAGGGCTGTACACCGAGTGCAAAGAGTGTTGCCTGTGAAAGAGCACCACCTGAGAGGGTGTTAAGCATATCAAAGATACCGCCCTGATTAGCACTGCCGTATTCAGTGAAGAATTCGAGCATGTTTGCGCTTACAAAAGGAACCGGAATTGCGGAACCTATGCGGTATAAAAGAATGATGAAGAGAGTGAAGAGAATCTTCTTTCTGAGATCGGGGATTTTAAATGCGTTCTTCAATGTCTGAAACATTTATTATACCTCCTCGATCTTTCCACCTGCTGCTTCTATCTTTTCCTTGGCACTCGCCGAAAAGACTGCTGCTTTTACAGTTAATTTTTTAGCGAGCTCACCTTTGCCCAGGATCTTGAGTGCGCTCTTGGGCTGGCTAACAACACCTGCCTGTGCAAGAGTAGCAAGATCAACAACTGCACCATCCTCAAATCTGTTGAGTGCTTCTACGTTTACTACGGAGTATTCCTTAGCAAATCTGTTGTAGAAACCTCTCTTGGGCAGCTTTCTGTAAAGAGGAAGCTGGCCGCCTTCAAAACCGGGGCGTACACCACCGCCAGAACGTGCGTTCTGACCCTTGTGGCCCTTACCAGCGGTTTTGCCGTTACCGGAACCGGGACCTCTACCCTTGCGGTATGCAGGAGTTACGGAACCCTCTGCCGGTGAAAGTTCATGAAGCTTCATGATTGTCCTCCTTTGTTTGATGTTGTTTTAGTTTTGTACAGACAAAACTTAAACGGTCTCAATCTTAACAAGGTGGGAAAGTACTTTCACCTTGCCGCCGAGAACTGCATCGTTTGCGTGCTCGATGCTGTCACCGATTTTATTGAGTCCAAGCGATTTTGCGGTTGCCTTCTGGTTCGGCTTTGCACCGATAAGGCTCTTAATAAGAACTACTTTTACCTTTTCCATTAGTACGTCCTCCTTATGCCTTTACGTCTTCAACGCTCTTGTCGCGGATAGCAGCTACCTGCTCTGCGGTTCTGAGCATCTTAAGACCTTCAAAGGTTGCCTTTACGACATTGGTGGGGTTGTTGGAACGAAGGCACTTTGCACGAATGTTCTTAATGCCTGCAAGCTCGAGTACTACACGTACTGCGCCGCCTGCGATAATACCGGTACCGGGAGCAGCGGGCTTAAGAAGCACTCTGCCTGCACCGAACTCGCCAACGATTTCGTGAGGAATAGTAGAGCCCTTGCGGGATACGGTAATCATGTTCTTCTTTGCATCCTCAATTCCCTTGCGGATAGCATCCGGAACTTCGGCTGCCTTTCCGAGACCGTAGCCTACGCGGCCGTTCTTATCGCCTACTACCATGATAGCGGTAAATCTTGCGATACGACCAGCTTTTACGGTTTTGGAAACACGGTTGAGGGCTACGAGAGTTTCGGAAAATTCCTGCTCCTTCTTAGCCGCATCATTTCTGTATGCCATGTTTTTTCTCCTTAAATATGAATGAAATTAAATTTCAAACTGTGTACAAACCGGAATTAGAACTTAAGGCCGCCCTCGCGAGCACCTTCAGCAAGTTCCGATACACGTCCGTGATAAACATAACCGCCGCGGTCGAATACTACGGTGGTAATGCCCTTAGCTACTGCTCTTTCAGCAATCATCTTGCCTACTTCTTTTGCAGATTCCTTGTTGCCGCCGCTAAGCTTGAAATCCTTTTCAAGGCTGGAAGCGGATACCAGAGTTACGCCCTTAACATCATCGATGATCTGAGCGGCAATGTTCGCATTGGAGCGATATACGCAAAGACGAGGAGTTTCAGCTGTGCCGGAAATCTTGCCTCTAACTCTTGCATGTCTCTTAAGACGTGCTGCGTTACTGTCTTTTCTTGAAACCATCTGTGTCCACTCCTTTCATTATTTACCGGTCTTACCGGCCTTACGGCGAATTCTCTCGTCGGAGTACTTAACGCCCTTGCCGTGGTACGGCTCAGGCTTTCTGTAGCCGCGAATCTTCGCTGCAACTGCACCAACGAGCTGCTTATCAATACCATTAACAATGATGGTGTTGAGGTCCGGTACATCAAAAGTGATGCCGTCAACTTCCTCAACGTAGATGGGGTGGGAGTGACCGAGAGAGAGAGTCATCTTCTTGCCGGACTTTTCAACCTTGTAGCCGACACCAACGATCTCGAGCTTCTTGGAGAAGCCGTCGGTAACACCAACAACCATGTTGTTGAGAAGGGCACGGGTAAGACCATGAAGTGCTCTTACTTCCTTCTCATCATTGGGACGGGTAACAACTACTTCAGCGCCCTCCTGCTTGATTGTAAGGCAGGAAGCGAAAGTCTGAGTGAGTTCACCCTTGGGGCCTTTAACTGTAACAACGTTGCCCTCGCCGATAGTAACGGTAACACCGGCGGGAACAGCGATAGGCATTCTACCAATTCTTGACATATCTGTTACCCTCCTTAATTACCATACGAAGGCGAGAACTTCGCCGCCTACATTCTCTTTGCGAGCCTGCTTATCGGTCATAATACCCTTAGAAGTGGAAACGATAGCGATACCGAGACCGTTCATAACCTTGGGCATATCCTCGCAGTTGGAATAAATACGGAGACCGGGCTTGGAAACGCGGCGGAGACCGTGAATAACCTTCTGCTTGCCGACATACTTAAGTGTAACGCGAATTACACCCTGCTTGCCGTCTTCGATGATCTGATAGCTCTTTACATAACCCTCGTTTACGAGAATGTCTGCGATAGCCTTCTTCATGTTGGATGCAGGAATGTCAACAGTTTCGTGCTTTGCATTGTTTGCATTTCTGATTCTGGTGAGCATATCTGCAATTACGTCTGAAATTTGCATTTTATTTTCCTCCTAATGCAAGTTAATATTCTTGCTGCCGGTTGCTGGCACCGGCGGCTTATCGGTGGTAAAAACGGCTATGCCGTTTTCCTGCCGATAGATGGGAGTTTTACCAGCTTGCTTTCTTTACGCCCGGAATCTCGCCCTTGTAAGCAAGTTCACGGAAGCAGATACGGCAAATAGCGTACTTGCGAAGATAAGCATGGGGACGACCGCAGATCTTGCAGCGGTTGTACTCTCTGGTGGAGAACTTCTGAGTTCTCTGCTGCTTGAGAATCATTGACTTCTTTGACATTTTATGTCCCCTCCTTATTTAGCGAACGGAGCGCCCATAAGAGTGAGGAGCTCACGTGCTTCTGCATCGGTCTTAGCGGTAGTTACGAAAACGATGTCCATACCGCGAACCTTTTCGATCTTATCGTACTCGATTTCA
>JAZQEH010000032.1:0-6668 GCA_045538895.1 Eubacteriales bacterium
GAGGCATGGATACGCGTCCCGGATGGCAAAGCCTCGGGTTGTATTATCGCAAACGCAAACGGACCGTATTATCACGGTTTCTGGCTTCAGATCAATAAAAAAGGTTGTCCGGTGCTCAAGTTTTATGACAAGGTGCCGGATGGACCGAAAGCGACTGCTTATACCTATACTTTCTCAAACGCCGTGCTAAATAGCGGCAAGTGGAATCATATCGCAATCACTACCGACGTGGCAAATCAAACGGTTTCGTGCTATATAAACGGTGTACTTAAAGAAACGCAGGAGTTTACGTACAATCCTCCGCTTTCTCCGATGCCGCTTGTACTCGGCGGTGATAACCTTCCGGGCAACTATACTTACTTCAGGGGCCATCTTCGCTCGGCGGCACTCTTTTCCGATGTGCGCACGGCAGATGAAATCAAGGCGGATATGGAGAGCGTAGATGCGACCGATGCAAATATACTTGCAAGCTATGACCTCACAAACGCAACTTTCGGTGATGACGTAATCAAGGACGCATCGGGCAAAAACGATATGCTTCGTACAGAGTATTGGCAGGATTATATCGAGCCCGTAACCGACTTTGCATATTCCTTTGCGATTGTCGGCGACCAACAGAAAGTGACCAGTCTTCATCCCGATTATACGCACTATATGTACGACTGGATTTTGCAGAACAAGGATATCAAGAACATCCGATACTTTTTGGCACCCGGCGACGTTACCGACCTCCGTACCGATAACGATTGGGAATGGGAGGGCGCTGTAGAACAGTTTGAGCGTCTTTCGGGCGTAATTCCCATGGCGATTTCGCAGGGTAACCACGACTATGCAGACCCTTATGAAAAGTATATGAATTTCGAGGGAAACACCTCGGATATAGTAGGAAGATATGCGGAAAATTCGGTTTTGAACCTTTACAAAACCGCAAAAATCGGAAAAACAGATTATCTTTTCTTAGTGCTTCAATACGGTCCTACCGATGCGGTGCTTGAGTGGGCGTGCGACGTTGTAGAGCAGTATCCGAACCACAAGGTTGTTGTGATTACGCATTCCTATCTGCATAGCGACGGTACAATTACCGACTCCGGCGATTACCTGGCTCCGTCGGGTAGCAGAAACGACGGCTTGAATATTTGGAACAAGTTTGTCCGCAAGTATGAAAATATTATTTTGGTTATTTGCGGTCATATCGAAACCTATGAAACTCTTGTAGTAAAATCTGTCGGTGATAACGGAAACGTAGTTACACAGATGCTTATCAATCCGCAGGCACTTGATATGGTTGAGCCCACGGGTATCGTAACGATGTTTTATTTCAACGAAGACGGCAACGTGCTTACCACCGAGTTTTATTCCACGGTGAGAAAGCAGTATTATTTACCCGAGGTTTGCCGTACCACTATTTATGTAGGTGAAAGAAACGGTGATGCCAACGGAGACGGTAATATCACCGTTGCGGATGCACTCTGCGCACTTTCCTCGGCGGTTGGCAAAGAAACCTATAAGAATGCCGACATTGACGGTGACGGCAAAATCACCATGCAGGATGCACTCGGTATCATGCGTATTGCGGTGAAAGGAGAATGAAAATGACTAAAAGAATAATTACCATACTTATTTTAGTTTTGTCGCTTTCGCTTTTTGCATCTGCGGCAGAAATCTCCACGGCAAACGATATGCTCACGCTTATGAACACTCCTTCCATGTGGGCAGACAGTTATACTCTTACAAACGATATTAACCTTGCCGATGCGACAAACGGTCTTTCGCAGACGCCTATCGGTACCGAGGAAAATCCGTTTACCGGTAACTTTAACGGTGGCGGTTATACCGTAAGCGGTATTGCAATCGACGGAGCCGCTCTCGGCATGACAGATAACGTCGGTCTTTTCGGATATATCAAGAGTAGCGGTACTGTTACGATTGAAAACCTTACCGTAAGCGGTACTGTTAGCGGTAGCGGAGAGAATATCGGCGGTATTATCGGCTATATTTACACTACAAATATTACCATTCAAAATTGTACCAACCTTTGTACTGTTATCGGTAGTTCCGATTTTACAGGCGGTATCTTCGGCAGACTTGACTCGAGTTCGGAAAATGCCCTTATCAGTGGATGTAAAAACATGGGTGCAATCTCGTGTAACAGTTATGCCGGTGGTATTGCAGGCTTTTCCTCCAGTACAAGCGGTTCTATCACCGTTGAAAAGTGCCTTAACACAGGCTCTGTTACAACTGTAGGCGGTGCGGCGGCAGGTATCGTGGGATACTGGCGAGATCAGGGCTCTTCGAAGGGCGCTTGCTCTGTTCGGGATTGTATGAACACCGGTGCCATAGTTGCAGGTACAAGCGGATACGCTGCCGGTATCATTGCACACGGAGCAGGTAAAGACGTTGCATATACAGTTACACGTTGCTTTAATACGGGTAAGATTACCGCAACCAAGGCAAGCTACGTGCGCCCGATAGTGGGCAGACCTTCTGCCTCAACCGCATCGGCAGGCGGAATTTCTGATTGCTATTACACTTCAACGGATAAATATACTACTGCGGCAACTTCGGGCGAAATCTACGTTTCGGATGCAACCGTAGCGGCTTCTGTTTCGGGACTTGGCGACGCTTTTGTCCTTGTTAATGGTTACGCTCCCGAGCTCAAGGTCTTCCATAAGCACATTGAGGATGGAGAATACATAATTACAAGTGCAGCTCACAGTAAGATCTGTTACTGCGGAGAAACGGCAGTTTCTGAGGCACATACTTTTACAGACGGCACGTGCGATAAGTGCGGTGCACAGCAAACAATATGTGCACACGATGGCAAGTATGAAGTAATTGAAACCGCTCCGACCTGTTCCACAGTCGGAAGTAAGTATGAATACTGTCCCGACTGCAGCCAAAAGGTAGGTGACAGTATTGAACTCCCCGTTGATTTCGCAAATCATAGCGGCACACTTGCAATGTCTTTTGCAAACGGTTCGGTGAACTACGTTTGCTCGGCTTGTAGCAACGTTGTGTATACGGACAGTGCACTTCTTACTACCGTTTACGTTTCCGAAAGCGGAAAAGAACTTGTAGGAAACGTTACCTCACAGATAGGTACACAGGAAAATCCCTTCAAGAACTTTACCGAGGCTATGCAGTATGCTGCATACAATACAAATGACGTAACTGTAACTATCCTTGACAGCGCAACTACTCCGGCAAATTATAAAACTCCTTCCTTTACAAATACCATTACCGTAAAGGGCGGAACGCTCAACACAAATACCCGTTTCATTATGAACGGTCCGATGGTGTTCGAGCATATTTGCTTTGCTGACAGCGGCAATCCTTTTATTGCGGCTCAGGAACACAAAATCGTAATGGGAGAGGGAATCACCGTTTCAGGCGGAGACATTTATCTTGTTGGCGGTTACGAAAGCGGAAGCGCTAAGAATAGCGACGTTTCCGCTACCGGATATTCAACCGATATAACCGTCCGTTCGGGTGCATACCGTGCTATTGTCGGTGCAAACAGAGGTCTTTCCGGTGCTTACTCTGGCACGATAAATATTACCATAGGTAAAACAAACGAAAACGATACTCTCCAAATTGCAAATACGCTTGTAACTACTTCGCTTAATTACGATGGCGGTGACAACGTATATGCAACGGTTGTTTTTGACGGAGCCGTTGACTCTGTTGCAGATTTTTATGCAGTAGGCGCCGTTGATGCACAAGGTCATTTTGACGTTGACATCGTAGTACGGGGCGGCAATGCGGATTTAAGCAAACTTAAAGTTGCTCTCAAAGGAAGCGATTATGCACTGAATGTTTATTCCGACTCCCGCACGGACGGTGCCGATACATTTGCGGCGGCAATTATCGGTGAAGAAAACGTACAGCCTTACCGTCATTATTGCTTAAAGGTAAACGGCGAGCATCCCGATGCAAATGCAGACGAAGTCTGTGACAATTGCGGTGCGAAAATCGGATGTGAGCACGAGAGCGGCGAATGGATTGAAACTTCATCTGCAAACTGTGCTGCTTTTGCAAAATACACTTGGTACTGTGCTGACTGCAAAGAGCTTATTGAGAATATGACAAAAGACGGCGATAGCTATGCGGCAGATGTCCACGTTTCCGAGAGTTACGAGTGGCAAGCCAACGGCGAAAAGTATTACTTTATTTGCACTGCTTGTAAAACATCGGTAGAGCAGACAGAGGAGCCAACCGTTTACGTTTCCGAAAGCGGAAATGACAAAAATGACGGCTTGAATTCAGTAAATGCGGTTGCAAGCCTTACCGAAGCGGTAAGCCGTATTGCAAACGTTGGCGGTACAGTAGTGGTTTGCGGCAGCTATCCGCTTGACAATACCACGCTTCCCGCATATGCAAAGCCTATTACGATTAAAGGCTCGGATACTACCGACAGCTTCACAAGAGGCGGATTTAAGATTTCTTCAAAGACTCTTCTTTCTCTCGGCGGAGAAACCGTGCTTGACAATCTTCTTTTTGACGGCAGTGCAACTTATATTATTGCTTGTAATTGGAACAACGTGACATTCGGTGCGATTGAAGCAATTAACAATGCACAGGCTTACATACTTTTAGGTAAGTATAATATCAAAAAGAATGATGATACTTTAGCGGATGCAACGCTTACAATCACCGAGGGGGCATTGGTTTCCGACCATGCTTCGGATACCCAGACCAAAACACGCTTCTATTCCCGAATTTACCTTGGTGACAGCTTTGGTGCAGACGGCATAACGGTATCAAATAAAACCGCTACTTTAAATGCAACAAACGTGGATATCGGTGTTCTTTATACAATGTCCACTTCCTCAAATTACAAGAACAACCCTGTTATAAGCTGCGAAACAACCGTAAATCTTTACGGCAGAACAAGAGTTGATCAGGGACGTACGGGCGACAAGAATGTAAATGCTGCAGAATCAACCGCTTCGCTCACAAAGCAGACACTTAACTTCTTTGACAACTCCTTAATCGGCACAAATTACTATATTCGTAATGCCGAAAATACAGTTTTGTACGTTTCGGGCTCAGG
The DNA here is from genome assembly GCA_045538895.1 of Eubacteriales bacterium. Lineage (GTDB taxonomy): Bacteria > Bacillota > Clostridia > Oscillospirales > CAG-272 > UMGS902. Next base: position 5,054 of record JAZQEH010000032.1, read on the forward strand.
TGAGGGCAGAACCGTTCCTATGGATATCGGCTTTGCGTTCTATTCATACGGCAGTTTCGCAAGTGATGAAACAGATATGAACGTAGAGTTTAACTATGGATCTCATAGTTTTGCTCCCGCACTGTCCGAGCCTTTTTCCTATAATGCTGATGCAAATGCACAGAAGATTGTTACCGTAAACATGAAAGACGAGTGCGTATTTGCCGAAAAAGTAACCGTAGAGGCAACCCCCGATGCAAACGGTACAAAACTTTACTCTTGCACTTGCGGCAGAAGATACATCGAGGAATATGTGTATTCCTGCGAAGAAAAGGCACATTTCTATGTTGCAAACACAGACGGAACATATACTTGTACTGTTTGTGATAAGAACTTTACTGCGGTCAGCGGCGACAATGTATTTGCAATTTCTTCCGCTGTTGTGGAAAACGGTACCGTAACCGTTACCGCTACGGTAAAAGGTAATTTTGCTGCGGCACTTGTAAATGTTGTATTACCGAGCGGATTTACATTTGCAGAGGCTATGCTTCCCACTGCGGACGGATTTGTATGCAGCGGTAATGCAAACGGCGATGTATATTCGATCTCCATTATTTCGGACAATGCCGCTTCAAAGCCTCTTGATATGGAAATCAAGCTTGTATACAGTTATGAAAATGGCGTCGAGGCAGCGGGACAACTTGTAGAGATTTTAGTTCCCGAGCTTTATAACAGCGATATGGAAAATGAAGTTGCTACCACCGTTTGTGCTCTTACCGGCAGAAGTGATTGTGCACATTCCGTTACCGAGGATGTCATAACACTTGCACCTACTTGTTCCGCTACGGGACTTAAAAAGGTAGTTTGCGCAGAGTGTAAAACCGTTATTGAGATGAATGCGGATGTTGAAAAAGACAGCACAAATCATAGCGATTATGCGTGCGTATCCTCCGAAAAAGGAATCGTTTGCTCAGGATGTAAGGCGGCAGTAGATGTCCCCGTAGCTCCCGTTATCATAATGGCTACGCCTAAATTAGTTGCGAACGGCAAGGTTGAGGTCGTTGTTTCCGTAAAAGCAACCGAACCTATTTTTGCAACAAGATTTGCTATAGATGCTCCCGAAGGATTTACCCTTCTTTCCGCAGAGGCATTGCTCGGTGACGAAACAACCTATTCACTCATTGCTCAGGATAGCATTTCACTTCCTTATGAGGCGGTTGTTATGAATATGACCTATGAGAACGAGATTGTTGATTTTGATGTTCTCAAACTGACATTCTCGGTAGACGATACAGAAGTGGATAACCATATCATATCTGTAAATGCTATCGAAACCTACAATTGCGAAAAGGAACCGGTAGATACTGTTGCTATTTGCGGCGATGTTAGTGTTGTAGATGATACGGTAGTCGGAGACATCGACGGCGACGGCATGGTTACGGTTTTGGATGCTTTGATTCTCGTTCGTGCAATCGTTAACGATGAAACTGTTAAAAACGGCGATATAAACGGCGACGGCAAAGTAGGCCTTCTCGACGTGATTCGCATTATGAAACTTATTGCACAGTAATTAAAATCATCATAGCCACCGCCAAAGCGGTGGCTATGATATATTAAGAGGAACAATTTATGGATA
>JAZQEH010000033.1:0-2305 GCA_045538895.1 Eubacteriales bacterium
AAGGAAAGGTTCCGACACCTCCAAACCTTTTTGTAAAAAAATATTGTCTGTAGCCACGGCTACTTATTAAATATTTTACAGTTTTTCTTTGGTTCTTTCTTCTTAAGAAAGAACACCTTCGTTACTCCCATAAACATTAATCTATATTACAACTACGCACAAATGCAAAAAGCATGCAAAGGGTTTCCTTTGCATGCTTTTTAGGTTTGTTTATCAAATTTAAAATACTGGTACAGATTGCACGGAATCATACCGTTATAGAGCTTGCGTACCTTATCGGCACGCTTGCCGTAAAGTTTTTCAAAACGCTCGGACGATGTCAGCACGTAAACCTGCCACGGTGCAAGCGAGCGGAAATGTCTGCCTATCTGTGCATACAACTGCTCAACCTCTGCCATGCTGCCAAGACGCTCACCGTAGGGCGGATTGCAAACTATAGTACCTCGTCTGCCGCCTGTGCGTATGGTACGTGCATCAGCAACAAACGCCCGCACGATATCGCCTACTCCAGCACGCTCGGCATTGTCTGCGGCAAGCTGCACCATGCTTTCGTCAATATCCGAAGCATATGCCTCAAACGACGTGCGGCGGATGGCTGCACGTGCTTCCTCACGTGCCTGTGCCCAGATTTCGGGAGGAGCAACCGCAAATTCCTCAGCCGCAAAACGGCGGAAGAGTCCCGGTGCCTGATTTTTCATTATCATAGCCGCTTCAATGGCTATAGTTCCGCTACCGCAGAAAGGATCCCACAAAAGAACGTTTTCTCTCGGACGGGAGTTGAGTGCAAGTGCCGCCGCAAGCGTTTCACGAAGCGGAGCCGCACCTGCAATGGCACGGTACCCACGCTTGTGCAAAGCGACACCCGAAGTGTCAATCATCAGCGTGGCAATATCCTTGAGTATAAAAAACTCGATTTGATATTTTGTTTTGGTTTCGGGGAACCAACACATACCGTACTCGTTGTCGAGCCGTTGTGCAACCGCTTTTTTCACGATGCTCTGGCAGTCGGGAATCGAAAAAAGCTTGCTTTTTACCGAGTGGCCCTTTACGGGAAAGGCGTCCTCTCTGCCGATAAATCTCTCCCACTCGATAGCCTTTGTTCCCTCAAAAAGTTCACCAAAGGTGCGTGCCTTGAACGTACCCATCTTAATATAAAGGCGTTCCGCACAGCGGAGCCATATATTACAGCGGGCAATGGCACGCTCGTCGCCTATAAAAGTAACCCTGCCGTCGATCGTTTCGGTGCGGCGATAACCAAGACGGTCTATTTCCTCTCCCAGGAAATGTTCAAGTCCGAACAGACAAGTTGCTACAAATTCAATTTCCATCATTTTGTGCGTCACTCCGTCTTTCCGTTAGCTGACGGCGATGACGCTTCCTCCAAAAAAGTTTACTGAACTTTCCTATTTGTTGTTCAGCTGCTTGAGTTCATCCATAAAGGTTGCTACGTCCTTGAACTCTCTGTATACCGATGCAAAACGCACGTAGGATACAGCATCAAGTTTCTTAAGTTTTTCCATTATAATTTCACCGATTTCGGTGGTGGTGATTTCGGCACGGAGTGAGTTCTGAAGCTCGCTCTCTATTTCGAGTGCCAGTGCCGCAGTATCAACAGGGCGTTTCTGACACGCCTTTATAAGACCGCTTTCAAGCTTCATGCGGTCGAAAAATTCCTTTGTACCGTCTTTTTTAATAACTACCATCTGCACGGAGTCAATAACCTCGTAGGTAGTAAAGCGGCGTTTACATTCAAGACATTCGCGGCGGCGACGTATACTGTTGTTGTCGGTTACGGGGCGAGAGTCGATAACCTTGCTTTCCTGATAACCGCATCCCGGACATTTCATGCGAAAAGCCTCCTTATCTTGCGTGAAAAAACACAATATATTGTATCAATTTATTATAGCATACATATATAGAGTTGTAAATAGTGTAATTAAAAAAACAGGTCATTCGACCTGTTTTTTTAATCATGTATCACTTTGCCTGAAAAATCTTCTGCCTTTTCTATCAGTTCAAGCAGCTTTTCTTTTTGGATATAGCGGCTGATACATGCAACCGCATCCTCACGTGACTTGCATTTCAGCGTTTCACGGATACGCTGGATGCGGTATTTTATCGCACCTGCCGAAAGAAAACAGAGGTCGCTCATACGCTCATAGCTATAATTCGACATAAGTCCGTATATAAGCTTCAAATTTATCATGTCGCTTGATGCAAGCAGACTTTCAAGCCTACCTAAAACAATCTGGTTTGCATATTCAGGCACAAAATCCACGGGCGGGTACACGGCATTTCCGCTTGT
>JAZQEH010000034.1:0-2746 GCA_045538895.1 Eubacteriales bacterium
CTGCCTGCGTTTCTCACCCTCTGGTCAGAGTGATGACTTTGTCATCAGGCTGAAGTGCGTGTCTTTTGACACGCACTTTTTATATAAATCTCATCAGTATTTCTGTAATGAATACCGCAAGGCAGGCACCGCTTGCAACGGTCAGAAGACCGTGTTCAAAATAGGCGAGTAGAAGAGCCGCTACTAATCCTAAAGCAGCAGAGGTAATACTATTTGTGGCATATAGTATTGCCGGAAAAGACATAGCGGCAAGCACTGCGTATGGGGTGTAGAAAAGAAATGAGTTGATGAATCTGTTTGTAATCTTTTTCCTGAAGAGCGTAAGCGGTATTACTCTTACCAGGTGCGTCACAAGCGCCATTACAATCAGATACGGTAAGAATTTGTCAAACGGCATCGTTTTCTGCCTCCTCTCTCGGGAAAAGAATTGCACCAAGGGATGCGGCAATAACTGTGCATATAATAATTGCAAATCCGTCGGATACTTTTTCAAGCAATGGCATGTAATTCATAAGACAACTGCAAATAATTGCTATCGCCGCAACCGCAAGCACCTTTTTGTCCGTTTTTGCGGCAGGAACTACAACTGCTATAAACATTCCGTAAAGTGCAACGCCTAAAGCACTTTGAATAATGGGAGGTAAAGTACCGCCGAGCAAAGCTCCGCATAGTGTTCCTCCCGACCAACCGACGATAGGGAGAAACATAAGCCCTGCAAAATATGTACGGCTGACAGTTTTTTGCCCCGATGCAACTGCAAAAATCTCATCTGTTATGCCAAAGCCTAAAGTCAGGCGGAAAGGCGAAGTGAATTTTTTATCAAGTCTTTGCGAGAGGGAAATGCCCATCAGGGAATATCTTGCATTAATAAGCAACTGTGAAAGTGCAATTTCAATCAGTGAGCCGCCGGCTATTATTATATCAAGCCCTGCTTTCTGACCTGCAGATGTCAGGTTGAACAGGGAAATCATAAATGCTTCTATCCAATTCAAGCCTCCTTGGACGGCGGTTACACCGAAAGCTACTGAAACGGAAAAGTATCCGAGACAAATCGGGATGCCGTCTTTAAGGCCACGTTTAAAGTCCATGGTGATTACTCCTTTTATGTTAGCAAGAAGTAATTATACTCTAAAGAAAAAGAAATATCAATCATTTTGTTATAAATTAATACATTTATATTGCATGTTGCAAAGGTTAAAAATATGTGATATAATTTACAAAAACTGTGAAAGGTGTCACAATATGGAAAACCATGTAGCTTTGCCAAATCACTACACATATGACGGCGATAGGCCTTACATTTTTATAAGCTATTCTCATAATGATGCTAAAACTGTCGCACCTATAATTGAGGAATTGTACGACAGAGGATATAGAGTTTGGTTTGATAACGGTATTCATCCCGGTCACGATTGGTCGAGCGTTATAGGAAATCATCTTGAAAAATGTGCGGCCGTGCTTTTCTTCGTTTCAAATAGCAGTGCAAATTCCGACAATTGCAAAGGGGAAATATTCTTCGCTTTTGATAATAAAAAACCGATAATTTCGGTATATCTTGAAAGAAACGTGGCTGTTCCTTCGGATCTTGCAATTAAAATCAACATAAAGCAGAATATAATGAAAGAAAAATGGAAAAAAGTATCTCCGCTTGTTGATAAGATTTGCGAGGCGGATTTTATTGTAAAATGTAATATGACCGTTGACGAAAGAAAATTGCAAGAGGAGTGGTTGAAAAAAGAAAAAGAACGTCTGCAAAAAGAAAAGTTACGCAAGACATTGCGGGCGATAAAGGAAAAACTTAAGTTCATAATCATAGCTGCTGCTTTGATTTTCGCAGTGCTTTTTGTAACCGTGATATATCCGTCGATGAAGTATAATAAAGCACTCGAGCTTATGGAAAACGGCGAATATGCCGAAGCGTTTAAGCGGTTTTCAACACTTGGTGAATATGAAGATTCGAGTATAATGGTCAGAAGACTTCTGGATGAACATAAGCTGCTTGTTCATGTTAACGCTGATGTGGGCGAAACCGTGATTTTCGGCAAATATGAGCAGGATAACAACTGGGAAAACGGATACGATGATATAGAGTGGATAGTGCTTGAAAATACCGGCAGCAAGTTGCTTTTGGTGAGCAAGTATGCCCTTGATTGTAAACCGTATCATAAGACTAAGCAGATGGTTGACTGGAACGGCTCTTTTCTGCGTTCATGGCTTAATGACAGTTTTTATAATTCGGCATTTTCGGAGGAAGAAAAGAAGGCGGTTGTTCTTACCGATTACGTAACGGTCGATAACACGGAATACGGTCAACCCGGCGGATACGATACACAGGATCACGTCTTTATGCTTAATATTGAGCAGGTACGTAGCTATAAGCTTTTTGCAGACAGTTTTGCAAGAATGTGTGAAGCAACTCCGTATGCAAAATCGCTTGGTGCGTACGTTAACGGTAGCGGTCACAGCTGGTGGTGGTTATGCACACCGGGTGAGTATCTGTCAAAGGCGGCAGGCGTCAATGCAGATGGAGAGATTTCGTCTGCCGGTGATACGGTAACTATCGGCGACAACGTTGTACGTCCCGCAATATGGCTTAATTTAGAATCATAGAAAAGACGATTTGCATTTGCAAAGCGTCAGAGTGCTGACAAACGTGTCAGACCGCAAGTAAAAAATAAAAGCAAAAAATAAAAAGAAATAATTCTTTTCTTTATATTAAAAATATTAAAATCAAAATGCGGCAAGG
>JAZQEH010000035.1:0-56605 GCA_045538895.1 Eubacteriales bacterium
TAAGGAAAGGTTCCGACACCTCCAAACCTTTTTGTAAAAAAATATTGTCTGTAGCCACGGCTACTTATTAAATATTTTACAGTTTTTCTTTGGTTCTTTCTTCTTAAGAAAGAACACCTTCGTTACTCCCATAAACAATAAATTTTCAGGTGAAAAAATGGACGAAAAGAAAAAAGCATTATTAAATAAGGAACATTACGATTTTTACGATTTGTGCGAGGTAATGGAGATTCTGCGTGCTCCGGGTGGCTGCCCCTGGGATATGGAGCAGACTCACGAGAGCATCCGCCAGAACTTCATTGACGAAACGTATGAGGCTGTTGAGGGAATCGACACAGGCAACAGAGAACTGCTTTGCGAGGAGCTTGGCGACGTTATGATGCAGGTGGTTTTCCATGCACAGATAGAAAAAGAGGAAAACGGCTTTACTATTGACGACGTTACAGACGGAGTTGTGAAAAAGCTTATTTACCGTCATCCGCACGTGTTTGCGGATACCGTTGCGGATACGTCCGAGCAGGTGCTTGTCAACTGGGAAAAACTTAAATCAAAGGAAAAGAAACGTGATACGGTGACAAGCATCCTTGAGAGTGTGCCAAAGCCTCTTCCTGCACTTATGCGTGCCGAGGAGGTTGGCAAAAAGGCTGCAAAGGTGGGCTTTGATTTTGCAAATGCTGCCGATGCGGCAAAGAAGATTACCGAGGAAACCGAGGAGTTTTTGAACGCTCCCGAAGACATGCGTGAGGAGGAACTTGGAGATTTGCTTTTCGCAGTCGTAAATACCGCACGCAAATACGGTTTGAGTGCCGAGCTTGCGTTGACAAAAGCTACAAACAAGTTTATTTCCCGTTTTTCAAAGGTTGAGAGCGGTGTGCTTGGTGACGGCAAGCGTATGGAGGAACTTTCCCTTGAGGAACTTGACAAGTATTGGGATAGAGCAAAATTAGAAGAAAAATAGTGAAAATAACCAAAAAATGCGTTATTTTTGCTTAAATTTTGAAAAAAATACTTGAAAAGTAATCATATAAGTGATAGAATGATTATGTACAAAGGCAAAAAGTGCCAAAAGGATTTTATATTTGAAAGGGAAATGGATTATGAACAAGACAGAACTTATCGAAGCTATCGTTAAGGCTACCGACCTTAAGAAGAAGGACGCAGAGGCAGCTCTCGCAGCAACTATTGACGCTATCGAAACCGCACTTGCAAAGGGCGAAAAGGTTCAGCTCGTTGGTTTTGGTACATTTGAAACCAAGACTCGTGCAGCTCGTGAGGGCAGAAACCCCAAGACTGGCGAAACCATCAAGATCGCAGCTTCCAAGTATCCTGCATTCTCCGCTGGTAAGGCATTCAAGGATAAGGTTAACTAATTTTACTTGAGTTTTAAAAAGTCGGCTCCGAGAGCCGACTTTTTAAAAGCTTTGGAGAAAAATATGAGAATAGACAAATTTTTAAAAGTGTCCCGTATTATCAAACGCCGCACGGTTGCAAACGACGCCTGCGACGCTGCACATATCAGCGTTAACGGCAAGGTGGTTAAAGCATCGTACGACGTTAAAGTGGGCGACGTAATTGAAATCGCTTTTGGCGAGCGTGTGCTTAAGGTGAGAGTTACCGACGTAAAGGACAGCACTAAAAAAGCGGATGCGGCTGAAATGTATGAGGTTATAAACTAAAGCACAGGAGAGCAAAAAAGTTCTCCTGTGCTTTCTTTTTGCATATTATATATAAAAAGGAGGGTTTTTATGGCTGGAAGTATTCATTTAAAGGACAGGGAACTGCTCACGCTAAGCGGAGTGAGCGAGGTACTTTCCTTTGATACCGATTTTATATGTGTTACTACTGATGCCGGCAAGCTTGAGATTGAGGGGGACGGCATGCGTATTTTAAATATGTCATCCGAAAGCGGTGATATGCTTGTTACGGGCAGGATAGACGGTATATTCTACGCAAAAGCACCTAAAAAGAAGCTGTTGGGTGCCGCAAAATAATGGAGGTTTCTATGCAGCAGGCCGCCATAAGTGCGGCACTTTCGGTTTTGCTTGGAATTTTCATGGGAGCTTTGTATGATGTGATACGCTTTGCAAGATTGGTTTTCGGCTTCAGGGTATCACCACTGTCAAAGCAAAACAAAAACATTGTCGGGTACATATTCGTTTCACTTACGGATTTTTTGTTTTTCGTGATTCTTGCGGTGTGTATGTGCGTGTTCTTTTTCCTGACGGGCGACGGGCGTATGCGTGCATACGGACTTTTCGGTGCGTTTTTGGGCTTTTGGCTATATTACAATACGGTAGGCAGGCTGTTTATATCCGTATCAACCGCTCTTGTAACGCTTTTTAAAAAGGCGGTGAAGTGTGCCTTGCGGCTGCTTCTGACACCTATAATGTTTTTGGCAAGGCATATTAAAAAAATAGTTTTGCGAATTTTGAAATTACCTATTGTAACAAGCGGCGTAAAGCGGTATAATGATTATATAAGTAAAATGAAGAAAAATGCGGTTTGCAAGGCTCGCAAAAAGCAAATGCGAAAGCATGGCGCAATACTTAACGGAGGAATGTATGGAAAAGAAAAAATCAAATAATATACCGGCATCCCTGCGTATAGCATTTATTGTGTTTCTGGCTTTAGGCTTTATTATAACGGGTGCCCTTTGGATGAAAGGGAATGAGATGCGCCGTGAAAACGATATTCTTGAGCAGCAGGTAACCTCGCAATCGGAGGAAAATGCACGCAAAGAGGAGCAGTTGAATGCACCTATGGATGAGGACTACGTCCGTGATATCGCTCACGAATACGGATACGTAATCCCCGGCGAAGAGTTTTACCCTTTGGATGTAGAGGAATAAAAGTGGAAAAGATTTTATATAAAGGCAAGGAAATCCGCATAGTTGAGCCGTGCGAAATCGAAAAAGCGGTGGCAGAGCTTTTTACAAAGGCTAACTTTACGCTTTCGAGTGACGTTACAGAGTGCATTGCGTGCGCAAAGGAGAGGGAGAGAAATCCCCTTGCAAAGCAGGTGCTTGCACGGCTTATCGACAATGTAGAGGCGGCAAAGGAGATTGACGTACCCGTATGTCAGGATACGGGCATGGCGGTTGTTTTTGTTTATATAGGCGATGAGGTTTATGTAAACGGCAATATCACCGATGCGATAAATGACGGTGTGCGAAAAGCATACGTAGGCGCTTCGCTCCGCCTTTCGGTGGTGCGTGACCCGCTTTATGACAGAGTGAATACAAACGATAACACTCCTGCAATCGTACATATCCGTGCGGTAAAGGGTGATAAAATCCGTATAGTTGCACTCCCAAAAGGGTTTGGAAGTGAAAACATGAGTGCGCTTAAAATGTTTACCCCGTCTGCAAGTGATGACGATATTGTCGGCTTTGTGGTTGATACTGTGAAAAAGGCAGGCTCAAACCCTTGTCCTCCGATTTGTGTCGGAGTCGGCATCGGCGGAGATTTTGAGCAGTGTGCATCTCTTGCAAAGGAGTGCTTCTGCCGCCCGCTTGACGAGGTGAACAGTGACGAAAGATACGCATTGCTTGAAAGCCGTATGCTCACCGAGATTAACAAAACCGATATCGGACCGCAGGGCTTTTCGGGTGATACAACGGCACTTGCCGTTAAGATTGCAACGGCACCGACGCACATTGCAGGGCTTCCCGTTGCGGTTAATATTAATTGCCATGTGATAAGGCATGCAGAAATTGAGATTTAAAAAATGCCGCATTTGCGGCATTTTTGTTTAAGAGGTTTAAATGATAAAGCTTTATAAAAGTGAAATATTTGACGGTGAGCGTGACAGCGATGCGTCAAAGCGGCTGATTCGTCTTGCGGCAAAGGAGCTTTGCGGAGTGAGCGAGCCGCAGGTTTTGTTAAGCGATACCGGCAAGCCGTATTTCAAGGATTTACCGATAAAATTTAGTGCAAGTCATAGCGGCAAAGCGGTGATTTTAGCAGTGTCGGACAGAGAAGTGGGTGCCGATATTCAGCAGATAAAGCCGGACGCTGTCCGCATTGCACCACGCTTTTTTACAGCGAGTGAGTGCGAGTACGTCGGGGATGACGTGATGCGGTTCTTTGAGATATGGACAAAAAAAGAAGCATACGCAAAGTGGTGCGGAGAGGGATTGGTTTCCTCACGGCATGTTGACGTAACAAATCTTGAGTTTTATACCGAAGTTTACGGTGAATACGTAATCGCCGTATATGAAAAGTGAAAAAAGGTATCAGTTTTTTCTGATACCTTTTTGCATTTACATCGGCTGAACACTTTATTTTTTCTCTCGCAGAACTCTTTTGGTTGTTTTAATAACCTCTGCTAATGCTTTTAATTCGTCCGGTGAGCAATCCTGCAAAATGTCATTGATTATGCCTATAGAAATATGTGTGCTTTTTGATAAATTTGTATAAACCAATTCATCAAGCGTTGTATCCAATGCGTTTGCTATGCTAACAAGAGTAGGTAGGCTCACCTTTGTTGCAGCACGCTCTATATGCGAGATGTTTGAAGGTTCAATCCCCGATATTTCTGCCAGTTGTGCTTGTGTCCAATTTTTGGATTTTCTTATTTCTTTAATTCGTGTTCCTATAATACGGTAATCTAATTCCATTGCACACCTCTAAAATAAAAAAATATCAGTAAAATTATTGTATATCCTATTAGGATGTGATAAAATAACGCAGATATCCCTAAAGGATATTTGCGTTATTTTACAGTCGGAGAGGTGTTAAAATTGACAGTTGTTTTTTTCGGGCACAGAGATACACCGCCTGAAATATATTCAGTTTTGCTAAAGACGATTACTAAATTAATAGAGGAGCAGAACGCCGATTATTTCTATGTAGGTAATGAGGGAAGTTTTGACAGCATGGTAAAAAGAGTATTAAAAAAGCTGTCAAAGGAATATCCGCATATCTGTTATTCGGTGGAATTAGCTTATTTGCCGTGGAAAAAGGAACATTATAACATTGATGAAGATTATAACAACACTTCTGTTTTTGAGGAGCTTGAAAATGTGCCGAAGCGTTTTGCGATTGATAGGCGAAATATGATAATGCTTGATCGTGCGGATATCGTGGTTACTTATGTAACTCACTCATATGGCGGTGCGGCAAAGTTTAAGAATATTGCGAAAAAGAAAGGAAAAAAGGTAATTGAGTTGGCATCATACAATTGCTGAAGTGAATTAATGTTTACGATAGGAAACGCCGCTAAGCGGCTACCCCTCATCAGTCAGCTACGCTGCCAGCTTCCCCCAAGGGGGAAGCCTTTGTTTTATTAGCCTTCCCCCTCGGGGGAAGGTGTCGATCGCGACTATAAACCGAGGTATAAATGTTATTCATTGTTTAGTCGCTTTGTGCCTCGCCTACGGCGATGCTCTTTACTGTCATGAGCGATTGACGGATGAGGGGCTTCGTTTCTAAACTAAACATTAATTTACGTTACGGTTATGCACCTACATCGTAGGGCGGGGGTTTATCTCCCGCCGTAAGCCGTGATTAGATGTCGTAACGGCGGAGGGAGCAAGCCCCCGCCCTACGGTATGTCATTGACATTCCGTATTACCCTAAACAATAATTTATTATATTTAACGTCCCATGTTCGGGGCGTTATTTTTTTTGCAAAAAAGCAAAACTTGCCGAAAAATCCCAACTTTTTTATGGCATAATAAGAACGTAATACAGAAATATCTGTAAAACACGGTGAGAACTTTTGCTGAAAGGAGGAAGAAACATGGATAACGAAAACAAAGCGATTGCAAGCGAAAATGAAGTCCTTGAGGTTCTGACACGCATTTTGCGACGTGAGGAAACCGAGGACAGCCTTGTAAAGCTCCGTGAGGAAACAAAAACCACGGCAGAGGACGGAAAAACCTTTACCGAGCGATGCGAGCGTGTTGAGGTGGTAAAACTCCGTCCCCGTCTTTCGGACGTTACACGTGCCGCCGAACTTATCGGCAAGCACTACGGTATGTTCGGTGAACGCATCGAGGGTAGTATTGCACTTCCGCTTATCATTTGCGGCGAGGATGAGCTGAAGTGACGCAAAAGCAGTATTTACCCGACATCGTGGGTGGCGGCTACGCAGATTTCTGGAAAACGAGGTGCCGCTACCGTGTTGTCAAAGGCTCACGTGCGTCAAAAAAGAGCAAGACCACGGCACTCTGGTACATCTATCATCTGCTGAAATACCCAGAGGCAAACCTTGTTGTAGTGCGGCGTACCTATCGCACGCTTGAGCGGTCGGCATTTTCCGAACTCAAGTGGGCGATAAAACGGCTCGGTGTCGAGGAATATTTTGATTTCAAGAGCGCTCCGCTTGAAATCATAGTAAAGGCGACAGGGCAGAGGGTGCTTTTTGCAGGACTCGACGACCCACTTAAGCTTACTTCGCTTACAGTTTCCTGCGGTGTGCTTTGCTGGATGTGGATTGAAGAGGCATACGAGGTTGACAGTGAGGATGCGTTCAACACGCTTGACGAGAGTATACGTGGCGAGGTGCCAAACGGGCTTTTCAAGCAGATAACGCTCACGTTTAACCCGTGGAGTGAAAACCATTGGTTGAAGAAACGCTTCTTTGACCGTAAGTCGCAGGACGTTTTCGCCATGACGGTTAACTACAAGATAAACGAGTGGCTTGACGAAGCCGATTTGCACGTGTTTGAGGAAATGCGTCTGCGTGATCCCGAGCGTTACCGCGTTTGCGGTCTTGGAGAATGGGGAGTTGGCGGCGGACAGTTTTTCTCGGAGTTTCGCAGTGACGTGCATGTCGTGCGGCCCATGCCGCTTGCAAACGGAGTGCGTATTTACCGCAGTATCGACTACGGACTTGATGCACTTGCGTGCCTGTTTATTGCGGTTGACTCCTGTGGCAACGCCACGGTTTTCCGAGAGGTCTATGAGCATGACCTTATCGTTTCGGCTGCTGCCGAGGCTATACGGGAGGCGAGCTGTGGGCTTGATATATACCGCACGCTTGCACCGCCCGATCTCTGGTCACGGCAAAAGGACAGCGGCAAAAGTATAGCGATGCTTTTTGAGCAGCACGGTGTGCCGCTTTCTGCGGCAGACAACAACCGCATTGGCGGTTGGATGGCACTTAAGGAGTGGCTTAAGGTGTCTTGCGATGAGAAAGGCGAGGAATCCTCACGCCTTAAAATCAGCAGTAATTGCGAAAATCTTATACGCTGTCTGCCATCGCTCCTCAGCGATAAAAAACGTATCGGGGACTGTGCAACCGAGCCGCACGAGTTAACCCATCTTCCGGATGCACTTCGCTATTTTGCCGTTATGCAAACCGCCGTTCCAAAATCAAAAAGCGGTGTCACCATCAGCGACTTCACAGGCAAAAAGCGGAGAAATCTCAGGTTTTAGAAAGGAAAAATATGAAGCAGATTACAGTTAAAAAAGCAAAGCACATTTGCTCTGTACCCGCCTGCAAGTCTACCGATACATTTAAGGTTTCAGGCAGCCCCAACATCCTCGGCGGGTTTTATATCTGTGCCGATTGTGTGGCACAGTTGTCACGGCTGACCAAGACGAAAAAAGGAGAAAAAGCGTGATGCTTTTCATGGCAGCCGCCTTTATAGCGGCAGTGCTTTTCCTTGAACTTTTTCACAGACGTGAGAGGGAGAAGATTTATAAGTATTTTCTCGGTCAGCCGAAAAAGGCATCGCACATGCGTCACCTTTCACCTCACCGAAAGACTCTTGACGAAAAAAGGAGAATTAACAAATGAAACTGTTCAGTTTTAAGGAGAAGGAGCCGCCGCGCGGTGAGTACAGGGAGGATATCCTTGCGATGATAGAGGAGGAGTGCCGTCGCCGTCATGAGGAACGCCGCCCTCTTGAGCTTAAGTGGATGCTCTCCTCCGACTTCTATTCGGGACACCAGTACAGGGACATCAACCCTTACCGCGGTGAGCTTGAGGATTACTCACCGCCGTATGACTATATGGAGCGTGGTGTATACAACCGCATAGCTCCGCTTATCGAAACACGAATTGCAAATTTCAAATCGCTTGATTTTTCAATGGCTGTGCATCCGGCAACCGGCGAGTTGAGCGACTACGAAAAAAGCCTTGTTGCCACACGCCTTTTAACGCAAACGCAATACAAGTGCGATTTCCTTAACAAAAAGGATAGCCTTGTACTCTGGAGCGAGCTTTGCGGAACGGCGTTCCTGCTCTCTTGGTGGGATAATGCAAAGGGCGATTGCATAAGCGACGGTGAAAAAAAGATACCGATAGGTGACCTTGATTTCGGTGTCATTACCGCTTACGAGGTACTGCCCGAAAGCATTTACAAGGAGAATCTTTCGGACCAAAGCTCGATAATCATTGAGCAGGTTGTCAGCATAAGCGAGGTTGACCGCCGCTTTGGCGTGCGTGTAAAGCCGTGTGACGTTGACACATATTCTATTAATCTCACCGCAGGTGTCGGCGGACTTTCGTATGTCGGTTCAACTCTGTCCGGCGGGCTCCGCAAGGCTGAAAAGTCAACGCTTCTCCGTACCTATATGGAAAAGCCGACGGCTCTTCATCCGTCGGGGCGTATGTTTATTGCAACGCCCGACCGTATTCTGTACTACGGCACTCTGCCGATAGACGAGTATCCGCTTGCCATGCTTCGCTGCAAGCGTGAGGCAGGTATGTTCTTTGGCAAAAGCGTTATCGAGGATCTGATTCCGCTCCAGCGTGCATACAACGGTGTGAAGAATAAAATCCATGATTACATACGCTCGCTTGCACTTAATCCTCTGCTTGTACCCGAAGGCTCGGTTGACGATATCGACTCGCTTGCGGCAAGCGGAGTTGCACCCGGTGACATTGTTGAATATAACCCTGACCGTGGCGAGCCACGTCCGCTTGGAGTTGGCAGTCTGCCACAGGGGGTATTTGACGAATGTGCAAATCTTTCACAGGAGATGGAATATGTAGCGGGCCTTTCCCACCTTGGTGCAACGGGCAATTTTGCAACGGCTATGACGAGTGCGAGTGCGATAGAACGTCTGCGTGATATCGACGGTGTACGTCTTGCCCTGACAGGCGACAGCATCCGCATGGCGGTGCTTGATGCGGCAAAAATATGGCTCAAGCTCTACAAGGAGCATGGCACGGTTTCGCACATCGAAAAGCTTACGGGTACTTATGACTCAAGTGCAACGTTTGTGTGGTGCTCGGAGGATATCAACTCCTATGACATCGTTTTTGAAAGCGAAAATGCACTTCTTCACAGCGATGAAAGCCGCATAAGTGCTATTAAAAACGGTATCGAGCTCGGACTTTTCAACGGTGAAGACGGCAGTATTCCGAGGCTCATCCGCAAAAAGCTTCTCCTCGGTATGAAGCTTGGCGACTTTATGCGCAACCTATACGAGGACGATCTGCAGAGTGCGGCGGCACGCAGAGAGAATGGCGAGCTTATGCGTGGCAAAGAGGTTGAGGTATGCTCATTTGATGACCATGAGGTGCATATTGCCGAGCATCGCAGAGCGGCGCTTGATTATTCGTATTACAAGCTCCGCCACAGTAATCCTGTGCTTGCCAAAGTGCTGCAAAGGCATATTGCATTGCATGAAGAAATGAAAGGAAACATGACAAATGGAACAGATTAAGCTGGATTTTGAAAAGCTTGCGGCACTTGACGAAAACGGACGTGCAGCGGCTATTGCCGAGTATACTGCAGCGGTGGAGGCAAATGCACGCGCGGCTCTTTCGGCAGAGTATGACGGAAAACTGAAAAGTGCCAACTATGAATCTGTCAAGTACAAAATGGCACTTGACGGCAGTTTGCCGAATTTTGGTGAGCGTATTGCGGCTATTGAGGAAATCATTGCATCAAATGAGGCACTCGGTGCAATGGGCGATGAAGAAAGACTCCGCACCGCTTACTACATTGACCGTGGCAAGAATATGCATGCGACACCGTCAGCCGAGGAACTTTTTAATGCACTCAAGAACAGTCCCGAGGCGATGCGGCTTTGCGAAGCGGCAATTCTTGCTAAACTCAAGCAGGAGAATTCTCCCGCACTTTCCTCTACAAGCGGTAACGCAAGTGTACCGCTTACCCCCAAGGCAAAGCCTAAAAATTTAAGCGAGGCATCCGCTCTCGCAAGAGAAGCATTTGGGATATAAATTAAAGTTTACATTAACAAGCCTTCCTCAGACGAGGAAGGTGGCGCCGCAAGGCGACGGAAGGAGGGAACATTTCTAATTGTTACTTTTTTCCCTCCCTCAGTCAGCGTTCCGCTGACAGCTCCCTCGTCTGAGGGAGCCTTTGTTACTTCGCTAAACAATAATTTATGCAATTATTAATTTTACTTTTGAAAGGAAACAACAAAAATGGCACAGATTCTTACAAAACTTGAAGCGATTCTTAAGGACAAGTATCAGCCTGCCCTTACAAATCAGATAAACACCGAGCCCTCTCCTTTCCTTGAAAAAATCAAGAAGGTGGCTCTCACAAACAACACCATCAAGTGTGCGGCTCCCGTTGGTATTAACGGCGGCTTCGGCTTCGGTGCAGAGGGCGTAGGCACTCCCAAGGCGGGTGCACAGCGTTACACACGCTTTGAAATCGACGCAGTTGACATGTACGTTGACCTCCAGATTTCCAACAAGACCGTTGAACTTGCAAGCACCAATGCGGCTTCTATGATCAACGCACTTGACAGTGAAATCAGCGGTTCTTATGCGGCGGCAAAGTGGAACATTGGCAGAGCGCTTTTCGGTGACGGTACAGGTAAGCTTGCAACAGTGACCGAGGTTTATGCGGCAGGCAACAATACTGTACTCAAGCTTGACAGCGTAAAGCGTGTTATCGAGGGACTCTCCATTGACCTTTACGATAACGGCACAACTCCCACACTTGCGGCTGCAAATGCAAATCACCGCATCATTTCGGTTGACCGTGTAAACAAAACCGTTACATGTGACGGCACTCTCACACTTACTGCCGCAAACGGCTTTATCACCGTTCAGGGCAGCTATAACCGTGAGCTTTGCGGACTCGGTGCGATTTTCGGTGATGGCGAAACCCTTTACGGCATCAAAAAGAGTGAAAACCCCTGGATTTGCCCCACTACCGTGGATGCAGCAGGCGATATCACCGACCTTATCCTCTACCGTGGAATCAAGGAGGCAAAGGACTACAAGGGTGCAAACATCGACCTCCTTATGATGGGTGACGATGCATTCCTCGCATATCAGGACTACATCCACACCAACAACGTAACCGTTACCGATAAGTACCGTTTTGTAGGCGGTGCGGTTGGCTACAAGATTCTTGTCGGTTCAAACGAGGTAATCATTGTAAACGAGCGTTTCGTACCCGAAAACGAGGTCTGGGGCGTAGATACCTCTGCGTTCTATCTTGAGGCAACTCCCTGGAACTTCATGGAAAAGGACGGCGGCGTATTTGTACCCATGCCCGACACCTCTATTTTCCGTGCACTTCTTGCATCCTACGGCAATCTCATGTGCGTAAATCCCGGCGGATGCGTTCGCTTTATCAACGCAGCAAACTAAATGAGCAAAAGGGGGCGGTTCTCCGTCCCCTTTTTTAAAAAAGGAGAAAAATATGGATTTAAAAAAGCTTTACAGGGATGTAAGTGTGCTTTTGGGCAAGGAGATTCCGATATACACCTTTTTAACCTATTTTGATATGGGAGCACGTGCACTGCTTTGCCGATACGGAAAAAAACTGCTTATTGGCAAGGGCGAGTACACAACTCCCGAAACGCTCGACTCCTCTGCGGTGCTTGACGTTGCCTTTTACACCTCGCTTATTTACTACGTTGCAGGCATGGCATGCGGTGATGAAGCGATGATTAAAAAGAGCGACTCCGAGGCAAACGGTGCTTATATTCTGCTGTGGCGGCAGTCGGCTAAAAACAAAACGAGAAAGTGCGACAGGTGGTGAGCAAATGACGGTTGAAAAACTTATCAAACAGGTGAGCGACAACTTTGAGGGAGAGCTTTTTCCAAACTACGGCGAACTTGTTGCGGAGTACAACAGGGTAATACGCTCGCTTATGCTTATTCTGCCTGCGGCGGACAGTGTAGAATCTTTCACGCCGCATGACGGAAAGCTTGATTGCAAACTTCTGCCAAAGCAGATACGCAGAGTTTTTGCGGCGGAATACGAACTTTTGCCTGCATCAAGAGCACTTCTTTCACTTTTGCCCGATGCAAGACTTTACCATGCAGCGGAAGACGGGATTTATGTAACCGTTGACGAGGACTGCATTGTGTATTATCGCAGTATACCCGAAGCGGTTTCGGATGCGGATTCGCTCACGGCAGAAGTGCCGCTTGAGGACAGATACACTCCTATTCTTAAGGCATGGCTTACAAGATATATATACTTGTCCGTGGGCGACTTTGAAAGTGCAAATGCGTATGGCGAGGAGTACAACCGTTTGCTTGAGGAATACAAGCGTGAGAACGGGGTGGCGGAATGAAGGCGGCAATTTTCAAGAAGAGGACGGCAAAATCGCTTGATATAAACACCTTTTTCGGCGAAAACTGCGGCAACCTCCGCACAGGTCAGCTTTCAGGCAGTAACAACGTCTGTGTGCTTTCGGGCGGTGCGGTTGCGTCTATGCTTGCCGCACGTTCAATAGATGTCGGTACAAAGATAATCGAGGGTGTCTATACTCTTAACAGCGATTACGACAGCGAATACGAAATTGCCGTTTCACCTGAATGGCTTTATCAGAATCTTTGTACGGAGGAGATACTTGGATATGAGGATTGGGAAAAGAACTCATCGCGTATTCTTGTAAAAGACATAGGCAGTGCACCCAAAAAAGACGGTGCATACCGCAGAATTCTCGGTGCGTTCAGTGACGGTGAGAATATCTTTGTTTTCTATGAGGGTGTTTACCACATCATTGATGAGCGACGTTCGGGCGAGCATTCAGCATACACAGGCGGTGCGGTATGGCAGTTCAATTCGGGTACGGTTGACGGGTGCAAAGGCTCTGTTACCGTATGTGCATTGTCACAGGTGTGGCTTGACGTTATAGACATAGGCGGCGGTATTTCAAGCACTCTTGTGTCTGCTGAGCGTATAATCCTTGACACCCTGAGTGCAACAAAGTATCAGAAAAGTACTTTGGTTAGCACCGATAGAAAGACCTACAAGTATACGAGCAGTGAATATATTCCGCATATAGGGGTGACATATACCGCACATTATGACAGGGTTTATACCGACCTTTACCCTACGATTGGCGATTATCCTTCTGTTCATTTGTCATATGGCACAAAGCGTATGGTGCGTTATCGCAACCGTCTTGACGGGGTAGCGCCTTTCGGTGACGGTGGAGAAAAAATACTGCTTTTGCCTGATATGAAACTGATTAATAAAACGGGCGGTGTATGGTCACTTTCAAGCGAGGTAGCAGACATGCCGAAGCTTGACTCTGCCGTGCAGTATTTTGACCGCTTGTTCGGGATAAAGGACGATATTCTTTATGCCTCGTTTATGGGGGACTGTACACTGTTCAATGAGGCGTCAGACAATCTTCCGGAAACGGCAGGCTGGAGAATGATAACCGAGGATGCAGGCGGTTTTACCGCAATCACGGCGTTTGGCGGCAAGGTGATAGCCTTTACAGGTACAAGCATGATGACGGTAAAGGGAGGTGCGCTTCCTTTTACGCTCTCGTATGTGGGGGATTACGGCTGCATTTCACAGGAGGCACTTGCATCCCTTGACGGCTCTCTTTATTTTGTTTCACCTGAAGGAGTCATGTGCTACAACGGTTCGAGCGTTAAGTGCATAAGCGACGTATTGTCGCATAAAACCGACTATTCAACAGCAATACTGACTGCGGTAAACGGCAAGGTGGTACTGTTTATAAGCGATGGCGGTTTTTGGCTGTATGAGCCGTCAAGCGGTGAGTGGAGCAGAAGCGTTTTTGATATGAGTGATGCGGTTTTTGCAGGCGGCACCGTGATTCCCAAAGACGGAGTTAATAAGCCATACAGACTCTTTGACACAGAGGGAGATTTCTCGTTTTCGGTTATGCTTGAAAACAGCGGAAGAAGACGCGTAAAGAGTATATCCGTAACAGCCTCGGTAGGTGTGGACTCTCATCTCAACCTTGTTTGCGGCAAAAATCA
This sequence comes from Eubacteriales bacterium, assembly GCA_045538895.1. GTDB lineage: Bacteria > Bacillota > Clostridia > Oscillospirales > CAG-272 > UMGS902. Next base: position 14,141 of record JAZQEH010000035.1, read on the forward strand.
GCATATGTACATTTATGATACCAATGGCAAAACGGTTACAAGAACGTTTTTGCCGATTGGATTTTATATTGACAACGGGAAAATTGACTTTGAGGGATGCGGTGAATGTACGCTTTATTCTGTCCGCATAGAGTATTTTCCGCTTACTACAGCTTCTAAAAGAAAGGAGTAAAAGCAAATGATAATTATTGATGTTTCGGTCAAAGGCTGTGAAATAGAGCTTTCGCAGCCTACCGTGGCAAGCGGCACTGCAGAAGCGGTGGAGCTTTGCTTCAACTTTGATGGCGAGTGGGCAAATCTTGCAAAAACTGCGGTTTTCCACATACCACGCGGAAATATACTCATGCCGCTTGAAAAAGACAGATGTGTTTTTCCGCATGAGGCACTTGTCAAAAGCGGCACGGTTATGCTTGGCGTTTGCGGTACCGACGGAGAAAAGACAATTTCAACGCTGTTTTGTGCCGTGGAGATAAAGCACGGTGCGTATGCAAGTGGTAAGGCGGCAACAAATTATACTCCCGACCTCTATGAGCAGTTTGCAGCAAGATTTGCAAAATTTGAAAATATGAAAGCAACTGCCGAGAGCGGTGAAGAAGCTTCTGCCATTTTTACCGAAAAAGACGGTGCAAAGGTATTATCACTTGTTTTGCCCAAAGGTGAAAAAGGCGAAAAAGGGGAAAAGGGTGAAAAAGGCGACAACGGCAAAGATGGCGAGGATGGTAAGGACTACGTACTTACTGCGGAAGATAAAACGGAGATAACCCGAAGCATAAACGACCGGTTTTTCTACGTTCAAGAGGACGGGAGCATGATTCCTGCATGCAGCGATATTCTCTGTTTTGCAAGCGAGGAGGAATTTGCATCATGGAAAGACGGCAGTGGCGAGTGGAATAACGGTCTTTACGACGGTTCACAAAATACGCTGATACTGATTGGTAATAAGCCAACTTACCTGTGGGACGGTCAAAAGCAAGAATACGTGCAGCTTTCTTTAGGTGAGCAAGAAACCATATACATCGGTCTTGACGGTTATTGTTATAGCAGTGCGTTTGAGCCAGAAGGTGTGCCTTATTCTATAGACAACCTTGGAATAACCTGCAAGGAAGACTTGGGTAAATATAATTTTATGCTGTTTTGCGAACCCATTATTCCGTATTTTATGTGTGTGCCTCTTATTCCTTGTTGGGAAGATACAGGGGCGGCATTAACGTTTACAGCTACATTATGTGTTGGCAACACCGCCCTCGACCATCTTGCTATATATGGCTATAAGCCGTGGGATGATGAAGCTTTAAGCTTCAGCATTATAAATATGGCTGGCGAATACATTACCAGTTACTACGGACAGTTATCTGTTGATAAAGAGGCATTGCTTGGTGATGTAGAATCGGCACTTGACAGAATCATTGCAATTCAGAACTTATTGATAGGCGGTGAGAGTGTATGACGGTAGCGGAAAAACTTGTGGCTATTGCAGAGAATGAGCCAAAAGTTTACGAAGCGGGAAAGCGTGCGGAGCGGGATGCGTTTTGGGAAACTTTCCAAAACGGCGGTGAGCCTGCGAACTACAGGTATGCGTTTATTTATGACCGTTTTACCGATGAAACGTATAATCCGAAATATCCTATAATATGCAACACTGACTCGTCTGCGGCACAGTACATGTTCTATTCTTGTAATCTGACGTCGACAAAAGTTGAGATTGTTCTTGGTAATAATGCAGCATATTGTTTCCGCGGGGCGTCTGAGCTTGAAACGATACCCTTGCTTACCGTGAAAGAAACTACAACTTTCGACAATGCATTTACAGGTTGCTCTGCTCTTAAAAACCTTACTATAAGCGGTACAATCGGGCAGAACATAGACCTATCTCCATGCCCGCTTACGCATGACAGTCTTATGAATGTTATAGAGCATCTTGGCACGGTGAGTGCCGCAATGACGTTGACACTTGGGACTGCAAACCTTGCAAAGCTCACCGATGCGGAAAAGGCAAAAGCAACACGGAAAGGATGGTCACTTGCATAATGAAAATAACAACCATTGAACTTATGAAAATTACTGCGGGAGAGGGCATGGTGCTCACCAACGGCGAAACTTTTTCATCCGTAGGCGGTGAGGTCTACCTCGGTATAAATGACAGTGCTGATAATTGGCATGAGATAACCGAGGAGGAATACCAAAGGCTTTCAGAGAGCGAGGAAACGTTGGAATGACGTGGGAAATAGTTGTAGGGCTTATAGCCCTTGTTGGTTTTGGGATAAGCGTGTCAACACCGATTATCAAACTCAACACGAGCATTACAAAGTTGAATTGCTCTATAGATGCTCTTAACAAGAACATGGAAGTCAGTACAAAGCGTCTTGATGCACACGGCGAACAACTTGACATGCTCGAACACCGTATAACCGTGCTCGAGGGATTTCACGATGAAAAGAGAAAGGAAGGTCATTTATGATAATTCCTTTTAAATGTGAGCGTGTGAGGGTGACAAGTGTATACGGTTCCCGGACGCTTAACGGTGTTACAGAAACGCACGGCGGATATGACATGGTGGGTGTAGGCTCAAATGAGGTTGTAGCCGTTTGCGGTGGCACGGTGGTATCTTCGCAGATTGTCACCGATAAAAGCAACCGCACGTGGGAATGGGGCAACTACGTTTGCATCAGGACCGATGAGGGGCAGTATCATTACTATTGCCATCTTGCTTCACGTGTGGTGAAAAAGGGGCAGAGAGTAAACGCAGGTGACAAAATAGGCATCATGGGTGATAGCGGCTATTGCTTCGGTGCACATCTGCATTTTGAAGTGCGGAAGAGTGACGGCAGGACAAAGGTTTCGCCCGAAAGTGTGCTTGGCATTTCAAACAAAGTTGGAATATACACAGCATCTACTCTTGAAAGCGACCTTAACGTTCTTTGCAAACACGGCATAATCAATTCACCGCTTTACTGGAAGCAAAAGGCACCGCAGGTACAGTATTTGCCCGAGCTTATACACAACGTTGCGGAGGCGCTTGAATGAACAAGAAAAAGAAAAGCAGATTTGCAAACGTGGTAATCTCGATTTGCGTAGCCGTAGGTCTATGTATAACGCTGGCTACGATGTGGGATTATCACATGCTCGGTGTTCCAGTTCCGGGTGATGTGCTGACGGCTCTGTTCCTCTTTTGGGGCGGCGAGCTTTTGATTATTGCACTCAGGCAGATATTCGGTTCGGATATTACAAAGAAAAACAAAACGGAGGATATTACATATGAAAACATTGAAGCAGAAATTAACCAGCCGTAAGTTTCTTATTGCGGTTGCAGGTGTTGTGAGCGGCATTGTGCTTATTGCAAACGGAAGCGTGACCGAGGGGACTACGGCAATTACCGCAAGCATACTCGGTTATCTTGCAACCGAGGGAATCATTGATTTTGCCGCAGTAAAAAAGAAAATGGAAGAATAAAAAAATCCGCCATTAGTGTCGCCGCCATAGTGTCGGCGACACAGTGAAATCTGCCGCTATGCGGCAGATGAAATCGCTCTGCGATGAAATATTTGCTACGCAAATATGAAATATCCGCATAAAGCGGATAAGAATGATAAAAATCCGTTCTCCATTTGGAGAACGGATTTTTTCCTTCACGTTTATTTATAAACATTTCATCTGCACAACGTGCAGATTTCATCCGCCATCGGCGGATTTCATCCACATAAGGTGGATTTCATTGGCACCGCGACACTACGGCGCGGTGCCTTTTTGGCGGATTTTTTTAAAACTTCCAACAAATTTCACATAATATACCACTTTTTATCATTAAGATAGGTTATAATAAAGTGAAATAATGTCAGAATTGGAGATTGTTATGGAAGAAAAGACTGCTGCGGCACAGGACAGACAGGTGAAAAGCAAGAAACGCAAGAAGCTTATAAAAAGAATACTTAAAACAATAATTATTCTTTTGTTGGTTTTCGCTGCTGCATTTTTTGTGTACAAACGCTTTTTTGAGGAAAAGCCTGCTCAGATTGCCGAGGTAAAGTACACCGAGGCGGCGGTTTCATACCGTGATATCAAGGAGGAGCTTTCGGGTAGCGGCACGCTTAAGCCTGCAAATTCCTACACGCTTTCCACAAGAGTTTCGGGAGAGATACTTTCGGACACATTTAACGAGGGCGACATCGTAAACAAGGATGACGTGCTTTACGTTATTGACAGCTCGGACGTTGATTCCAATATCAAGCGTGCATACAACACTCTTAACAAAAGCAAAGAGGATTACGAGGAAAAGCTTGAGGATCTTAAGGAACTTGTGATAGAGGCACCTATAAGCGGTACGGTAATCGGCCTGACTCATGAAAAGGGCGACACCGTTAATACAAACGCTCCGCTTATGACGATAAAGAACACCTCAAAGCTTGTAATAAAGGAATACTACAGCGTTGAGTACAGAGATTCGGTTTACGTAGGTATGAGTGCAACCGTTTCGGTGCCGGGACAGATGCTGAACGTAAGCGGCAAGGTAAGCGAGATATCTTCGCTTACACGCTCCTCCGAAACGGGAGTTCTCTGTTTTCCTGTAACTGTTGAAATAGATAACCCTGGTGCTATTACCGAGGGAACTGCGGCAACTGCATGGCTTGACGGCGGTATTTATCCGACTATCACAAGCGACGACGGACTTGTGGCAACTGCCACAAAGGCGGTTTATGCAGGGGTTTCGGGCGATATCGAAAAGCTTAACGTTGAAAATGGCGACACGGTAAGCTCCGGAATGGTGCTTATGGAGCTTTCGAGCAAAACACTTGAGGATGAAATTGAGCGTGCCGAGGATAGTGTTGAGGATGCACAGATTTCGGTTGACAACCTAAGCGATACACTTGATAATTACACCGTAAAAGCACCCATCAACGGCACGGTTGTGCATAAAGCACTCAAGGCGGGCGAAAGCACCGAAAACGGCGCAACGCTTTGCATGATATACGATTTGTCATATCTTACCGTTACACTTGCAGTTGACGAGCTTGATATTATGTCTGTTTCCGTGGGACAGCGTGCAACCGTAACGGCTGATGCGGTAGTGGGCAAGGTGTTTGAGGGTACTGTTACACGTGTTGGCGTAAACGGCACAACCTCCGGCGGCGTAACTACCTATCCCGTTGACGTGCGTATCGACAGTACAAGCGGACTTCTCCCAGGCATGAATGTTGATATTGTAATCGTTGTAAAAGAGGTAACAGGCGCACTTTCTATTCCCTCGGATGCACTTGCAAGAGGCAACCGTGTGCTTCGCAAAACTGCAGACGGTACAACCGGTGCGGGTGCTCCCGACGGCTATGAATACGTGAACGTTGAAATCGGTATGGCGGATGAAAGTTTTGTTCAGATAGTATCGGGACTTTCGGAGGGCGATACTATTGCGTACATCCCGAAGACCGTATCGTCGAGCAGCAGTATTTTTGATATGATGATGCCCGGCAATATGGGCGGTATGGGTGGCATGCAGCAGACAAGACCGCAGGGCGGTATGCAAGGCGGCAGACAAAACGGTGGCATGTCGGGAGGCGGTTTTTAATGAAAACACCGCTTGTTGAGTTCCGCTCTGTGTGTAAAACCTACTATATGGGCGATGACGTTGTGCGTGCGGCGGATGATATTTCGTTTAAGATATATGAAAACGAGTTTGTTGCCATAGTGGGCAAATCAGGCTCGGGCAAATCCACCTGCATGAACATTATAGGTTGTCTTGACGTGCCTACATCGGGGCAGTATCTGCTTGACGGGCAGGACGTTGGCACAATGGATAAAAACGAGCTTTCGGAGATTCGCAACGAAAAGCTTGGCTTCATTTTTCAGCAGTACAATCTTTTGCCCAAACTCAGCATACTTGAAAACGTAGAAGTACCGCTTATGTATGCAGGTGTTTCAAAGGGCGAGCGGCGTGCCATTGCAAAGCAGATGCTTGAAAACGTAGGGCTTTCGGATAAGCTTCGCAACAAACCAAATCAGCTTTCGGGCGGTCAGCAGCAGAGAGTTTCTATAGCACGAGCGCTTTCAAATAACCCGTCGGTTATTCTTGCCGATGAGCCGACAGGTGCACTTGATTCACGCACAAGCCGTGAGGTGCTTACACTTCTTCGTGATTTGCACAGTAAGGGAAATACCGTTGTGCTGATAACCCATGACAACTCTATTGCGGCAACCGCAGACAGAATCATACGTCTTGCCGACGGCAAGGTTATATATGACGGCCCCACCGAGGGAGCATTTTCGGGTGAGGGGGTAGTGAAATGAGAATTTTTGAAACCTTTTCGCTTGCACTCTCCAACATCTGGCACAGTAAGATGCGCTCGTTTCTTACCATGCTCGGCATTATCATAGGCATTGCTGCGGTTATGGTTATTGCAGGCTTCGGTAACGGTATGGAGAATTACATCACCGATACTTTTCAGAGTGCGGGTACGAACGTGCTTACGGTGTCGCTGACGGGAACAGGCTCGTCAAGTACCGTCAGGACGGACGATATGTATGAAATGGTGGATGAAAACAGCCATCTTCTCGACCTTGTTTCTCCAAAGGTTACAATGCGTTCGCAGATTAAAGTCGGAACAGAAACCTATAACCGCACCTCTGTAAACGGTGTCGGTGAGCAATATTTTGATATTTACGGCTACACGGTTGTAAAAGGACGTGATTTCAGATACCTCGATATGGAAAAACGGCAGAGAGTCTGCATAGTTGGCACGTATGTTGACAGCGAGGTGTTTGGCGGTAATGCCGTAGGGCAAACGCTGCGTATGGGCGGCGAGGTGTTCACGGTTATCGGTGTGCTTGACAGTATCGAGGACACTCCAAGGCAGGGCGGCAGTGACGATGCGGTGTATATTCCCTATTCAATAGCCACACGTCTTTCGTATGCGGGAACGGTATCGACGTATGTAGTTTCGGTAAAAGACGAGGAGCAGATCGAAATAGCGAAAAACCTTGTTGAGAATGAACTGTTTAAAATTCTCCGCAGCGAGGATGCCTATATGGTTACGTCGCTTACCGTTTTGCTTGACATGATGACCGAGATGATTGACATTGTTATTTTAGTGCTGACCTTTATTGCAGGCATTTCGCTTGTAGTCGGCGGTATCGGCATTATGAACATTATGCTTGTTTCGGTATCGGAGAGAACCCGTGAAATCGGTATAAGAAAGGCACTCGGTGCCAAGGAACGCAGCATACTTGCACAGTTCGTTATCGAGGCGGCGATGACGAGTGCCATTGGCGGTGTGCTCGGAATCTTGTGCGGATACGGATTTTCTTCGGCTGCGACAAAGATTGTAACCAATATGCTTGATACCGAGCTTGTCGTTTCGCCCTCTGCTTCGTCCATTGCGGTTGCAGTTGGCGTGTCTGCACTTATCGGCATTGTGTTTGGCTTCTTGCCTGCACGTAAGGCGGCAAGACTCAATCCGATAGATGCACTTCGTTATGAATAAAAAGGTAGGACTTAATATGAAGAAAATAATGAAAGTTTTGAGCGCCATTCTTGTATGCGCCGTGCTCACTTTCTGTGTATCGGCATTTACCGATATTGAAGATGCCGATACTGCAAATGCGGTTGCAACGCTTGAGAGCATGGGGCTTGTAAGCGGCACAAGTGCCACAAAGTACAGCCCGTCACTTACGCTCACACGTGCACAGGTCTGCACCATGATGATTCGTGCCAAGGGACTTGAAAATGCGGCAGAAAGCTATGTAAATCAAAAGCTTTTTACCGACGTTAAAAGCAATGCATGGTATTCGGGATATGTAAATCTTGCATACCGTGAGGGAATTATTGCAGGATACGGCAACGGTAAATTCGGTCCTGAGGACAAAATAAATTACGGTCAGTTTGTCACAATTCTGCTGCGCATGCTCGGTTATAGCGAAAGCGATATCGGCAACGTGTGGCCTGCGGATTACATTGTTTTTGCATCGGATATCGGACTTGATGACAACATCAGCCTTAAGGCAAACGATGACGTTTCACGTGCAGATGCGGCGATTTTGCTTTACAATGCTTTGCTCACAAACGCTAAAGGTGCAAAGACCGAGTTTTATCAGAGTCTTGGCGGCTATGCTGCCTCGGTAGAGGCTATTATCCTTGATAATGACTCAAAGGATTCAAAGGACGGCGACCTTTATGCCTGTACGTTAGGTGCTTCGGGTGTGGAAATGAAGTACTATGAGCAGAAAAACAGAATACCCGACACGCTTGTCGGCAGCATTGGCGACCTGCTTTTGAACGGCAGCGGCAAGGTTATCGGCTTTCTTCCGAAGGGAAGCGACCGTGAGGATATAATTGTTGCATCTGCCAAAATATCGGGCATAACCGATACGTCGGGAAACACCGTAAAAATCAGTAACAGCACACGTGTAATAAGCGAAAACAACGTTTATACCTACGGCACAACAGGATATATAAAGGTCAATTCCCATGCAAATCAGCCTGCACGTTTGTATTATAATGACAACGGCGACGTGGAATATATTTATCTTACAACAGGTATTGATTTTACAAAAGCAGAAATGGCGGTTGCATCGCTGGATGCTCCCATTTCTGAATTCAAAATAAAGCTCGGCATAAACAATGACGGTTTTATCATTGTAAAAAACGGTGTGCAGACCACGGCAGACACTCTTGCCATGTACGACGTTGCGTACTATGACAATGTTACAAACACTCTCCGCGTTTCGGATTGCAAGGTAACGGGATATATCGAACTTGCATCTCCGTCTGTAAGTGCGGCGAGCAGCATCACTGTTTCGGGTGCAGTTTTAAATGTGCTTGAGAGCGCGTGGCAGTCGCTTGGCACGTTCAAGCTTGGCGACCGTGTAACGCTTTTGCTAAACGATATGGGCAGCGTTGCGGCGGCACTTCCTGCCGATGCTTTGAATGCGGATATGTACGGTGTGCTTTCTGCCGACGGAAATTCCGTAACTCTTTGCACAAGTAACGTTACGATGAAGCCGGCGGATATTTCTGCGGATTTTTCGCTTAACGGCTCGCTTGTAAAGGTTGACACTTCCGACAGTGAGATCGTAAAATGTACCTCTGCAAGCAAGCTTATATTTGATAGCGATACCCTGAACGTAAAGGAAAATACCGTTGGCGGAAACAGGATTGCCCCCGGTTGTGCAATATACGAATGGGGTACAGGCGGATATGTTTACAGCCTTTCGGGCGAGATGGGCAAAAGCTCTGCCGACCTTGGCGAGATACACTGGGCAGATAGCCTTGATTCGTCATACGTTAGCTTTTATCACCTGAACAGTCTTGGACTTGTAGACGTTCTCCTTTTGACAAACGTAACGGGTAATTACTACGAATACGGCAACTTAAAGGTCTACAAGGACGGAGAGGGAGTGCTTTCGTATAAGGGGCTTACCGTTACTAATGACGTATACCCAAATGAAAGCAAAAAGTATATCTGCACCGTAACAAATTCGGGCGGATATGCAGGAGTTTCTTTTGGTCAGTACAGCAAAAACTACAGCAAAGTGGCGGCGGTCGCAAAGCTCACAGAGCATGAGGCGGCTGTTACGGATTTCCGTCTTGACGGTGATGACGAGTGGTATTTTACCCTTGCAGGCGGTGAGATTCCGATAAGCGAAAACGTAAAGGTATATGTTAAAACTACCGATAAATGGTTCAGCGGCGAAGAGGGAATATTGCTTGCCCTCTCCTCGGAGATGAAAATAAACGTATACTATGACCGTACAACCGATACGGGTGCACAGGTAAGAATAATTGTAGTTGGGTAAATAGGGAATTATGTTGGTAGTTTTATGACACATGTAGGGCGGGGGCTTGCTCCCGCCGCCGATACAACATCTAATCTATGCTTACGGCGGGAGATAAACCCCCGCCCTACGGTTTAGTACCTATTTATAACAGTAAAAAAGGAACTGCTTTTGCAGTTCCTTTTTTACTGTTCAACATAATCGGAGGGGGCTATGCCGTAGTATTTTTTGAACACACGGGAGAAATAGCTTGTACCCGAAAAGCCGAGGTAGTCGGCTGTCTGGCTTACGTTCATATACGTGCTCGAAAGCAGATACGAGGCATGCCGCATACGCAAATCGAGAATATAATCGTTGATTGTGGTGTTCATGTGTTTTTTGAAAATACGCATGCAGTATTGCTTGGACATGTTCATCTGCTTGCAGATATCGTCAAGTGTAATCGGGGAGGTGTAGTTCTCCTTTATGTATTTGAGGATACGGTTTACCTGTGAGGGCAAACTGTCATCGGTGCGGAATTTTTCACAAAAAGCTTGCGAAATATGAAACATCGTTTCGGAAAACTGTATAGACAGAAGAAGCTGCTGCTTGCTCTCGTAGTTTATGCGTGTGTTAACGCATTTTCTTATCAGCAGGTCAACGTTCTGTGCCTGATTGCCAAGCGAAACCTTATAGTCAAGGAGAAGCTCGTAATTGTTGTCGTTTCCGATTTCGGTAAGACCGTAGGTGGGCTTTCCTTGAGGAATATCGTTAAAAGGCTTTATTTCATCACTTGTTTTTTCACACGTGAGAATATCGCCGTTGAAATGGAAGAACGAATACTCGCAAAAGCTTTGTGTGTCGGGGGAATACGGCACTCCTTTGGGTACTATAGCAATGTCGCCTTTTTTATAGAAATAGTCGGTGCCGTCGATGTTGAAGCGGCAGTTGCCGTCATGAAAAACAACAAGCAGATTGACGGGCATGCTTCTGCCGCTGTGGCTCCAGCCGGTTTTTTCGGTTACTCGGCCGGTCATTGATACAACGGGCAGGTTTGAAAGGTTGTATGAGAGCATTTTGTCCTCCGGAAAGACGTCTTTTCTTCAATTATACCAATATAATGCAAAAACACAATCCTTTTTTGAAAAAAGTTTCATATTTTAAAACAAATTGATACCATAGTGTATTGCGGAAAACATGTGCTTGTATTATAATATAGTTGTAAAACTTTCGCAAATTTTCAAAAAATAAAATAAAAATTTTGATAATATTAACAAAGGAAGGTGCAGTTTATGTTACTTCAAACCAAGGATTTAAGCTTTGCCATTGATGAAAACGGTGCTAATGCCGGTTTCATTATTACCGGCAACGAGGCGGCGGCTGTCCGCACCTCTGACTACTTCCGTCTTATCTTAGATGACGGACTTCGTACCGAAATACCGATCATGTCGAATAAGCAGACCGGTACCGCCAAGATGGTGGGCGACAAGCTGGTAATTACATATGACAAGCTTGTAAGTGAGTACGGCGACACCTATGACGTAAAGTTCACCGTTACCGTAGAGGTTGAAAACGGTGTGCTCAAGTTTACTCCTGCCGTAAAGAACGGCACAAAGAACGTCCGTATCAACGAGGTGTTCTGTCCTCTCGCTGACTTCAACGAGCTTTACGGCGAAAAGAAGGACGATATAATTTATTTCCCCAACGGCCTCGGTACAAGAGTTGAAAATCCCTGGAAGTTCATGAAGGATATGACAAACGTATGGTATCAGCATGACGAATACGAGATTTTCTGGCACTATCATTATCCCAGAGCAACCATGGGTTGGTTCGGTATTGAGTCAAACGGTCACTTCCTCTACGTGGGCAGACACGACGAAAAGGCACGTCACTGCTTTATGACCGTTAAACAGCGTATCCATGCAGAGCCGCTTAACCTTATGGTTGGTATCGACCACTTCCCGATGGCTCGCCCAGGTGAAGAGCTTGAGCTTCCCCCTACGGTGCTCGGTATTTTCGACGGTGACTGGAGAAGCGGTGCAGACTTCTACCGTGCATGGGCTGACAAGACCTTCTTTAAGGTGACAAAGAAGCACGATTGGGTTAAGAAGATGACCGGCTGGCAGCGTATTATCATGCGTTCACAGTACGGAGAAGACTACTACAAGGCAAGCGACCTTCCCAAGATTTATGAGGCGGGTGCAAAGAGAGGCATTCACACCATCTTCCTCTTCGCATGGTGGAAAGAGGGTATGGACCGCAACTATCCTACATACGAGGAGCCGTATCCGGGCGCATTCAAGGAGCTTGCTGACAACATCAAGAAAGTTCAGGATATGGGCGGTCACATTATTCTTGAATGTAACTGTCACTTCCTTGATCCCAACAATCCTTACTACAAGGAGTTCGGTGACGAGGTTAAGATCATCGACATCAACGGCAACGAGATCCGTCCTGCATTCGTATACCCCGGCAGAGGCGAGTTCCGTGCAACCTACGGCAAGCATCAGTTCCCGATCTGCTGCAGCGGCACAGAGCGTTGGAGAAATCAGGTACTTTCTCAGCTTAAGCAGATGGGTGACCTCGGTGCAGACTGCGTATTTGCAGACTGCTTCTGCGGCTGTCCTTATCAGCCCTGCTTCAACGACCGCCACGAGCACGGTGCACGTGTAGACGAGGAGTGGGTAGGCCACCGCAAGTTCTTTGAGTCGGCAGTTGAGTACTGTGACGAGGCTGACAAGGTATTTGCAGGCGAGGTTGTAACCGACGTTGCAGCCGCTTATACACAGTTTATCCACGGCCTTGTTAACGTTGACTTTGCAATCAAGAGCAACCAGTTCCCGGCACTCTTCCGCTATACATTCCCAGAAGTTATCACCACAGAGCGTGGTATCCGTGACGCTGAAGGCTCTGCACCCAAGCAGATGAGAGCGGCACTCACCACCGGTGTACGTCTTGACTGCGAGCTTTACGTTTGCCGCCGTGACATCGGCTGTGACGAGGGCTATGCAAAGATGTGCGAAGAGTATTCATATTACCTCAACAAGTATTCCGAGTTCTACTTTGACGGTCTTTTCACCGTAATCGACACAAGCAAGCTTCCTTACTACGTAAAACGCGGTGAGTTCTACAATGCAGACAAGACCAAGGTTCTCCGTATACTCTACAATGCTTCAAACGAAGCAGTTGATGCGTGCGGCGTAACACTTGAGGCTGATACACTCCGCTTTGATGTATTTGATGCTTCCGAATATAACAAATAAGAAAGGGACTTTAGGCTATGAAAAAAGTTTTATCTTTGCTCCTTGCCTGCCTTATGATTCTTCCTTTGATTACCGCATGCGGCGATACAACTCCCGATGCAACCGACGCATCAAACGTTACGGTTGAGGTTACTAACGATTCAAGCACACCCGATCTTCCGGGTGCTGCTGAAATCGGTGACATTTCGGGCGAGTTCAACGTTCTTGTTGCGGGTAACTGGGCATGGAACGATTTTGAGGCTGATGAAGAATCCACCGAGCTTGTTGATATTGCACTTTATGAGCGTAATAAGCAGCTTGAGGATGAGCATGGTATAATCGTTACCAATCAGGATATCGTTGCTCACGGTACCTCACAGGGACAGGGCCCCGGCTTCCAGAAGCTTTATACCGAGTATATGTCGGGTACAAGCATGTATGATGCCGCTATGGTAGGCACCTACGATATTGCAACCGTTGCATATACAGGTCTTGTATGGGACCTCAACAGAGTTCCTTATATCAACCTTGAAAAGGACTATTGGGACCAGCAGGCAAACGAGGACCTCAAGGTGAACGGCAAGATGTACTACACCACAGGCGATATCTCTGTCGCAGATAACCGTGCAACCTACACCCTTTTCTTCAGCAAGAAGATGGTTGACGACTTCGGTCTTGACAATCCTTATGAGCTTGTAAAGAGTAACAACTGGAATTTTGAAAAGTTTGCGGACATGGTAAAGAGCGTAGGCAGCGATGCTGACCTCAACGGTATCTACGATACCAATGACGTGTACGGACTTATGACTCCCACGGATACAAACCTTGCAATCCTTTCTGCGGCGGATGAGAGAATCTGCACAGTTGAGGACGGCAAGCTGAAGCTCACGTTCTACAACGACCGTGTAGAGTCGCTTTATACACAGTTTATAGATCTTCTCAACAATTCAAGCACCTACAATTACCAGACTATCTCTCCCCAGCCTTCTTCAGAGTCACGTATAGCGATGCTTGACAACAATCAGGCACTCTTCTATTCGCACACCATGTTCTATATCGACTATCTCCGTGAGTGCGAGAACAACTTCGGTATTCTTCCTTACCCCAAGTTTGGAGAAACTCAGGAGAATTATAAGAATCTTGTTAGTGCATGGCACTCGCAGTTCCTCTGTGTGCCGCTTATCTGTGATAATCTCAACCGCACGGGCTACGTGCTTGAGAAGATGGCATATATCGGTCAGGAAAAGCTTACCCCTGCTTACTATGAAAAGACACTTCAGGGCAAGTACGTGCGTGACGCAGAAAGCTCCGAAATGCTTGATATTATCTTTGATAATCTTGTATATGATGTTGGTATGTACTACGATATCGGTACGTATCGCAGCCAGCTTACGGCTCTTTCGAGAACACGTGAAAACATCACCGTGCTTTACGAAAGACACCTGCAGGAGGCAAACTCCAATCTCGATATAATCAATGCAGCATTCGCAAAGATCAATTACTGATTTAAAGGTAAAAGAGGATAAACGAATTATGAAAAAACGTTTTGGCTTAATGCTTATAATGGTTGTAGCATTTGCACTTATGCTTGCGCTTGCCACTTCTGCTTTGAATACTGTTGCCTACGTTAAGGACGGCGGTACAGGCGACGGTTCAAGCGTGGAAAATGCGACAAGCTCGCTTACAACCGCACATTCAAATCTTGACCTATCAAAGGATTGTACCATCGTAATCTGCGGCCCCTATACCCAGAACGTAACTTGGGTATGGAAGGGCGGCGACTATGAGGGCAGCGTTACATACACCTCTGTTTATGACGGTGTTGACTACCGTCAGAGTGCAGGTGCAAGCTACAGCTTCAAGGCAGTTCGCTTTGTTTGCTTCGGCGAAACAAAGTTTGAAAACCTTGACTTTGTATGCACAGGCACAAATATGCTTGTTGTAGGCCAGTGCAACCCCGTAACTGTGGGCGAGGGCGTTACCATGACCGGTAAGGATATGACCGGCGGCTCTATTGCAAAGTCATTCTGTATTCTCGGCGGCTATCAGAGCGGTCAGTCAAATCCTCCCGCTTCTTCTGACGAGGACACAAACATTACCGTTCTTTCGGGTAGCTCGATTTATATTGTACCTTTCTCACGCAGCATCGCAAACTGCAACTATACGGGTACTGCAAACATCACCATCGGCGGCAATGCACAGGTTAAGACCTTGCATCTTTCCATCGCAGGCCCTGACGGTGCCGTAGGCGGCGACGTAAAGGTTACTCTCAAGGACAAAGCAAACGTTGATATGGTTTACGGCTGTACAAGCAATACCACTATCAACTCTGTAGAGTTCACATGGAAATCAGGTACTGTTGGCGAGTTCTATTGGATTTGTCCCAACACTCCTGCAAAGAAGATTGATATTAAAAACGGAACCACCATTAATGCTTCTCCCACGGCAAAGGAAAATGCTAATTTCGCAAACGTAGCAGGTAACTTTGACAAGATGATAAGCATAGCTGACGAGGTTACCGTACGTCCCGACGCACTCAAAAATGCAACCGTGGTTTATCTTAAGGACGGCGGAAGCGGCAACGGTGCTTCGGCGGATAAAGCACTTTCCGACATCGAAGAGGCATTTGATGCCCTCGACCTCACAAAGGACTGTACCGTTGTAATCTGCGGCGCATACACTCTCCCTCACACCTTCCACTATGGCAAGGACTACGAGGGCAGCGTTACCTTTACATCGGTTTACGGCGGCGTTGACTATCGCAATACAGGTGCCAACGTAAGCTTCAAGACCGGTCGCTTTGTATGTACGGGCGAAACCGTATTCAAGGATATGGATTTTGTCTGCACAGGAACAAACCTCCTCGTTATCGGTCAGCATAACCCCGTTAAGATTGATACGGGCGTAACTATCGGCGGCGGCAGCCTTTCAGGCGGCTCGGTAAACCGTTCATTCTGTATTCTCGGCGGCTATCAGCACCGTGTAGGCGAGTATCCCTATGAGGATAACAGCGACACAAATATCACAGTTCTTTCAGGCTCATACGTTTACGTTATTCCTTACTCCCGTGAAATGCTCGGCACATACATGGGTACAGCCACCGTTACCATTGGCGGAGATGCAAACGTTACAACTGTTAACTGCACCGCCGCATATCCCGACACCGTTTCGGTTGGCGACGTTAAGCTTACAATCAAGGACAATGCAAACGTTAAAACCATTTACGGCTGTACACAGATTACAAGCGTAAATTCTGTTGAAATCAACTGGCTCGGCGGTACAATAGGCAAGCTTGAGTGGAACTGTGCGGCTACTCCCGCAGCAGACTTCAATTCTGCCAATAAGACCGTGCTTAAGGCGGCAGATGCCGTAAAGACACAGGCAAACTACGCAGCGATTGCGGCAGAGTTTGACGTTGTAACCACTCCCGACGATACAACAAATTACGTTATAGCGGCGGCTCCCGTTATTGAAACAAATTACGGTGCTGCACGCGGACTCTTTACTCTCGGTCTTGCACAGGGCTACGATACCACAGGTACAAACTTCGGTCTTGAGGACAACCTCACCCGTATTCAGACTGTGGTTCAGGTTATCCGTTTCCTCGGCAAAGAAGCAGAGGTAAAAGCAGGTAACTTTACACATCCCTTTACCGACGTTCCCGCATGGGCAAACAACTACGTTGGTTATGCTTATGCAAACAACATTACATCCGGTAGAAGTGCTACCAAGTTCGACCCCGACGGTGTTGTTGACGAAATGCAGTTCCTTACCTTTATGCTCCGTGCAATAGGTTATGAGGATGCAAAGGGTGATTTCGTATGGAACAACCCCTATAAGCTCGCAAACAAGGTTCGCATGTCCAAGGCAGACGGCACAGGAAGCATCTTCAAGCGTGGCGATGCATTCCGCACCTCCTGGGACACCCTTTATGCAACCGCAAAGAACGGCAACCGTGTTTACGATAATCTTATCGCAGGCGGCGTATTCACTGCGGCAAAGCAGGCAGATGCAGTTAAAGAGGCACAGACCGCTAAAGCTGCTATCAACCGTGCTCCCATCGCAGACGTAGAGGAAAGCGGCTACAACGTAATCTCTATCGAAGAATATGAGGATAAGACGTTTGCAGGCTTCATGGCACAGTTCACGGGCTTCCTTTCGGGCTACGAATTTGCAAGAGCCTCCGACGGCACTCCCCGTCTTGCAATGCCCGACTCATGGTTCGAGCTTTTGAACGGTCCTTATGCAGAGCATAACAAGAACAACGTTCACGAGGACAAGCTTAAGAAGAACTCCGAAACCGGCATCTGGGAAGTATGGAATGACGACGACTTCTCGATTGACATTCTCGACCAGTATATCCTCCGTGATATGTATGCAAAGTACGGCACGTTTGCAACCAAGATTATCAAGGACGGCTGGATTGGCTACAACGTATACGATATGGGCGGCGGTCACCGCACATACGGCGCATACGGTCTCTTCTCAAGATTCAATTATCTCCCCACTTACGTTGGCGCAACCGAATTCGGTAACGAGTACAACGTAAACGGCGAGCCTTATATCGGCAACGAAACTCTCGGTATGACTGCGGCAGGTATGCCTAACGTAGCTATAGAGATGGCTGACATTTTCGGCTCCGTTACCTCCGACCGTGAGCCCACACTCTGGCTCAAGTATTTCACCTCGCTTATTTCCATGGCATATTTCGAGGACGATATCCCTGCAATGATGCGTCAGGCACAGGCAATTCTCCCCAAGGATTCCCAGCCTTACCGTGTAATTGATATCGCTTTCGAACTTTATGAAAAGTATCCTAACGACTGGCGCCGTGCGGTTGTACAGGCTGAAAAGCTCTGCCATCAGGCACACTTTGACCTTGACAGCTATTCGGGCGAAACCGGCATCAACTGCTCGTTTATTCTCCTCGGTCTGCTTTACGGCGAGGGCGATTTCTACGAAACGTGTAAGATTATCGGTCTTGCAGGTCACGGCGGCGACTCCACCAACCCCGTAGGTCTTTCTGCGGTAGCTGTTGCATGCGGCTGGAAGGGCGTTGACGAGGAATCCAAGAGAATCATCAACGAAAAACTCTGGCAGGACGGCAACGGTATTCTTGTAAACCTTGATGCTCATGAGAATCAGGCATACTGGATGTTCTGCGTAGGTCTTCCCGAGCGTATCAAGCTTGCCGACATTCTTGACATGTACAAGGAGAACTTTGAAAAGACTCTCCTTGCAAACGGCGGTAAGATCGAAAACGGCAATTATTATATCCCCAAGAGCAATCTTGCTCTTACCGATACCGTATTCTACAGCGACTTTGAAAACAACTCCCTTGACGGCTTTACAGTAAAGGGCAACGGTGACATTACCTCTGCCGCATATGCAGGCGAATACTCTGCACGTGTACTCGGCAGCGATAAGGAAGCAAGCGAGATCTACACCACTCTTACAGGACTTACCGTTGGTGCTGACTATCGTATTACCGTATTTGCAAACGCTTCTGCTGCAACAACTCTCACTGTTTTTGCAAGAGAAGCAGGCAAGGCACCTGTTGCCACTGCGGCAGTTGCTGACCAGACCAAGTTTATCAAGCGTGAGCTTACCTTTACCGCAACCGCTGAAACTATGGAAGTTGGCTGTAGCCTCCCCAAGGGCACAAACGAGTTCAAGTATGCTTCGTTTGATGAGTTTGAGGTTATCAAGGTAGACGAGTACGTTACGGGTACAGCTTCAATCACCAATGCAAGTGCTGACAATAAGTACACAGGTGCAGTTGGTATTGCGGTTAATGCAAACGACAATAAGGAAACTTACCTCAAGGTTACATTTGCAAACACCGCAGGCAAAATCGTTCCCGGTGCAATGAATCTTGACGGTGCAATCTACGGCACAGTTCCGTTCTCAAAGACCGGTGCTGCTACCGACGTTTGCACAACCTATATCCCCGTTATCTCTGCAAAGGGTAACACTTCTTATAATATTACGCTTAATCTCGGTGCGGAAAGCCTGTACATTTACAGTGTAGAGCTTGTTAATGTGATTGAGAGATGGTAAGAGGTAAAATGAAAAAACTTTTAAATTATCTTCTTTTAACTGTAATTATCTCGGCGATGCTGCTTTTTGCAGCATCTGCCGCAGATAATGTGATATTCTTAAAGGATGGCGGCACGGGTGACGGCAGCAGTGCATCCTCTGCTGTAGGCACGCTTGATGCGGCCCTTGCGAGAATCAATACAAAGGCGGAGGCGACCGTTGTTATTTGCGGTCCCTTTACCCAGAGTGCGGATTATGTTCCGCAAAGAACCTATACAAAGGTCACCTACACGTCTGTTTACGGTGGTGTAGACTACCGTGAAAGTGCAGGTGCAAACTGGCAGTTTAACGGTGTACGCTTTGCATGCCGTGGCGAAACCGTGTTTGAAAACATTGATTTCGTATCAAAAGGCAGTTTCTACAGAATCGCAGGTCAGCACAAGCCTGTTACACTCGGAGAGGGAATTACCGTTACGGGTGAAAACCTCACGGGCACGACTATTGCAAAATCATTTGCAATCCTCGGCGGTTTTGAAAAGGACTTTGCAAACGTATCCATGAGCAGCGTTGCAAGCACAAACGTAACGGTGCTTTCGGGCGAATATCTTTATATCGTTCCTTTTGCTTACAACGTTAACGGAAGCTACAAGGGAACCGCTAATATCAACATCGGCGGCACCGCAGATGTCCGCACATTGCTTTGTTGCTCGGCATATCCGAGCGGTGTTACCGTTGGAAACGTGCGTGTAACCTTAACAGGCTCACCCGTACTCCGAACGGTATATAAGGCGGTGCATAATGCAACAATCAATTCTATTGAATTTATATGGGATTCCTACACGCCCAGTATAGGCTCATTCCATAAAATTCTCACAAGCACCTCTGATTCAACTGTTGTAACCGTTAATAACCCCACAGTTCTCCGTGTCAGCGACAAGGCGGCGGCAACTATGTATTATGAGAGAATTATTCCCGCCTTTGACAGAGTTATAAGCTCGGCAAATGTTCCTGCAGACGTTGCACTTAACGCTCCAAGCGATGAAGAACTTGCAGCCATCACACGCCGTGGAGAGGTTTACGGTGCGTTTACCTTTGACGAAGTTTCCGAAAACAATACCGAGATTTCTGTAAGAATTCCTGCTGAAGCAAGCGGCAACGTTTACCGTGTTGACGGTGACTATCTCGTTGAGCTTAATTCGGACATCGTTGCAGACGGTCTTCTCACCTTTGATGTTGACAGCGCAGGCACGTATATCTGTGCAGACGATAGCTACCTTATCGCGGGCGACATCAATATGGATAATGCGGTAAACGTGCTTGACGTTGCTTGCTACATCAAGCTTTTCCTCGGTAGTGACAATGCAAAGTATGACGTTGCAGCGGCAGAGTTTGACGGTGACCGTGACTATTCGGTTATCAAGATTCTCCGTTTTATGAAGTCCATTGTTGAGTCCGAAAAAGCGGCGGAAACCGACTTCAACCCCGATGATTACAACGTAATCTCCGTAACGAGATATCTTGACAAGACAAAACTCGGCTTCCTCTCGCAGATAGTTGGCTTCCTTTCGGGTTATGAGTTTGCAAGAGACCCCGCAACAAATCTCCCCATGATTGCGATGGCTGACAGCTATTTTGAACTTTGTAACGGTGCATATGCCGACCACAAGGATATAAATCCTCACAGTGACAAGCATTTATATAATGAAGAAACCGGCATTTGGGAAGTATGGAACGACGATGACTTCTCAATTGACATCTTTAATCAGTACATGCTCCGCGATATGTATGCAAAGTACGGCACAATAAACTCCAAGGTTATAACCGATTCATGGGTTGCATATGACATTTATGACATGGGCGGCGGTAACCGTGACGTTGGTGCATACGGTCAGATGAAGCGTTATCAGTATTTGCCTATTTTTGCAGGAATCACCGAGGTTGGTAATAACTTTAACGTTAGCGGTGAGCCTTATATCGCTAACGAAACTCTCGGTATGGTTACCCCCGGTATGCCCGACCTTGCAGTTGACCTTGCATACAAGTTTGGCTCTGCAACCTCCGACCGTGACCCTGTAGAGTGGCTTAAGATGTTTGCGGCAATGTACTCAATGGCATACTTTGAAAACGACATTCCCACTCTCATCCGCACCGCACAGGCTGCGGTATTTGCTGAGGGCTCGTGGGAAGACCATGTTGTTGACGAGTGCTTCAAACTTTACGCAAAGTATCCAAGCGATTGGCGTAAAGCAGTTGTTGAGGCAGACCAGATTTTCCGTAGCTACAACTATGACGTTAATGGTTATATGGGATGCACCTCCATCAACTGCTCGTTTATAATTCTCGGCCTTCTCTACGGTGATGGCGATTATTATAACACCTGTAAGATTATTTCGCTTGCAGGTCACGGCGGCGACTCTACAACTCCTACGGCTCTCGGTGTTGTAGGCGTTGTCTGCGGTTGGTCGCACATTGATACCGATACCCAAAACGTTATCAACCAAAAGGTATGGCAGGATGGAAACGGTGTTATCGTAAACCGTCCTCTTGATCCCAACGGTTCAACCGGCACTTGGATGCATGCGGCAGGTCTTGAGGAACGCTTTAATATAAAGGAACTTGTTTATCTCTATCAGGAAAACTTTGAAAAGATTCTTTATGAAAACGGCGGCTTCAAACTTGATAACAACTACTATATCCCCAAGCAGACAATTACAAACATAAATGACGTATATGCAGAGCATTTTGAATCAAACGGCATCGCAGACTATAAGGTAAGCGGCGGTACTATCGGCAATCCCTCAGACCCGTTCATGGGCTCGTATGCACTTGAGCTCACTTCAAAGGGAAGCGGCGAGAGCGTTGCATATACCACTGTAAGCGGTCTTACCGTGGGCGAAACCTATAAGCTCACCGCACAGATCCGTACAGGTGACGGTGTGACTGCACATATGTTTGTAAGAGAGAGCGGCAAGGATATCAGCGACTATGTAACCGTTCACGATTCAAACGTTTACGTAACACGTTATGTTGCTGTTACCGAAACTGATGAGGTGACCGGCGAAACCGTAACAACATATCCCGAAAGCGACATGTGCTCATACGTTAAGCGTGAGCTTGCATTTACCGCAACGGCAGAAACCATGGAAATCGGTCTTATGCTTCCTGCCACAACCGCAAACGGCGGCAGTGCTGCGATTGATGCAATGACGCTTGCACAGGTTGATGAAATTTCCGTAGCAGATGTTACCGTATCCGGTGTAACAAACGAAAACGGTGCATATGACGGTCAGATCCGCTTCGACTTTGACGGCGGCAGCGAGAAGGAAGTATGGCTTAAACTTACGTATTCAAGCCATGCGGCAAAACGAATTGAGGCTATTACACGTCTTAACCGTGCGTTCCATTCGAGAACACCTCTGTTCCCGACAAACGGCGGCAAGATTACGATTTACATTCCTATCCTTGCAAACAAGGATGGCGACAACATTTTAACAATGTTTGTCAATGATTCAAACGTAACGGTATACGAAGCAAAGCTTATTAAATAAAAGAATTGCCATGGCGAAAGCCATGGCAATTCTTTTATTTGGTTTTAGTAAAGAGTGCTTGCAAATGCGGATATTTTTTAATGAGAATTGCGAGAGCATATTTGTTTTCATGTTCATCGTAATTTGATACTTTTTTGATTTTACCGAAGCAGTAAATATACATTCCGATTACGAAAAGGTAGAATACAATCAGCATAAACCAGGAGTCAACCGAGAGTGCGTAGTCGTAAAAGCCGTGTGCAAGAACGGGAATGAGCAAACTGTAAATAAGGTATTTCGCAGAAGAAACGGGGTATCTTACGCTTATAATACCTTTTTCTGCAAAGTCTGCTTCAAGTTTCTTTGCAATGTTGTGAATATTCCACGTGCTGTAGTAGTATCCCATGAAAACAGCGAAGAACATGTGACCTGGAACGGACAAAATGCCACGCATAAGTGCATTGCCAAAGCCGTATTCGGTAACGTACAGGATGTTTTCATATGCGGCAAATCCAAGCGAAACGAAGATTGCGTATATTATACCGTCAAAAAGATAGTTGAAGTTTTTGTTGTTGCGTGTTACAAAGAAGAGTATAAGCCATTTGAGTCCCTCTTCAACAAGGGCAACACCGATAAAGTTTTCACAAATATGATAGAAGCGGAAAGGCGTGGAGTTCATGTACAGCAATCCGCCTTCTTCAAACGTAAACGGCTCGAATACAGTGTCAATAATACCGAACAGCAGTCCCTCAATTTTTGCGGCAGGGAAGCATGAAAGAACTCCAAGACCGAGCAACAAAAGCAAAAGTCCTACCGGTTCTTTTTCCACACGGTCTTTTTTGAATACATAAATGCAGAGAATAATAGCAGGCAAAAGTGCCGCTAAAACTAAAAGTATAGTACGTAAATCCATAAAACGTAACCTTTCAGAATATTTTGTAATATTATAGCATTTTTGGGTTTGTCATGTCAATAAAATACGCTATAGACAAATAAGTGAATTTTTGTTAAAATTAATATTGAGGTGATATTTTATGAAAAGGCTTATAACGTTTTTGATTATATTAACCCTCTTGCTTTCGGCGTGCGGCAAAACCGAGGAAAGTGAAGCCACAACCGAAGCCTTTGTAACCGATTTTCTTTACGGTGAGCTTTCGGCGTCACAGGCAAGCTTAAAAAGCGTTGATTCTCTGCCTGATGCAAAGGCTATGCTCTCGGCAGGTCCGGTTGGCGGAAATCCGATGTTTTACCTCTTTGAAAGCGGACTTGAATATTATATTGAAAACCGCACCTCCGAGGAGGAAAGCGAGATTTACAAATGTGAAGTTTCCTTGCCTGACGGATATATCGGCGGCGAGATTGTTGACATCTATGCAGGCGGCGGCAGCGGCGAGGTCTTTATAATCGTGGCAACGATGCACGAAGCACAGATAAAGTACCTTGAGTATTATTTCTTCTGCGATTCGTTTACTTCTCCCGTCAGCATAAGAGAGCTTGACGGATATGTTATGTAAAAAAATATTTGCAGTCTTAAAAAAAGTTGTGTATTGTTCACTATTTTTACCTTGAAGAGTAGCCCATGATAGGGTATAATATATATAAACCAATTTGGGAGGACAGTTATGAAAAAGATTTCTTTTGCTTTGATTGCCTTTGCCGTATCTTTGATGCTTTGCATCGGTATGGCGGCACTTGACACCGTTTATGTAAGTGATAACGGTACAGGCGACGGTAAGACAGCCGATACCCCCACAAACGATTTTGCTTATGCAATACAGTGTGTGGCAAACGGCGGTACCGTTGTAATTAAGGATACATATACACTTACCGAGCCTTTTGAGGAACCCGTGCATGACGGCGTTGTAACCGTTACAGGCGGTACCTTCATATTTAATCATCCACAGTACAGCCGTTATTATCTCAACGGTCCTACTGTCTTTGAAAAGATGAAATTCAATTACGGCAGTGCCAACACCGCTAAGAGCGGTATGTTCGTATGCCGCTTTTTCCCCATAGTTTTCGGTAGCGGACTCACCACAAACTCGCTTACCGTAGTTGGCGGCTATCAGGACGCAACAAGCGAGGTTGAAAAGAATCTTGATTCCTCTATCACCATTAACAGTGGTACTTTCGCAAACGTAGTTGGTTTTTCACGAGGTAAAGGCGTAGTTACGTTCCGTGGCACCTCCAATATTACCGTTAACGGCGGTACAATCAAGAATATCTACGGTGCTTCTATCAACGGCTCCTATTCAGGCTCCGCCAATATCGTAATCAACGGCGGTCAGATTACCTCCATTTATACGGGCGGCGACTCAACAAGACGTCTTAACAAGGATGCAAAGGTTACTATTAACGGCGGTGACGTTGGAACAGTAAATGCAAACAACGTTATGGGCCATACTGATATATATTACCTCGGCGGCAAGGTGGGTGCAATGTCCAAGAGCATTGCAGATGCTATTACCCATGAGGTTACCGACGGAACAGTATCTCTCATAGTTCGCAAGGGACTTGCCGCACATGCATTTATCGACGTAGTTGACAGTGCAACCTACGAAGACGGCTCCAAGGTTTCGGGTGCGGTAGACGTTGGTATTGCAAAGTATACCGTTCTTGATAAAAAGGCTGAAAAGAACAACGTAACTCCCCTTAAGCTCTATGTTTCAGACGTAGGTATGGGCGACGGTCTTACTCCCGAAACCTCAATGAGCTCTGTAAACGAAGCTATCCAGAAGTTTGTAGACGAGGGCGTTGACGGTACGGTTGTACTTATCAACATGGTTCCTTTCGATGAGGGACACAACCATGAAACCGAGCATAACGTAAAAATCACTATAACCTCTTATGACGGTGAGAACTATTATGACGGCGGCTTCAAGTTCGGTCACGCTTCGATGAACCGTTACTATTTCTGCGGCGACACGATTATTGAGAATACAAAGATCGAATTTGCTTCGGCTCCGCTCTTTATCTGCAGATGGCATGATATTGTTTTCGGCACCGGCATTGAAATTGCAGAGTACAAGGCATATATTGTCGGCGGTTATCAGGTTGCTTCCAATACAACCGATATCCCGCTTGAAACAAACGGTAGTGTTACCGTTGAAAGCGGCTCTTACTATTGCGTAATCGGCTATACCAGAGGTAATGCACTTGAAAACCAGATGGTATTTGAGGGAACACAGACCATCAATCTGCTTGGAGGTTCCGTTGCGAGAATTTACGGCGGATGCGCACAGTCGAATTCTGCTGACGATATCGTGATTAACGTTGACGGTGCGACTATCCGTGACTTTATTCAGCTTGGCGGTGACCAGTCATACCATGCAAACACCGCAACCGTTAACGTAAAGAGCGGTAGCATCAAGCAGCTTGACCTTCGCAACGTGCTTGAGTCAACTACAGTAAATTGGACCGGCGGTACTATCGAGAGCATCGCTTGCGATAACTGTCTGTACAACGGTACCGTTAATGAAGAAGCATTCAAGGCGGCAAATGAATATAAGGATGCAAAGTATACTCTTAACTATGCAAACGTTGCACCTACTGATGAACAGCTTGCATTCTTTGACACCGTTGCAAGCGGCACTCCAAAGAAAACCGAGGTTAAGCTTACCATTAACTCCACCACCGCTTACATCAACGGTGAGGCACAGACTCTTGATGCGGCACCTATCAACCGTAACAACCGTACAATGCTTCCCGTAAGATTCCTTGCAAACGCATTCGGCGTTGCTAATGACGGCATCAAGTGGGATGCGGCTACAAGAACTGCAACACTCTCAAATGCTACAACTACAATCGTTGTAACCATCGACCAGCCTTACATGACTGTTAACGGCAGCAGAGTTGAACTCGACTCTCCTGCAATCATTGAGAGCAACCGCACCTACCTCCCCGTACGTGCAATTGCAAATGCACTCGGTGTTTCCAACGATAACATCGCATGGGATGCAAAGACCAACACAGCAACTCTTGTAAAATAAAATAAAAAATGGTATCGGTTTTACCGATACCATTTTTTATAACTTCTTATTGTTCATTGTGTGCAAATCGCTGCGCAGGAATTTAATTGCACGTTCAACCGCATCCTTTGAGTTTTTCCAGGGCTCTTCCTCATAGCGGTAGTCGAATTTTTTGCAGAACCACGAAACGTCCTCGGTAAGCTCTGCGTAATACGCTTCCTCGATTCCTTTTGCAACCTTTTCAAAGTCGGCAAAAACCTTTTTAGGCATCTTTGCCTTTGCATATTCCATCATGCGTGTGTAGTGCGGCAGGCAAAAATACGGTTGGGCCGCAAACTTTTTGCGGAATTCCATATCCTCGGTATAGAGAAGTGCCGCAGTGTCCAGCATGTGGGCAAAGTGAAACTCGATTTTGTCGCATACGTAGCAGCTTTTTGTCATTTCAGAGAGTTTCTTCTCGCCGTTTGCAACGAGAGAGGTCAGCCCTTTGGGGAAAGCCGCCTTATGGTTTTCGCCAAGATGGCTTTCAAGAATAAGTGCAAGGCCAAGGCGGTTTTTGTAGCCGAACATAATGTCAAAATGCTCCTTGCAAAAGCCTTTTTTATTAGTTTCGATTCTTATGTCAGGTTCCATCATTGCGGCACCGAGCACGGCATCAATTTCGTTGAATTCAAGCTTGTTGTAGAGTGCACAGAAAGGGCATCCGCAAGCCTTGTCGGCGGCAGAGGCTTCAAACGCCTCGTTGACGGGTATCGTATATATTTTTTCCATTTGCTTTCTCCATTGATTTAATCTCTGATTTATGATACTATTATAATATATTTTTTCAGTAAAGGGAAGAAGAATATGCAAATTAATGAAAACGGAGCAGGCGGATTTTACGTTTTTGCACCCGATTATGATATAGAACGCACGTTTACATGCGGTCAATGCTTCAGATTTTCCAAAGCTACAGACACAGCTTACAAATGTGAGTACCGTGGTGTTGCATACTCAAGGTATATGCGTTTTGCAAGCGACGGTGACGGCAACGTACATATTTTCGGTGCGCCGAAAGAAGAGGTTGAAAGCTTGTGGCTTCACTATCTTTCGCTTGACCGTGACTACAGCGTGATAAAGGAACAGATTCTTTGTGACTTTGATAATCATGCTTTTATGCGTGCCGCAATAGAAAAAACGGGAGGACTGCGTATACTCGCACAGGAGCGATTTGAAACGCTTTGCTCGTTTATAATTTCGCAGAACAACAACATTCCGAGAATATCAAAACTCATAGAGGCGATTTCTGAAAAGTACGGCACACAGATAGAAACCGAATACGGAGTAAAGTACGCTTTTCCCACCGCCGAGGCACTTGCAAAGGTAAGTGAAGACGAGCTTGCACTGCTGAAACTCGGCTACCGTGCAAAGTACATCGCCGATGCGGCAAGGCGTGTCGCAAGCGGCGAGCTTGACCTTGCAAAGCTTACTCCTGCAAACGCACGTGAGGAGCTTTTAAAGGTGCTTGGCGTAGGCGAAAAGGTTGCAAACTGCATAAGGCTCTTTGCTGTTGAGGACTACTCCTCTTTCCCTGTAGACGTTTGGGTGAAACGTATAATAGCCAATCGCTTTGACGGAAAATTAGACACGGCAAGGACGGGTATTTACGGCGGAATTGCACAGCAGTATTTATTTTGCTATGAACGTGAATTAGCTAATTGAACATAAAAAATGCAGGATTTCCTGCATTTTTTGATTTTTGTTTGGAGCATTTGTTAAAAACCCGCCATGCTTTTTGTAGACTCCTCCAAAAAGATTGTAGGATTGCCCAAAAAAGCGGATAAAGACTTCAAATTCCGGTTTTAAAATGGTATCATCAAGGTGAACAATACCCATCCCCCTTAAGCGGGTAGGAGGATTTGAGTATGAATATTAACGGTATTCTTATTAACAAAACAATTTCAGAGGAGCTTTTTGAAAAGCTTCAAGCCGTATGCGCCGAGGTTTGCGAAAATGATGAAAAAATCCTTTTTGCAATCGTCGGCGATTTGACTTTAGAGGCAAAATATGACGTGAGCTATTTAGCCGTTACCGAAAAACGCAGTATATCGCTTGACAGCGACATGCATATCCTGCACACGGTAAAGCATGAGGACGTCGAGAACGCCGCTGTGAAGCGTATGTACGGAAATGCACGGCTCACCCTCACAAAAAAGAACGGTGAAAAATGCGTTATTTTCCGCTTTACATATTCGGTTGCCACTCTTTGCGAGATGGCGGCCACGTATATCAAAAAGATGGCGAATGACGATGAAGAAGCCAAGAGCTATGCTTATGATGCGGTGGCGGCAGGCTACGAAAAGGCGATGCTTTTCTGTCCGAAATGCGGCAGACGTCTGCTTCACGCAGGTGCCGAGTGCATAGCTTGTCAGTCAAAACGCCGTATCTGGGGCAAGCTTATCCCGTTTGCAAAGCCGGAATTACCAAACCTGATTCTCTGCATGGTGCTTTCGCTTGTCACAACGGGAATTTCGATGCTGCTTCCTACCATGACTGCAAATCTGGTTGACAACGTTATCCCAAGCAGCGATATGAAGATGCTACTTGAGGTTGTGGGTGTACTGCTTGCGGCATATCTTGTTCAGCTTGTGGTGGGTATCATACGTTCTTATCGCCTGCGTTACAGTGCGGCTAACATCGTTACCAACCTGCGTAATAATCTGTTTGCAAAAACGCAAAAGTTAAATATGCGTTTTTACGATAAAACCACAACAGGCTCGGTAATCAACCGTGTCAACGGTGACTCCATGACAATCGAACAGTTCATGATAAGACTTTCGCAGGAAGTTGTAGTGCAGATATTCACGCTCATCGGTATTGCCTTTATCATGATGGCGAACAACTGGAAGCTTGCACTCATTACGCTTCTTCCGATTCCGTTTATCGTTGTCGGAACAAGAATTTTCGGCAAAATGATTCTCCCGTATCACCGCAAGGTGTGGCGCAGATGGGCTTCGGTTGTGTCAAATCTCACCGATACTCTCCCCGGTGTGCGTGTAGTAAAGTCGTTTTCGGCAGAGTCACGCAGCAGCGACAAGTTCAGTTATTACACAAACGAGTGGCTGCAGATCGACCGTAAGAGTTCACGTATTTCCACCGCTTTCCCGAACTTCGTTTCGTTCTTTGTTCACCTCGGACAACTTCTTATATGGGGCATAGGCGGTGCATGGGTAATCTTTTCGCAAAGCGGCGGTGAAACCGTTGTCCTCGGCGAGGTTACGCTCGGTACGTTGGTTGCATTTATCTCATATGCATCAATGTTTTACGGCCCTGTAAACTTTTTTGCAAACTTTAACGACTCCTATCAGAATGCTCTTGCCTCGGCAGAGCGTGTGCTTGATATCCTCGATGCCGAGGATGAAGCGGACAGAGGCAGCGGCAACTGCCCTGAGCTCCGTGGAAAAATCGAGTTTAAGAACATCAATTTCTCGTATGACCGCACAAAGATGACTCTTTCGGGTGTAAACCTCACCATCGAAGAGGGCGACATCGTGGGAATCGTCGGCACAACAGGCTCGGGTAAGTCTACGCTTGTAAACCTGCTCATGCGTTTTTACGATGACTACGAGGGTGAGATCCTTGTTGACGGCATAAATATCCGTGATATCGACCTTGCACATTTCCGCCGACAGATTGGCTATGTTCAGCAGGATTCGATGATGTTCCGTGATACGGTTTACAACAATATCGCATTCAGTAATCCCGATGCGACACCTGAAGACGTGTTTGCCGCAACCGATATTGCAAATGCACACGAGTTTATTGCACGTCTACCCGATGGCTACGATACGATGCTCGGTGAGCGTGGCGTAGGTCTTTCGGGCGGTGAAAGACAGCGAGTTTCGATAGCAAGAACCGTGCTTATGAATCCTCGCATGCTTGTGTTTGACGAGGCAACTGCCTCGGTTGACTCCGAAACGGAGAGTCTTATTCAGGGCGCTATCGAGGGGCTTATCAAGGGACGCACAACTATTATGATTGCACACCGACTTTCAACGCTCCGCAAGGCTAATAAGATAGTGGTGCTTGATAAGGGTAAGATTTTAGAAATGGGAACACCCGAGGAGCTTATTGCTGCCAAGGGTAAGTACTACAAGCTTGTTCAGATACAGACGATGGCAGAGCAGGCAGAGGCGGATAAGAAGGAGGAGGGATTCGGATAATGGCAAGAAATTATATTGACGGCGGCGTTACGTTTAAACGCCATGATTTTGTAACGGTTGATATGATTTGTGCTGACGGCACCGTTATAGAAGACCTTGAGCCACGCCGCCTTTTTCCCGTAAATGATGCGGATAACTACATATCCCTGCTTGATGCAGACGGTAAAGAACACGGTATAATACGCTCGCTTTCCTCGCTTGACAAAAAAAGCCGTGACCTGATTCGTGAGATACTTGAGGAATATTATATTGTACCGATGATAACCGAGGTTCTGGAGGTTTATGAAAAGGGAAGTATAAACCGTTGGACGGTTATGACCGACCACGGTCAATGTACGTTCCAGATTAAAGCCAGATATACCGATATCAAAATTTTCCCACGTGGCAGAATTTTGATTCGAGATACTAACGATAATCGCTATGAAATCCCCGACGTTTCAAAGCTTGATAAGCGAAGCATGCATGAACTCAATTCGCAGATATAATAGCGTGCCTGACTACCTGCAAATTGTTTTACTCATGTTCCCACGCAATATGTCCTCTCCTCGATGCGTGAAACGCATCGGTTTTGGTAAAACACGTCGAGGACTTTCACAAAGGTTCATTCTGCGTAGCCGTAACATAAATTAATGTTTAGCGAAGTGAATGGGAACCACAAACCGGTAGGGCAGGGGCTTGCTCCTGCCGCATGTATAACATCTAATGACGGCTTGCGGCGGGAGATAAACCCCCGCCCTACATTATTGCTCGTCGCTGTTCCTCCCATAAACTTTAATTTAACCGCATAACAAAAACGGTATCGGCTTTGCCGATACCGTTTTTCTATTTTACATATTACCAAGCTTTTCACGACAGCATTTGCAAACGTTTTTGCCTTCATAATCAACCAGATTATCTTTGCTACCGCAGAAAACGCATGAGGGAGAATACTTTTCAAGCACAATAGTGTTGCCGTCAACGAAAATTTCGATGTCATCACCTGTTGCGATTTCCATATGCTTGCGGAGCTCAATAGGGAGAACGATTCTGCCAAGACCGTCGATTTTTCTGACAATACCTGTAGATTTCATAATAACACCTCCTGAGAATCAAAGGATTAAATTTCTATTTTCTGCCAATATTTTACCATTTTCTCCTTATTTTGTCAAGATATTTGTTTAAATATTTCTTAATCCTTTTTAGAAGTGATTTTGAATCTGATAGCGGTGCGTTCTTCACCGTCAATTTCTATTTCTTCAAAATTGGGCTGAGCGAAGATGGTAACACCTGTGGGAGCAAGAAAACCTGAAGCAATAGCGATTGCCTTGACGGACTGATTTACTGCACCGGCACCGATTGCCTGAATTTCTGCTGCACCGTCATCTCTGATAGCGGCGGCGAGAGCACCTGCAACTGAATTTGCACTAGACTTTGAAGATACTTTTAAAACGTTCATGTTATTTTCCTTTCTGTCATAATATCCTATATTTTAGAGTATACAGATGAATTGTGACAGAAAAATGAACATTTCGTAAAAGTTTATAATCTTTCTATGTTGGTTGCTTTGTTGTTTTCGATAGTAACTACAACACCCGACAGCTTGATTTCACCGTTTGCAACGGTAAATTTTTGTGGCAGCCCTGTTGTAAACCGTCTGAGAATAACGTCTTTGTCCGTACCAAGTACCCCGCCCGTAGGGCCGCACATACCGAGGTCGGTGATATAAGCGGTGCCACCGTCAAGTATGCACTCGTCGGCGGTCTGCACGTGAGTATGCGTGCCTACAACTGCGGCGACTCTGCCATTCAGATAGTAACCCATGGCAATTTTTTCAGCGGTTGCTTCAGCGTGCATGTCAACAACTGCAAAGTCATATCTGCCCTCATTACGCTTGAGTGCTTTGTCAACGGCCTCAAAAGGATTCTGTGCATAGTCCATTCCAAACATGCCGAGCAAATTTATGACGAGTATGTTGTAGCCGCAGGCCTCAAATACCGTTTCGCCGACACCGGGGGCTGCAGCAGGGGCATTGAGAGGACGGATAATTACAGGGCTATCGTCAAGCATCTGATATATTGCGCGGTTGTGAAAGATGTGGTTGCCGCCCGTGATAACGTCAACACCTCCGTCAAGGAGCGTTTTTGCATCGTCGGGAGAGAGTCCCATTATGTCGGTTGCGTTTTCGCCGTTTGCGATTACCGTGTCGATGTGCATTACTTTGCGGAGTGACCACAAATTCTTTGACAGATATTCAACGGTTTTTTTGCCGACAATATCTCCGAGAATTAAAAGTTTCATAAGGTAATTTGTAAAAAAGTTTATGGGGAGAAACGAAGGTGTTCTTTCTTAAGAAGAAAGAACCAAAGAAAAACTGCAAAAATTTTAATGAATAGCCATGGCTATAGACAATAATTTTTACCAAAAAGGTTTGGAGGTGTCGGAACCTTTCCTTAAAAGGTTCTGACAATTACTCCCCTAAACTTTAATTTTCCTTTCTGTTTTTACAAAAAACTGCTTCGGCGACCGAAGCAGTTTTTATTTTGATTATTTTGCAAAGTCGATTGTACGGCTTTCACGGATAACGTGAACCTTGATCTGACCGGGGTAGTCCATTTCACTTTCAATCTTAACGGCAATTTCGTGAGCGAGAATTGTCATCTGATCGTCGGTAACCTCTTCAGGCTTAACCATTACGCGGATTTCGCGGCCTGCCTGAATAGCAAAGGTCTTTTCAACACCCTTGAAGTCATTTGCAAGCTCTTCAAGCTTCTGCAAACGCTTGATGTAGTTTTCAAGGTCTTCACGTCTTGCACCGGGACGGGCTGCCGAGATAGCGTCTGCCGCCTGCACGATAAATGCGATAAGCGAATCTGCCTCAACGTCACCGTGGTGAGCCTCGATAGCGTTAATAACTTCCTTGCTTTCCTTGTGCTTTTTAGCAACCTCGACACCGAGCTGGATATGCGAACCCTCAACCTCTTGGGTAAGGGCCTTACCGATATCGTGGAGCAAGCCTGCACGCTTTGCAACGGCACTGTCTGCGCCAATTTCATCGGCAATGATACCGGAGAGGAGTGCAACCTCGATAGAGTGGCGAAGCACGTTCTGACCGTAGCTTGTACGGTACTTGAGTCTGCCGAGGAGTTTGATAACGTCGGGATGTAAGCCGTGCACGCCGGTTTCAAAGATAGCCTTTTCACCCGCCTGCTTGATTGTGTTTTCAACCTCACGGCGAGCTTTTTCAACCATTTCTTCGATTCTTGCGGGATGGATACGACCGTCGGCAATGAGTTTTTCAAGAGCAAGTCTTGCAATCTCACGGCGAACCGAGTCAAATCCTGAAATAGTGATAACTTCGGGAGTATCGTCGATTATGAGGTCTACACCTGTAAGAGTTTCGATAGCACGGATGTTTCTGCCTTCACGCCCGATGATTCTGCCCTTCATATCCTCATTGGGGAGCTGAACGGTAGAAATTGTAATTTCGCTGACGTGGTCAGCAGCGCAACGCTGGATAGCAAGAGAAAGTATATTCTTTGCTTTTTCATCTGCTTCTTCTCTGAACTGCTCATCGTACTGAGCGATCTTAAGAGCTTTTTCGTGTGTCAGTGCTGTTTCTACGCGTGAGAGAAGTTCGTCCTTCGCCTGTTCCTTTGTAAAGCCTGCAAGCTTTTCAAGAATCGCAATGTGCGAATCAAGCGTTTTCTTAACTTCGTCGCGGAGATCTTCCGTCTCCTTGATTTTCTGGTCGAGAAGTTCGTTCTTTTTCTCAAGAGCATCGGTCTTTGAGTCAAGTGTTTCTTCTTTTTGCTGAATTCTACGCTCAAGACGTGAAACTTCCTTGCGGCGTTCCTTGAGTTCGTTCTCGGTTTCCGTACGGTTGCGGAGAATTTCCTCTTTCGCTTCAAGCAAAGCTTCCTTCTTTTTGCTTTCTGCTGCCTTTATGGCATCTTCAACAATTTTTGCTGCCTGCTCTTCGGCACTTCCGATTTCCTTTTCCGCAACGTTGCGGCGATAGGCTATACCGATAGCTGCACCAAGCAGCAATCCTACAATCAAGGCAACGGCACCGACTGCAATGTAAATCATCATTGCTTTGGTACCTCCTTGTGAAAATTTGGATATGTAAAAAACGTTATCAATGCATAAATACACTGATAGAGAGTATAGTTACACATATTCATTATAAACGAAAAAGCTTGACATGTCAAGTGCGGTGGGGCAAAAAAATGAAAGAAATCAAAGTTATACTTGCAAAAAAACAAGTGGTGGTGTATAATGAAATGTAAATTTTATGAAAGGGAGGATAACAACGGTGCAAAAGGCAATTAAGCGCGTGGCGGCACTTCATGATTTGTCTGCGTTCGGCAGATGTGCATTAACGGTGGTTATTCCTTCGCTTTCTGCTATGGGAGTACAGGTTTTGCCTGTGCCAACAACACTTCTCTCCACTCATACAGGCGGATTTGACGGATACTATTTCCGTGATATGAGCGATAGCATAAAGCCTATTGCAAAGCACTGGGAAGAACTTGGTATAACTCTTGACTCCATCTACACTGGTTTTCTTTCGGGCGAAGAGCAGTGCGATGTGATCGAGGATTTTATTCTTCGCTTCAAGAATAAAAATACGCTGACTCTTGTTGACCCCGTTTTTGGTGATGACGGCGTTCTGTATTCATCGTGTACAAAAGGACTTGTTGAACGCATGCGCCATCTTTGCACCTTGGGCGACGTTATTGTTCCTAACCTTACAGAGGCGTGTATGCTCTGCGATAAAGAGTACAAAGACACAACTTCAATGACCTCGGCAGAGCTTAATTCGTATGTTAACGACCTTTTGTTCTCGCTTGCACAGTTCGGCCCCAAACGCATTGCAATTACGGGCATAGTCACCGATAAATGCTCAAACGTTGCAACTGCCGCACTTGACCTTAGCGATAAGTCGATAGACCATTCCCCGTTTTCGGTAAATCTGCACCGTGAGGGCGGTTCCTACCCCGGTACGGGCGATTTGTTTGCAAGTGTGCTTCTCGGCAAAATGCTTGGTGGTGCAAGCTTTGCGAAATCCGTTGCGGTGGCAAGTGCTTTTGTACGTGATGTCATCTCGGTTTCTGAAAAGTATGACACTCCGCACCGCGAGGGTGTCGCACTTGAACCGTGTCTTTACAAACTGTCACAATTATAGTGGCAGTTTTTTATTTTATTGTAGGCTCTGCCATTGACTAATTTTTATCAACTTGTTATAATAAAATATAATGTATATTTGTAAAGGAGGTTCCGTGAATGAATCCGCAACTTAAAGCTAAAATAATGGAATCTCTTTCCGCAGTTTTGCCTATCACGGGCATTGTGCTTGCGCTTAGCATTCTGCTTGTTCCGCTTTGTATCGGTGCCTGTGCAACGCTCGGCGGAAACATCATGACAGATGC
Organism: Eubacteriales bacterium; assembly: GCA_045538895.1. Lineage (GTDB taxonomy): Bacteria > Bacillota > Clostridia > Oscillospirales > CAG-272 > UMGS902. The sequence continues at coordinate 50,268 of JAZQEH010000035.1, forward strand.
TTTCGGTGCGGTTGCACTCGTTGCACTCACACCGCTTATTTCCGTACAGATTATGGGTATTGCATACAGAATCAAGCTTCACGCAATGGAGAAACGCAAGTCACTAACAAAACAGCCATGTGGAACCCACATGGCTGTTTTTGTATGTATGTAAAATAATACGGTAAATTAATGTTTATGGGGATGAAACGCCGCGATGCGGCTACCCCTCACCACCCGCTCATCGCGGGAGCCTCCCCCAAGGGGGAAGCCTTTGTTAATGAGCCTTCCCCCTCGGGGGAAGGTGTCGACGTAGGTCGACGGATGAGGGGCTTCGTTAATAAACTAAACAATATTTTACCTATCTATCTTTCGTATCAGTGCCGCAATAGGCAAAATCAAAAACGACGCCGCAAAATTGCCTGCCGCATGTATCAGGTCATATGGCAGTCCCGCTACAATCCATGCCGCAATTTTTGACAGCTCAAAGCTTTTCATAAACACAAACGCCTGCCACGGTGCATACAGTGTGCCGAAAAGCAAGCCGAACAGTGTGCAGATTACGGTGTAGCAAAGCTGCTGTTTGCCACGTGATAGCGAGCGTGGCACTGCCATGGTGCAGAGCCAGCAAAGCGGAAATATGTAAAAATACGGCACCATTGTCATAATACCCCATTTAAGGGTGTCAAGCACAAGATAGATGACGAGCGGGAAAATCGCTTTTTTGCGGTAAACAACCGTATATGTCATGAGCAACATTGTTACGGGATGTATGTTAGGCACCGCTTCAAGCAGAGTTTTGCTTGCAAGCATAATGGCACCGAGCAGGGCAAAAACTGCAATCTCATGCGTGGTGAGCCGCTTTTTATCAGAACTTTTCAAAGCGTAGTTCAACCTCTTTTATGTCGCTGCACTTTATCTGGTCAATTCCCGTCATGGCATATTCGCCGTCAACGTATATTGCCCAATACGAGGAGTCAGCACCAAAGTCAACGGTAACTCCGCACACGGTTTCAACGGTAAGGCCGAACTGTCCCACCTCGCCGTCGATTAGTTCAAGGGCGGTGAGTGCCTCGCCAACAGTCTGGGCATCGGTTGAAACCTCATAAACCTTTTCGGTCTTGTCCTCAAAGGTGGCAACAAACACAAATGTGTTTGCACCGTCGCCGATTTTTTCAATGTTTTCGCCGCGGTCAACCGTGTAGGTTTCCTCAGGTGCACCGCATCCGACAAATACCGCCGCCACAAGCAGTAAAAGTGTCAAAGCAAGCGAAATACGAACAAATAAATTATTCTTTTTCATGTTTTTTCCTCACTTTAATGAATGTTGTCGCTTCATCCTGAAAAGGCACTCGCAAAGGATGAATTTGATTTCGAGTATTCCGACTTGTCATATGCTGCAAAATGCCTTCTCGGAAAAACCAATGACCGTGTTATAGTACACGTACCGTGCGTGGCAACACGGCAATTTTGCAAAAAATGACTTACGGCGGCGTGCCCGTGCAGGATTTTCACCTGCTTCCTCTTTATCTGCTGATGCTATTATAGCAAAATGCGGTTGCTTTTGCAACCGCATTTAAAACTTAATTTTAAGCATTTTACGCCATTTGAATACGTAGACACGCAAAAGTCTTGTCAGCGCGAAGTCATACACCACAAATACGATGTTGGCAAGCACCAGCACCATGATCTCAAACCATAGTGCCTCAGTCATTACGTATCGCACCAGAAGGAGCATCGCAAAGGTGCATACGTTGAGTAGCAGAATTTTAAGCACAAGACAGAGCATGCCACGGAACTTCTGCTCGAAAAATGCCTTTGCCATGGGGTAAAAGCCTAAGAATCCGACAAACATTATCGCCGCATACTTCATCGGCAGAATCAGCAGAGAAAGCACACCTATTGTGGCATAGGTTAAAAATGCGTATTTCATACCAAGCTCTACGAGTACAAGCAAAACGCACATTGAGGCAAGTGCCGCAGTTGATAAGTCCAGCACCTCAAGGGCAGAGCCGATATACATAATAGCAACCGCAAGTGCTGAAAGCACCGCAGAAAAGGTGAGTTTTTTTGTGTTTTTCATCAGCAACAGCTTATAAGGTCGCCGCCCATGCACTCGCAACAGCAGTCCGCACAAATGAGCTGAGAACAGCAGTCGCAATCGCAAAAGCAGGGGACACAGCCTCCGCATTCATCGTTTGCCTTGTTTGTGTAACTCTGCGACATTTTTTCAACCTGAAGACGTGCGTTGCGGTATTCCTGATTGTTAGGATCCATGCTGCATGCCGTGTCAAAATGCTTTGTCGCATCGTGATACCAGCCACGGCGAAGAAGAATGCAGCCGCTTAAAAAGTGCCATTCTGCATCGCGGGAAGCGGCAGGGACTTTGGAAAGCTCTGCCTCTGCCGCACTGTAGCGACCTGTGTTGATCATGCGGCGGATTTCAGCAAAATTCGTGCCTGTGCCGTAGTCATATGACGAGCCACCGTAGGATGAAGAGCTGTATGACGAGCCGTTTGCACGCATTTCCTTGATGGCATCGTATGCTTCGTTTATCTGCTGCATCTTGGCATTTGCCATTTCTTTAAGCCCGTCGTCCATGTATTTGTCGGGGTGATATTTTTTTGCAAGCGAGCGGTATGCTTCCTTGATTTCGTCATCGGTAGCATTTTCGCTTACGCCTAAAACTTCATATGGATTTCTGTTCAACTTTTTTCTCCTGTTTTTCGTTCAATGCCCTATGCACGGCATCTGGCATTCCGAGATAGATGATGTTTTTGATTATTTTAACGAGTTCACCGTCGTCTATCAGGTCAATAGCCGCCGCAAGTGCGGTGAGGTCGTATTTCATAGACATTTCGATGATGTTTTTTTGATTTTGTCCGATTTCACCGCCATAGAGCAGTAAAAACGGGTTGTATGAGCCGCTTTTTTTGTCCTTTGCAATGTCGTCGGCGGCATCAACGGCATAAATAAACCTGCCCGTGCGGAAGCCGATTTCTCTTGCAAGTGTTGCGTTATCACCGTCAAAGCCGAAGGCAAAAACGTCGGATAGCAGTTTGCCGAAAAGCTCGGCAGGTGCGTCAACGCTTTGCAGCTTCTGCGACTCGATTTCTGAAAGCTCTTTCAGCCTTAACTCGATGCTTGCGTATAACTCGTCAAGCTTTGCTCTGCGTTTTGAAGCGGAGAAAAACGGCTTCAGCAGTTTTTTTATGAAACGTTTGAAGCCCTTTTCATCGGCAAGGTCATCGCAAACCTTGCCATAGTTTAAAAGTGCGCTTACCTTTGCCGCATATTTCAGTTCGTCATCGCTCTGCACAACAAGCCTTTTGCGAAAGGGGTGAAGCAGGCAAAAGCCTTTTTTCACGGTAGACTTTTTGCCGAGTATCGCCATGCGTACAAGATATAGGAAAACCATGTCATAGGATAGCGTAAGCCGTGAGCATTGCCCTGTGCATCTGCCCATTTCCTTGCAAAGGCCGCAATATGCCGCACGGTAAAATGTGTCCTGCCGTACGGTTAAATCATCCCGCCTTGCTTTTACGTATCCGAACATGACGCTCTCCTTTCAATGTGCAGTTATAATTATAATACACCAATATGGGAGTTTTAGCAAGTGATAAGCGAAAACTTTCACATGAAGTTCTTGTTTTAAGGGTGTGAATTAATGTTTATGTAATGGTAACGCACCAACCATGGTAGGGGACGGCGCCTTCGACGTCCCGCATGCACAAAGACAAAACGGGATGTCCAGGGGGCCATCCCCTACCGGTTTGTGGTTTCCCATTTGCTCCCATAAACAATAATTTATATTGCGTAAACAAAACAAAAAACCATCGCATGGCGATGGTTTTTTGCTTCGTCAATCTCTGAAATCGAAGAGTTCTTTCGGGGTTATTTCCAAAACTTCACATAACTTGAAAATGACATCAAATGAAACACCTACGTTTCCAAGCTCTATTGCACTGATGTGACTGCGGTCAATATCAACTTCTTCTGCAAGCTGGAGCTGTGTAAGTTTCTTTCTTTTTCTGTAATATACAACGTTAAGACCGAATTTTTCATACTTATCTTTGTATTCCGCTTTCACGCATCATCACCTCTACTAATATTGTATAGATTGCATGACAGTTTATAAACCTTGTGTAAATGTCGTAATGTTATTGACACAAGTCGTTTTATATGGTATAATTTTTATACTTGCACTTGTATTCGTAATATATTAGAATTATTTATATAAGGAAAGGTGATTTGCATATGAAAAAAAGTATTATCATTTTTTGCGGAGTCTTAATTGTGGCTCTGCTTTGTGCGTTTTCGGTATCCGCCGAAACCGTTATCGGTGAGTGCGGGTATTATACAGAGTATGAGCTTGATACCGAAACCGGTGAGCTGACCATTTGGGGTGACGGCGATATCGAACATGGAAACGGATGGATATTTTACGATGATATTATCACCTCGGTTGTGATAGAAAAAGGCGTAACCGGTATAGCGGACATGGTATTTTCTTATTTGAGTTCACTTACTACCGTAACTATTGCCGATAGCGTAGCATGGATAGGTGAAGATGCTTTCAGTAATTGTGAAAGCCTGACAAAAATCACTATTCCGGATAGTGTTACGGAAATAGGCGACTATGCGTTTGAGAGTTGCACAGGGCTTGAAAACGTTGTTGACGGGGTAGTATATATCAAGACTAATGCAAATCCGTATTTTTTGTTGAATGATATAGAAGACTGGTCAATTTCTTCTTTAAATATTCCCGAAAGCACGAGATTTGTTACGGATTATGCAGTGCAGTTGTTGCCGCTTACATATGTGGAAGAAATTAACGTTGCCGACGGAAATATGCGTTATGCTTCCTTTGACGGCATTTTGTTTAACAAGGATAAAACTCAACTCATATGTTATCCTGCGTGTAAATCAGGAAATGAGTATATTGTTCCTGACAGTGTCACAAGCCTTGGAACATATGCGTTTGAGGGTTGCTGGGAACTGCAGAATATAACCCTTACGGATAATATTATTTCTATAGGCGACCATGCCTTTTATGATAGCGGAATTTTAAGCATAACCATACCGAAAAACGTCACTACTCTTTACGGCAGTACTTTCTCGGAGTGCAACGAGTTGACTGAAATACTGGTTGCCGAAGATAATATGCATTTTATGGATGATGACGGCATTTTATACAGCAAGGATAAGAGCGTTATTGTATGCTTCCCGAAAAATCATAGTGCAAACGCTTTCTCTGTACCCGACGGAATTGTGAAAATCGGAGACAGTGCATTTGCATATTGCGACAAGCTTACCGATGTGCAAATTCCGCAGAGCGTAACTGCAATAGGAGAATATGCATTTTTACGTTGCATAGGTTTGAAAAGTATTGAATTACCGACAAGTGTTTCAACTATAGGGCAATCTGCTTTCAGCAGATGTACAGGAATAACAGAATTTGTTATTCCAAATCCTGTTTCAATTATAGAAAGCTTTACTTTTTGGGGATGCGACAGTTTAACGAAAATAACCATACCGGATAGCATAACAGAAATAAATACTTGTGCTTTTATGGATTGTATAAAGCTTGATGGAGTTATATTGCCCGCTGGATTGACAACCCTCAAAAGCAATGCGTTTAAGGGCTGTGAAAGTTTGACGGAAATAACAATTCCGGGCGGTGTAGATACTATTTCCGGCTTTGCTTTTGGGAACTGCTCTTCCTTAAAAAAGGTTGTGATATGCGATGGCGTAAGCAGCATAAATCCTATGGCTTTTTCCGATTGCTCAAATCTATCAAGCGTGACTGTTCCGCAAAGCGTCGCTTCTATAAGTATTTTTGCGTTTAACGGTTGTTCGGACAGCCTTACGATTCGTTGTTATAAGGACTCGAAAGCAGAAACTTTTGCAAACAGAAACGGAATCGGCGTTATTTATCTTGACGATATCGTGTCAACGCAAGGAGATGTTGACGGTGACGGTGTGATTGATGTTTTTGATGTTCTTGCTTCGATTAAAGCAATTCTTAACGGTATAGCCCTTAATGAAGCAGATATGGACGGTGACAGCAAAGTTACTTTAATTGACATTATTCGCATACTTAAAGCAATAACGATATAACAGAAAGGATAGCTCGACCGAGCTATCCTTTTTTGGTGCAGGTGAAAACGTCTTGCTAACGCAAGCCATAATCTATTTGCTGACGCAAATAGACTTCACGCTACACGGACAAAAGCAAAAAGCACTCCAATCGGAGTGCTTTTGCTTTTGGTGCAGGTGAAGGGACTTGAACCCATATGAAGTTGCCCTCACTAGAACCTGAATCTAGCGCGTCTGCCAATTCCGCCACACCTGCATAT
>JAZQEH010000036.1:0-47033 GCA_045538895.1 Eubacteriales bacterium
ATGTATCGGTATGACGGGTACAAATGCACGCCCATCTGTTGCTCCCACACACGGTGTTGAGGGCATGTTCGGCACAAATCCGTTTACTATCGGTGTTCCTACGGACGAAGCGTTTGATTTTAATTTTGACTGTGCAACCTCTATCACGCAAAACGGTAAAATTGAGTATTATGAGCGAATCGGCGAGGACGTTCATCCCGGCACCATTATCGCTGATGACGGCTCTGCGGTAGAGGGCGACTCCGGCGTTGCACTCAAAAAGATTCGTGGCGGTACGGCGGCACTTACAACTCTTGGCGGTATAGGCGAGGAGCTTGCAGGCTACAAAGGTTACGGCTTTGCGTTGACTGTCGAATTTTTCTCCTCCATCTTGCAGGACGGTGCATACGGCAAGGATCTTGACGGTAAGGATGAAAACGGAAATATCCGTCATTATCAGCTTGGCCATTGGTTTATCGCTATTGATACCGACCATTTTCTTGGCGAGGATATCGCACGCAGAAAAGCGGGAGAAATATGCCGCAGTATGCGTGCTTCAAAGAAGGCACCGGGTGCAGAGCGAATTTACACCGCAGGTGAAAAGGAATACGAGATCCGCCTTGCACGTAAGGGCGGTGTACCGATAAACGAGTCGGTACAAAAAGAGATCATTGCGGTTCGCGATGCACTCGGACTCACACAGTATAAATTCCCTTGGGAAGAATAATTTTAAAAGCCTATCTGATATATACGGATAGGCTTTTAAATAAGTTTCTGTACAAGATAAGCAAGGCATAGTTTAACCTTGCTCATATAGGTCAGTATATAGTTAAAAATTGGGATTTAACAATTATCATTTTTCGGTTCAGACATTAAATATCTATACACTTAATAAATTGTCGAAGGAGAAAGAAAATGAAAAGAATAATCGCTTTTGTTTTTGTACTTTTGCTCTGCTTTTCTTTTTTTGCTTGCACAAATGATAAAAGCGAAGATAAAGCAGACGAAACGGAAAAAAACGAAATGACTGTGAAAGAAGAAACGTTTATAAACCCTGTTGTAAACGGTGCAGATCCGTTTGTGTTCAAGGATACTGACGGAACGTACTATCTTTACATAACGAGCGGTGGCACATACGGTTACAGAGTGTACACCTCTGCAAATCTTGTAGAATGGGAGGCACAAGGCTATTGCCTTCGCCGTGATGACGTTTATACGGATAATAATATTAGAACAGACGCGGGTAATAAAATCTATAATTTTTGGGCACCCGAGGTTATCAAAGAAGGCGACACCTACTACATGGTCTATACCGCACAGGAACATATCGGTATCGCAACTGCAGATTCACCTTTAGGCCCGTTTGTCAATGATGCTACTTCTTATCTTATTCCCGAAGCAAAGAATATAGACGGACATTTTTTCAAGGATGATGATGGAAAATTATATCTCTACTTTGTTTCTGCCGGTGCATACAGTGCAAATGGCGATACTGTAAATACGGGTAACAACATTTGGGGCGGACCTTTTGACCTTGAAACAAAAACTTTTGCACAAGGATATCCTCGCCTTTTTGTTCCGTATGATACAACGGAGACCTATGCTGCAAACGGATATAAATTTACCGGAGACCCTGTGGCTGAAGGCCCCGAAATTTTGAAACATAACGGCAAATATTATCTTACATATTCGGCATCCGGATACACCGACCCTAAATACGCAGTTCACTATGCGGTGTCGGATAGTCCTACGGGCCCGTTTGTAAAGTATGAAAACAATCCGATTTTTATAACAGATGATATAAACCGTATCGATACCGACAATCCTCATCTATACGGAACCGCTCATCACTCGTTTACAACCTCACCTGATGGAAGTGAACTGATTATTGTATATCACGCTCACAGAAACGGAACCGACCCTAACGGATACGGCAACGCCGTTGAGGAAAGACGTGTTTGCATCGACCTTGTTTGGTTTGACAATAGCGGTGTTCTTCATGCGGGAAGAAAGCAGAGCGGTACACCTACCGCAACAGAACAGGTTTTGCCGTCAGGCGGCAAACTTTCAAAAAAAGCACAACTTGCAGCACCGTTTGACACTCTTTTAGAACTTCCCACTGTATACGTTGCATATACAGACGGCAATGATGCAGGAGAAGGAACAAAGGAATCTCCGTTGAAAACTTTCGACGAGGCATATGCGAGACTTGAAAACGGTGGCACGATTATTTTGACGCAGACGTATACCGCCTCTGTTGGTGATTATTACAAAGCCCCCAAGGTTAACGGACCGATAATGATTAAAGGTGAATTTTCTGCAGTTCCGATTAGATTTAAGTTTTATAGCCTTAATTCGGATACTTATTTTGAAAATATCTGTTTTTGGCCTGAAACCGCAAATCACATCTCGGTTATAGAGTGCAATTTCAATAACGTCGTAATGGGTGAGGGCGTAAGTTGTATTGCTCAGCCGACAAGAAGAACGTTCCCATACCTCACAGGAGGCAAGTGGACAACGCAAAATAGCGGCGGAGTATATGACAACTACAGATTTACAAATTATACGGATATGGCATCTGCGAAAGCGTTTACTCTTACCGTTCTTAGCGGAACGTGGACCGTTGTCAACGAAAGAAGTATGCTTGACCATATGGTTGTAGATAAAACCGCTCCTTACGGTACTCTTATTATCGGTGAAGGTGCAAAAATTCTTCCGCCAAGAGTAGCGAAGCCTTCGGCTGAAAAAACCGAAAGCGGTGTTAAAATTACATTCAAGGCAGTTGACAATGTTGAAAAATACATCGTTTACAGAAATGGCAACGCAATTGGTTACACAGAGCAAACAACGTTTACCGATACAACTGTCGAAAGCGGTGTAGAGTACAAATACGCTGTTGCAGGCTATGTAAACGGTGCGTGCATAGGCGAATCAAGTCCTACGGTCAATATCGTTTATTAATGTAAAAAGCAGATGGCAAATGCCATCTGCTTTTTTTTGGCGCAGGGAGTGGGATTCGAACCCACGTGGGTTGCCCCAAACGGTTTTCAAGACCGCCTCGTTATGACCACTTCGATATCCCTGCGTATGAACTTGTGAATACGCAGAATGATATCGAAGTGGCTCGGCACAACTTGTTGTGTCGAATACCGCTTCGTGGTTGATCGCCCGAATGGGCGATATATCCCTGCGTATGAACTTGTGAACATGCAACTTTTTGCATCACAAACTGTATAATACCATAAATAAAGAACGGTGTCAAGAGAAAGAAAAAATATTTTTAACTTCTTTTGCACATTGACACGTCGGCAATTTAAATGTAAAATATAAATATAAGTATGATGCAAAGGGGTGCTGTTTATGGCAATGGTAGCATATAAATGCCCATCTTGCGGTGCGGGTATTCCGTTTAATCCGGAACTTCAACTTTTTAAATGCGAATACTGCCTCTCGGAGTATACCGAGGAGCAAATGAAGGCGCAAACACCTGATGAAAGTTTTGAAGAGCCTGAGCGTGCAACAGATGAAGAAAACGAAGATTTTTGCAAGGATTTTCTTTCATATACTTGCAAAAACTGCGGTGCTGAGGTTTTCGCAGATGAAAACACTGTTGCAGAGTTCTGCTATTACTGCCACGAGCCGGTAGTTTGCAACGGACGCCTTTCGGGACAGCTTAAGCCGCAGTTTATAATTCCGTTTGCCTACGATAAAGCCGAAGCGGAGAAGCGGTTTTTGAAGTTTGCCAAGTCCAAGCTTTTTGTTCCCAAGGACTTTTTTGCCCCTAAGCAGGTCGAAAAGATCCAAGGCATATACTATCCGTTCTGGCTTGCCGATGTAGACGTGTCTGCTTCCTCTACTGCAAACGCACAAAGAGTACGCACCTGGAAAGCAGGGAATAAGCTTTATACCGAGACCTCGCACTATAAACTTCACCGTGCAGGGGATATCCATTTTGAAGATGTGACCACGGGTGCTTTTGACAACGAGAGCAAGGCGATGCTTGAGGGAATACTTCCGTATCCCACTGAAGCACTTAAGGATTTTTCAATGCCGTATTTGTCGGGATACGTTGCAAAAAAACGAACTGTCGAGAACACCGACGTGCTTGACGAGGTTAAAAACAGAATAAACGACTATTCTGCAGATATTTTAAGAGATACGATGAACGGCTATGACTCTGTACAGCCGCAGGGTACAAGCGTGAAAATGCACAAGGTACTCTGGGATTATGCCTTGCTGCCCATATGGATACTTACATACAATAAGGGCGGAAAAATATACACCTATGCAATGAACGGGCACACGGGCAAGGTATACGGTGAGCTGCCGATAAGCGGCAAAAAGCTGTGGCTGCTGTTTTTCGCAGTTGCTTTCGGTGTTGCACTTCTTTCAACGATAGGAGGAATGCTCCTATGAAAAAACTGCTTGTTTTGTTATTTACGGTCATTCTGACTATAGGTATCTGTGCAACGGAACATACCTTTGTCTTTGACAATGCCGACCTGTATACCGACGAAGAAGAAGCACAAATTGTTTTGGCGGCGGAGCAGGTGCTTGAAGAAAGCGGACTTCTTTGCATTGTTCTCACGGATTACGGCATTTATGACGTGCTTGATTCACTTTACGACTATGCCGGCGATGCAACCGATATGGTGATGCTCACGGTTGATATGTCGGAGCGTGAGTTTGAAATCTATCAGTATAATTCCGAGCAAGGCGAAAGTGCATTCCGAATTTCTTATGACGAGTCGCAGGAAATACTTGATGACATTTTTGATGAAATGGCTGACGGCTATTATGCAGATGCTGCAATAGAATTTGTTATGTTGTCGCAGGACGCATTTTCCAATGCCGATAACTTTGTTTCGGGTGAATATGACGGTTATGAATACGTTGATTATGACGAGGAGCTAACCGCAGGTGACATTGTTATTTATTTCTTGCTTATGTTGCTTGTCGGCATGGTAATAGGCGGAATTGCAGTGCTTGTTGTATGGCTCTTGTACAAGAGGAAAGTGCATGGCTCCACGTACCCTCTTTCGCAGTATTCAAAACTTAATTTAACCGCTTCACACGATAATTTCATCACCAAAAACGTTGTTGTTACAACTATTTCCGATTCTTCATCAGGCTCCGGAGGTGGCGGAGGCTCACGCAGTGGCGGCGGTGCCCGTATGGGCGGCAGAAGCTTTTAATAAAAGTAAGGCAGACACAAAAGTGTCTGCCTGTTTTTATGCATTTGGAGCCTGAACACCGTCAAACGGTTGCATTGGACGCCCACCGCCTTGCGGCATTTCCACATCATTTGGAGCATTGGGTTTGTTTCCTCGGTCATTGCTTCTCATATTCAAGTCACGCATTGCTTCAATCCATTCACGGATATCGTCCGGCATCTCTGTTTCTGCGAGCCATTTGTCAAGTCCTTCCGGCACTTCGGGGATTTCAAATCTGTTTTTAAAACCGTCAGGCATCTGACCGCCCATATGTCCCATACCGCCAAAAAATCCGGATGTCATTGAGTAGGATGCTTCTTCACCGTTCACCGTTACAGTGTAGGTGTGACCGTCTTTAAAGTCGGGCGAGCTGAGTACAAGGGAAGTGCATGATTTGAGCGATGTAAAACTCAGGATCTCTGTATCTTTTTCAAGTACTTTAACAGTTGCTTCGGCAGGTATAGCATTTGTCAGCATGATCTGCATGAACTGTTGTGAAGAGTTTGCAGAAATCGCACCGTTCTGATTGCCGCATGCCATTACGGTGCCACCGTTTATGATAATATCTCGGTCAGCATCAATTCCGCCGTCAGCACCTCTGTAGCAGGATGATGTTAACACAGAGCCGCCGTTAACGACAAGAAATCCGTTTGAGTCGATACCGTCACCCTCTGTACCGAGTCCTGCGTTTATAACGAGTGAGCCGCCGTTAATTGTAGTAACAGAGATATTGTCTTCATTTGTATTTATACCGTCATTCTGAGATTCGATAATGATATTGCCGCCGTTAACTGTCAGGTGCATTTCGCTATCAAGCCCCTCGTTTTCGGCAGTGATATAAAGAAAACCGTCGTTTTTCTCCCCGCCAAAGATGTTCATGCTGCGTTTCGAATAGAAAGCACCGTCATATTTGTGGAGCTTATCAGCTGTACCGGGTTTGTAGATGCGTGCCACATAGGCACCGTTGATACGGTTTGTGCTGCCGTCGGCAATGATAATGTTTGCGCCGGCTGCACTTGTGTCAACTGTTGCAGTTGCACTTGTTTTGTCATTGATGGCACATTCATAAACATTATAAAAGAAAACTGCGGGGGCAACCGAGCATGTTATATCCACATTGTCAAGCACAAGGGTAACTGTAGCATCGGGGTTGTTTTTAGCACCGTCACCTAGGTCAACAAAAATTTGTCCTTGTGAAAGGGAACCGCTAAGGCGGTATGTTCCCGGTTTTGCAATGTGAACAACGGTGTGAGCCTCCGCTTCTTCGGCAGAATGCATGTCATTTTCTGTTCCCTCGCCATAGGTTTCATCGGTGCCATCTTCATAGTAGATTATATCATTTGCAACGTAAACCGCTTCGGAAGTGTCCGCAGAAATAACCTCACCGTTAACGGTGATTTCGCTATCCGATAAAGAAACCAAAGTTGCAACTTCACTGTTTATCAAGGGCACTTCGATTTCACTTGCTACGTCGGTTGTCACCTCAGCAGGTGCGTTACACCCTGAAAGAATTATAGATGCACTTAAACATGCCGCTAAAAAAAATTTAAGCATATAGTATATCCTCCTGTTTAAGAGTATGATACTATATGCTTTTGAAAGAAAAATGGTGTGATTTTGAAAAATTTGTGAATTATACGGTTTCTAAAAGACCTTCAATTAAAAACTTAAGTCCCATGCCGCAAAGCACAATGCCGCCGGCAAGCTCTGCTTTTGACTTATAGCGTTCACCGAAAACGTTTCCGATTTTAACGCCGATAGCCGAGGTTGCAAAGGTGAATACACCAACTGCAATGATGGTAAGCGGAACGTTCAGGTCACCCGCACCGATAAAGCCGATACCTGCAACAAGTGCATCAATACTGGTTGCGATTGCAAGCGGAAGCATTGCACCGAAAGTAAACGAATCACTTTGCTCATCGCAGTCACGGCTCATGGATTCTTTAATCATATTGATACCGATGATGGCAAGGAGTATGAATGCAACCCAATGGTCAACACAGCTTATGTACTTTTCAAAACTCGTACCCAAAAAGTAGCCTATCGTAGGCATTGCCGCCTGAAAGATACCGAAATAAAGACCGGTGATAATCATGTGTGACCACTTGAGTTTTTTTACTGCAAGACCTTTACACATGGATACCGCAAAAGCATCCATTGCAAGTCCCATTGCTAAAACAAGTGCACATCCTATTGCATTAATCATGATATACCTGCCTTTCGGTAGTGAAGTTGTCAAGAACTTCGGCTTTGTACTTTTTAATATAGTATTTTGCCATATCAAGATTCAAATCGAGATAGTTTCCGCAATCACGGGCACTGGCACCCGGAATTTCGCCTTCGTAATTAATAATAAAATCGCACATTTCACACATAAGCGGATAGATATCCACCGGCTCAAGAGAACCTGCAAGTATGATGTAAAAACCGGTACGGCATCCCATGGGACCAAAATAGACGGTTTTATTCTTCCACTCGCTGTGGTTACGCAAAAAAGTAGCACCGAGATGCTCGATAGCGTGTATGGCAGGAGTATCCATCACAGGCTCAAGGTTCGGGCGGGTAACACGCATATCAAAGGTTGTTACAACCTCGCTACCGATATTGTCACGGCGTGAAACGTAGAGTCCTGTTAAAAGTACGAGATGATTGACTGTAAAGCTTGCAATCTTTTCCATAGTTACCTCTTGCTTTTTTAGTATTTCATAAGCAATATATTATAACATTTTAATATTTAAGTCAATATTTATATTCAAGTTGGTTATTCTAATTCAAGAGGTGATTTTATGAAAGGTTTTGCGAGAAAAGCCGAGTGGAAACTGCTTGTATGTGCCGCTGCGGTACTGCTTTTTTCATCGGCATTGTTTTATATCGTTTTTACAGATGAAAAGCCTGCGGCGGTATACGCAGACACAGTGGCAGAAGAAACGAAAATGCCGGCGGTACCGATAATAATGTATCACAGTGTGTGCAATAACAACCGTGTTCAAAGCGATTACCGTATTGCTCCAAAACTGTTTGAAAGCGACATGAAATATATTTATGATGCAGGGTATAATGCGATTTTTGTAGGCGACCTTGTAGGCTATGTGTATGAGGGAATGCCTTTGCCTGAAAAACCGATAATAATTACGCTTGACGACGGATATCTCAACAATCTGACCGAGGTTTTGCCGATTCTTGAAAAATATGATATGTGTGCTACGGTTTCGGTTGTAGGTGAGTTTGTGGAGAGGGCAGAGAAGGAAAACGATCCTAATCCTATGTATGCTTATCTTAAGTGGGAGGATATAAAGACTCTTGAGGATTCCGGCAGAATAGAAATCGGTAACCATACAAACGGTATGCACGAAATCGGTGAGCGACGCGGATGCATGAAGATAAGCGGTGAGAGCATTGAACGCTATGACGAGGTTTTGTCAAACGATTTGACAAAACTGCAAAATGCTTTGACAGAAAAAGCGGATCTGACACCGATTGTATTCACATATCCGTTTGGATTTGTCAGCGAGGAGTCGCTTCCTGTGATTAAAAAACTCGGATTTTTAGCGGCACTTACGTGCTATGAGCGTATCAATTATATAAACGGCAGCATAGACCAGCTCTATCGCCTTGGCAGATTCAACCGCCCACCCGAAATGTCAACCGAAGTTTTTATGAAGAAAAACGGGATATAAATTAATGGTTAGCGAATGAGCCACCCTTGCCTAAATGGGAGGATAGCGATGCAAGCATCGCATTGACCGCGTTAGCGGTGGTGGGATACGTAAAAATGCAGTAATTACAATAGTTTTGGTACGTATCCCCCAGTCGCCGTTCGGCGACAGCCCCCTTTAGGCAAGGGGGCCTCTACTCCCATAACCATTAGTTTATCGCACTATGCAAAAATTATTCCTACCGTAGTGTCGATTATCACAAACATTGTAGGGAATGGCGGTTTCCGACATTCCGTCAACACCTCACAAAGGTCATTAAAACTTATTTCTTGACTCCTTTTGCAAAATTTGCTAAAATGTTATTATAAAATCTTTCTAACGTGAAAGGAAACAAGACATGAAAAAACTACTCTATTTGCTGACCTGCGTAATTATGCTGATAGCGTTGCTTGTTGTATCCGCATCTGCTGAAATTCTCTCGGGTGAATGCGGTGCTAATGGTGACAACGTTACATATACGCTTGACACCGAAACAGGCTTGCTCACCATCAGCGGTGAAGGAGAGATGAAAGACTACTTTTTTAATACTTCACCTTGGCACGATAAACGTGATACTATAAAATCTATTACAATCGAAAAAGGCGTAAGAAGCATTGGCGAATATTGCTTTTATAATTGCGCCAATATTACAGATATAACTTTACCTGACAGCGTAATAGATATTGGACTTTTGGCATTAGGAAACTGTAGTAATCTTAAAAGCGTAACTGTGCCTGATAGCGTAAAACATATCAATAGATCTTTTCAAGGATGCAGTAGCATCGAAAGCATGAAATTGCCATTTATAGGACAGTCACCTTACGAAAATAGATATTTAGCATATATATTTGGTTCGGTTTCGGTTGATGGTGCAACATATGTCCCCTCATCTTTAAAAGAGATTATTATATCTGATGAGTGTGAAATCATCGGGAAACTTGCTTTTGACAATTGTAGCAATCTTACAAATATAACAATAGGTAATAATGTAACTTCGATTGGCGAATTTGCATTTAAAGGATGTAGAAATATAACAACCATTACCATTCCTAAAGGAGTGACAAGTATACTGCAAAGCACTTTCGACTGTTGTTCTAGTCTTAAAACTATTTCTATCCCTACAACTGTAACAACTATTGAACGGCATGCTTTCGCAGGATGTTCATCATTATCCACCGTTTATTATCAAGGTACTCAAGCCAAATGGGACGCAATAAATATTTATGAGGAGGCTACTGCTAACGCTCCCCTTTTAGACGCTGATCTCATCTTCATTCCCAAGATGACAACCACTGCGGACGCAGGATACTATGCAAAGAGTGCAAATGCGGCTGAAAAGATTGGTAACATTGTATTCAACGTACTGTTTGAAAACTATGATGCATCCGATATTGAAAGCTTTGGCATTTACATTTACAATGAGAGTATGGTACAAAAGGCAAACGTTACAAGCACCAACAAGAAGTTGCTTGCCGAAAACGATGGCAAGGTAAACGTTACTATTGGCAACATTCCTTTTGCGAACTTCGACAGCCGCGTGCTTGCAATGCCTTATGCGGTTGTTAACGGTGAAACGATTTGCGGTGAAATCTGCACGTTCAGCGTAAATGATAGCCTTAAGTGGTTAGGAGAGAAAAAATGAGAAATTACGAAAAGCCGAGTGCAAAAACAGTTGCATTTGATGCAACCGATGTTATTATGACAAGCGTTCCCGAAGTGCTTACCCAAAACGGAGCATCCCTCGGCGAACTTGATGCAACCACAATCAATTTGTTTTCATAAACCCAAAAAGATATCGGCATTGCCGATATTTTTTTTGGTTTATACAACGGATTTGTGATTCCCAAATAGTTACCCATAAACAATACTTTGTCCCTCTTGCACTTTCCTTTTAAATATAGTACACTCTAATAAAAGGAGTGTGACTCTTATGCCGACGCAAGCACAAACTAACCCATACCGCAATACCGATACAAACAAACGCTATTACACCTACGATTATTATCTTCGCCGCACTTTTGGCGGTAAATGTATTAAAATTCCGCTTGACATAGGCTGCACCTGCCCGAACATTGACGGCACACGTGGCAAAGGCGGTTGTATTTACTGCTCCTCCCGCGGCAGCGGCGACTTTGCATCGGCTCCGACATTATCGGTTGCAGAGCAATGCAGAACCGTAAAAGAGTCACTTACAAAAAAATGGAACGTTGAACGTATAATCCCTTACTTTCAGGCACACACCAACACGTATGCAAGCGTTGACTATTTAAAACAAAAATTCACCGAGGCTTTAAGCCTTGACAACGTTGTTGCAATGAACGTAGCAACACGTGCGGATTGCCTTGGCGATGACGTTGTGGAGCTTCTTAAAGAAATTGCAGAGCAAACGGTGCTGACCGTTGAACTCGGACTGCAAAGCACAAACGATAAAACCGCACAGCTTATAAACCGTTGCCACACATATGACGAATTTCTGACAGGGTACAACAAGCTTCGCACGGCTTCGGATAAGATCCGTATAGGCGTGCATATCATTGACGGGCTCCCCGGCGAAACCGACGAAGATATGCTGACAACCGCAAGGGAAGTGGCTTCGCTTTTTCCTGATGAAGTCAAAATACATCTTTTGCACGTTATTAAAGGAACCGCACTTGCAAAAATGTATGAAAACGGCGATTATACTCCGCTTGACCTTGACAGGTATGCAGAGATAGTTGCAAACCAACTGACGCTTATGCCGCCCGACACGGTTATCGGCAGAGTGACCGGTGACGGTGTAAGCTCGGATTTGCTTGCACCGCTCTGGAGTCTGCGAAAAACCAACGTAATCAACACCATAGATAAACTCATGTATGCTAAAAATCTTTGGCAAGGAAAGAATTTTGAATAAATATTTGTTTAAAATGCACAAAAATTGTTTTGTGCATTTTACATTTCTACGGCAAAAAGTTCAAAATTTCACTTGCATGAAGTGCTAAAGTGTAGTATAATGTTTTTATAATATTTCCTAAAAGGAGCAAAAGACTATGGCGGAATACATCACCAAAAACATTAGAAATATTGTCCTTCTCGGACACGGTTCAACAGGTAAGACCTCTCTTGCAGAGGCAATGCTTTACCGCAAGAAGCTTACAGACAGACTCGGTAAGCCTACCGAAGGAAATACAGTATGTGACTACGATTCTGAAGAAATCAAGCGCGGCTTTACACTTTCCGCCGCTATGGTAAACTTCGTTCATAATGATATAAAGATTAACGTTATTGATGCCCCCGGTTATCTCGGCTTCCGTGGCGAGGCAAAGCAGGCAGTACGTGTTGCCGATGCGGCAGTTATCGTTGTTGACGGACGTACAGGCGTACAGGTTGGTACCGACCTTGGCTGGGACTATGCTACCGAAGCAGGTATTCCCAAGTCCTTCTTTATCAACCGTTTTGATGACGATGAAGCACGTTTTGCAAAGGCGTTCAATGCACTTCGTGAGCGTTACGGCGTTGCTGTTTGTCCTATCATTATTCCTATGATCGAGGCTGACAAGGTTGCAGGCTTCCTTAACCTCATTGATATGAAGGTTTATACATACGATGCGGCAGGTAACCTCTCCAAGGGCGACAAGATCCCTGCAGACTTCATCGGTATCGCACACGAATACCGCGACATGCTTCTTGAATCTATCGCAGGTACCTCCGATGAACTTATGGATAAGTATTTCGAGGATCCCGAAAGCATTACGCGTGAAGAAGCGGTTGAAGCTATTCACGAGGGTATTATTCACGGTGGTATCGTGCCTGTAATTTGCGGTTCTGCTGCAAAGGTATGGGGTATTGCTCCGCTTCTTGACATCATTGCCGACTCCTTCCCGAGACCTACTGCACGTGGTGCAGAAAAGGCTGTTGACGGCAGTGAAATCGCTATTGACAAGGATGGCGAGCCTGCACTCTTCGTATTCAAGACCGTTGCCGACCCGTTCGTTGGCAAGATGACATACTTCAAGGTTATGAACGGCACGGTTAAGCGTGATATGACGCTTAAGAATGCAAATGGCGGCGAAGAAAAGCTTGCAAAGATTTACACTGTAGTTGGTAAGAAGCAGACAGAGGTTGACTCGCTTTGCTGCGGCGATATCGGTGTTACCGCAAAGCTTTCCAACACCAATACCAATGATACTCTCAGTCAGTCCGGTACTGTACAGTATGCACACGTAATTTCTCCCACACCTTATATGGCAAAGGGTATCGTACCCGTTTCCAAGGGCGATGAAGATAAGATTTCACAGGGCATTGCAAGACTTCTTGAAGAAGACCTCAGCCTTCGTTATGAGAACAATGCCGAAACAAGACAGCGTCTTGTATACGGTCTTGGCGACATTCACCTTGATGTTACCGTTGCAAAGCTCAAGGCACGTTACGGCGTATCCGTAGCACTTGAAAAGCAGAAGATTGCATACCGTGAAGCTATCCGTAAGAAGGTTTCTGTTGAAGGTAAGCACAAGAAGCAGTCCGGCGGTCACGGTCAGTACGGTCACGTTAAGATGGAATTCAGTCCCAATGAAGAGGGCGGCCTTATCTTTACAGAAAGCACCGTTGGCGGTAGCGTACCGAAGAACTTCCATCCCGCAGTACAGAAGGGACTTGAGGAGGCTATGAAGAAGGGCGTGCTTGCAGGCTTCCCGATGACGGGCCTCAAGGCTAACCTTTTCGACGGTTCTTATCACGACGTTGACTCGTCTGAAATGGCATTCAAGATGGCTGCATCTATCGCATATAAAGAGGGTATGAAGCAGGCTAACCCCGTACTTATGGAGCCTGTTATGACCATGCGTGTTTACGTTCCCGATGCGATGGTTGGTGACATTCTCGGCGACTTCAATAAGCGTCGCGGCAGAGTGCTTAATATCACTCCCGATGAAACAAAGAACGGCTCTACCATTATCGAGGCAGAGGTTCCTCAGGCAGAAGTACTTGAGTACACAATCGCACTTCGCTCGATGACTCAGGGACGTGGACGTTATGATATGGAATTTGTTCGCTATGAAGAGGTTCCGCAGAACGTTGCAGACGTTATCATCGCTGAAAACAAGGCAAATCTCGAAGACTAATCTTGAAACTACAAAAGGAGATGTAATTTTTACATCTCCTTTTGTGATATTTGCAATAAAAATTTTATTATTTATAATGGATTTTTTAACAAATGTATGATAAAATGTTGTTAATCGCAAATACAGTTTTGCAAATTGTATTTACAGAATACTTTTAGCAATACAAGGAGAAGGTCTTAATGAAAAGTATTTTTAAAGTTTTTGCAGTTTTGCTTGTGACAGTAGCGGTGCTTTTGCCGTTCAGTGTGTCAGCAGCAGAAACTGTAACACCGCAAACTGCGGCAGAGGCATTGCATGAGCTCGGCTTGCTTGCAGGCAAGGGAACCAATGCTGACGGTAGTATCAATTTCGATTTGAATGGTAAGCTCACCCGAGCCGAAACAGTAACACAGATCGTGCGTTTTCTCGGCAAAGAAAAGGTTGCTACGTCAAACGTTGATAAATGTCCTTTTACCGATTTGCCATCATGGTCTGTACCGTACGTTGGATATGCGTATGCAAAAGGCATTACGCAGGGCGTAAGTGCTACAACGTTCAATGCAAACGGAGAAATGACTGAAATGGCATTCCTCACAATGTTCTTACGTGTGCTTGGTTATGTGGACAAGGCAGACGGCAGTGCCGATTTTGTCTGGAATGCTCCCTACGGCCTTGCTGAAAAGGTAGGACTTGTTGACACTGCAAAGGGAAACACCACCTTTACAAGAGGTGATGCATTTATTATTTGTTATAATGCGTTGACCGCCGATATTAAAGACGATGATCGCAATATGGCAGAGTATCTTATAAGTGGTGGGTTGTTTACTATGGATGAATTCAACAAAGTGACAGCAGGGGCTGTTACAGAGCTTAAGACCGAACTTACTGATATTTCAAAGATTGTGCAGAAGAGTGCTGACGGTGACCATGCAAACGACGATTACCGCACCGCATCACTTGAGATCAACTTCCGTGAAAACGTTACGCTTACCTCCAACGTTACAGGCTATTCACGTTATAATAAAGCGTACTACCCCAGAGTTAAAAAGGTAAACGATAACTTCTATCTGCTCCTTTATATGTATGATGAGCTTGGTCCTCACATCTATTATGCTACCAGTAGCGATGGTATAAACTGGAATGCTCCCGAGGTGCTTTATAATGAAGCACATCATCGCTTTGTTCATACATACGGACCTCTTGAGGGAAAGAACGACAGCTATTGGGCGGTGAATGCAGATGCATGCGTGCTTGATGACGGTACAGTATTCTGCGTTTATGCACGCCGTGCGTCATCGGGTTATCGCTATTATCCCGAGCTTTGCGGACTATATATGACAATAGGTACACCTAAAGATAACGGTGCTATTGAATGGACAGAGGCAAAGCGTATTTACACAGGTCAGGTATGGGAGCCGAGCGTGCTCAAGCGTTCAAACGGCGATATAGAGGTCTACTTTACACAGGTAGGCCCTGATATTGTAAAGTACGGCTATAATGAAACTCACCGTTCCACCGGTACTGCAATGATAGTTTCCAAGGATAACGGTGCTACATGGACTCCCGACATTCAGCCCGGCGATAAGAATTACTACCACGCATATACCGTATATCAGGAATACGTAGGAGATCTTCTCGACCAGTATTCGGGCGTTGAACGTCCGCATTTTAATGGACAGATGCCCGTTGCAACCGAGCTTTACAACGGAAAAATACTTCTTGCGGTTGAAACAAGACAGCTCGACGGCAAGTTCCGTGTTTCTTATGCACTCAGCGGAGAAAACGGATATTGGAAAGATCTTGGGGAAGAGGAAGAGGGAACGTACGTTAAACTCACCGATCCTCCGAACTCAAGCCCTTATGTTGACAGATTCCTTTCCGGCGAGGTTTATTTCACACATAACTACGGCGGCAATCTTCGCGGTAGACTTGGTGCGCCCGACGGCAGTGAGATTGGCAACGTATTTGCAAATGCTCCCGGTTCAACCGGTATCTGGGGCTCATGTACGGTTATTGACACTCACAAAGCGATTACCGCAATGCAGACAAGTGTAGACGGTGTAAAGGGAATCAACCTTTATTATTCCTACCTCAATCACAGAATCAATTCTCCAAGGGCTACTATAACCGTTGACGGCTATACAAATGATTGGGATAACAACACAGATGCACTTTTCGTAGGTAGTGAGTCACAGGCACAGGTTACACTCCGCACAGCGCATGACAGCGAGAACGTGTACTTCCTCCTTTCCCGCCTTGACTACTATCTTACCGACGGCGATACCGTTACTGTTTGCGTAGGTGCGGGAACTACCTCCGAATACCGCATCACTGTAGATTTGAACGGTAAGGCAAGTGTTGATTATTACAGCAACGGTATGAAGAAGAGCTCTGCCGCACTTGACAGCGTTGTTGTAAAGCTTTTCGGAACACTCAACAATAACGAAGACAAGGACGAGGGTGCAGTAATTGAAATGTCTGTTCCGAAGTCCATGGTAGAACTTACCGGTAAGACCGAGTTCCCGATAAGACTTGAGCTTAACAATCAGGACGGCACCGGTTCTATTTCGGATACCTTCACAGGTGCATCCACATTCTCCACAAAACTCTGGCCTAAAGTTGTACTTGATTAAGATTTGAGAGGGCATGTTTTGAAGAATAGAGTTTTATTAACGATTATAATTATGATTATCGCCACCGTGCTGACATTCAGCATGGCGGCGGCAGATACCGTTTATCTGAATGATAACGGCATAGGTGACGGTAGCACTCCGGATAATCCGTTAGGCAGTCTTCATAAAGCGATTGTAGCAGTAAAGGACGGCGGTACTGTTGTTATCACCGATACGTATTCCTTGCTTGACTCGTTTTTAGAGCCCGAGCACGAAGGCGAGATTACAATTACCGGTGGCACCATTCTCTTTGACCACAGTGCAAGAAGCCGTTACTATCTGAACGGACCCACCCTTTTTGAGAATATCGTTCTCAAAAAGGGCGACAGCAATACCTCAAAGACGGGCATGATAGTTGCACGCTTCAATCCGCTCACGCTTGGCGAAAAGGTAAATGTAAGCGGACTCACCATGTATGTTCTCGGCGGCTATCAGTATGAGAGTGGCGGTGCACAGCTTGTAAATGAGGGCGAGTATATCACAGACCTCGATTCCAACATTACAATCAATAGCGGTACATATGAGTTTGTTATCGGCTTTTGCCGTGGCAACAGTACAACAGAGTATACAGGTACGTCACATATTACCGTAAACGGCGGTAGTGTTAAGAATCTTTACGGTGCATCATATCACGGCTCATATTCGGGCAGCACCGAGATACTGATAAACGGCGGCACCGTAGGTGCAGTTTATACCGCAGGTGATTCAACACGCCGTCTTAACGGGGACGCAAAGGTTACCGTAAACGGCGGTACTGTGCGAAGCCTTATTATGAATAACGTAATGGGCTCTTGCGAGGTATACTACCTTGGCGGAAAGCTTGAGGCTGTTACAAAGAGCTTGTCTGAAAATCTTGTACAGTATGTTACCGATGGCAAAAAGCATCTTACCGTTGGTAAGGGCTTGAACATTTCATCGTTTTACGATGTGTTTGACACCGCTGTGAACGAGGACGGAACACCTGCGTCTGCGGCGGGCAACGTAGCCGTTTCCGAGTATACGGTGCTTGACAAAAAGCCAACGGAAAGCAACGCTACATTTGCCAAAGTTTACGTTGCAAACGAGGGCGTCGGTAACGGATTTTCTCCCGATAGCCCTGTCGATATTGAAACCGCATATCAGATGCTGACAGGCGTTGACGGTACAATAGTGCTTATCAACCAGATTGATCTTTCAAAGGAGAATTTCTATGAACCGCAGCACAGTGACCGTGTAGTTATTACCTCGTTTGACGGTGAACGCTATTTTGACGGCGGTATCAATACGGGAAAATCAAGACGCTTCTTCTTCAGCGGAAACACTACTATTGAGAACACAAAAATCAATTTTGAGAGTACTGCGCTTTATGTGTGCCGTTTCAATGACGTTACTTTCGGCAGCGGACTTGAAACTATAGGTACAGGCAGCCTTTATGCTTTGGCAGGTCACCAGATGCCTACAGAGGATAACGTTAGCGAGGAGGTCGGAAGCACACTCACCGTTAAAAGCGGCGATTTCTACTGCGTTCTCGGTTATACACGAGGAAACAACGGTAGCTACACTTTTAAGGGTACGCAGACCTTGAACCTCCTTGGCGGTAGTATTAAGCGAGTTTACGGCGGCGTTGTTCAGGCAAACGTTTCCGATGGTGTTGTAATAAACGTTGACGGTGCAAACGTTACAGAGTTTATTCAGGTTGGCGGTGACCAAAGCAATCACTCAAATACCGCTACTGTCAACATGAAAAGCGGCTCTGTAAAGCAGCTTGACCTCAGAAACGTGCTTGTTTCAACGGTTGTTAACTGGACCGGCGGCACAGTAGAGGAGTTTGTTTGCAAAAACTGCGAATACGGCGGCAAGGTTAACGAGGAACAGCTTGCACTTGCAAACGGTTACAAGGACGCTGTTTACACCTTGAATTATGCAAATGTTACTCCTACAGACGAAGCACTTGCGTTATTCACCCATGTGAATACTATTGCAAGAAAAGAAGTTAAACTCACCATCGGTTCTACTACTGCTTATATCAATGGCGAGGCACAGACTCTTGATGCGGCACCGATTAACCGTAATAACCGTACAATGCTTCCCGTAAGATTTCTTGCAAACGCATTCGGTGTTACTAATGAGGGAATTAAGTGGGATGCGGCAACAAGAACCGCAACTCTCACAAACAGCAGCGTTACGATCGTTGTTACTATTGATGCACCTCAGATGACTGTAAACGGTGAAGCAGTTGCACTTGATTCTCCTGCAATAATCGAGAGCAACCGTACGTATCTGCCTGTTCGTGCAATCGCAAATGCACTCGGCGTTGCAAACGAAGATATCAAATGGGATGCGGCTACCAATACCGCAACCTTGATTAAATAATTTTTTAAAAGGATGGTAAATTTTATGCGTAAGATTATTTCTATCGCACTCGTGTTGCTCATGGTAATGTCAACCTTTACGTTTGTTGCTTCTGCGGCAGATGACGGGGTTTATATTTCCTATACAAACGGCAACAACCAAAACAGTGGCTTCGCTGCAAACGAGGCTAAAAAATCGCTCGGTACTGCAAGCGGCGACGGTGCTATCGCACTTCTTCAGGGCGGCGGTACACTTGTTGTAAGCGAAAAGCTTTACTTTGGCGGTGACTACACGTGGAATACCCGTGGCGAGGTTACCATTACCGCAAACTACGGCGGAGTGGATTACAAGAATCCTCAGCCTGCAACTAATCCTGCAGCCGGCTCAATGAAACTTGCCGGTGGCAAAACACTCACTCTTGAGAGTGACCTTGTTATTGATGACGTTATTCTGTTCCAGGAAGGCGAACAGAATACCATCCGTGTTAAAGACGGTGCAACCCTTACGGTTACAGAAAAGGTTGTAACCATGACCAAGCAATCCTATTACCTGAAGGTCCTTGTAGAAAAGGGCGGTACTGCTATAATCAATGGCGGTACTTTCTCCAACGTATCCGGTGACGGTGATATTACAATCGGTGCAAAGGCAAACGTACTTTCTACCGAAAAGGAAGTTATTGTAGTTGGTAGTGTAGAGAAGAACGAGGATGCCCGTTTCCTCAGCTACAGCGGCAGCAACACAAATAACGGCCTTACCTCCGAAACTCCTCTTAAGGGATACGGCGACGGTATTTTCAAAGCTTTGCCTGACGGCGGTACTGTTATCGTATGCGGCAAGTCCTACATTGCAGGCACCGATGGCAGCAACAGCTTCACTTTCCCTGCATTCAAGAATCCTTTGGTATTTACCTCTGTTTATGACGGTATCGACTACAAGAATCCCGAGCCTGCAACCAACCCTGCATGCGCATTCAAGATGGGTAGCGGCACGGTTCTCAACCTTGAGGGTGATGTAGTATTTGATAACATCATTCTTTTCCAGGAAAACGGACAGAATAAAATCGTTGTTAAGAGCGGTGCTTCTCTTACAATCAATGAGAACGTTATCTGTATGTCTAAGCAGCCCTACTACTTCAACATCGTTGTAGAAGCAGGCGGTAAGGCTACAGTAAACGGCGGCACGTTCTCCAACGTTTCCGGTGAGGGCGAAATCGTTATCGGTGAAAAGGCAAACATTCTTTCCGGCGACAATGCAAAGCCTGCAGGCCCCTCCGACGGTGCAACAGACGTTTGCTTCCTCAACTACGCAGGCAATAATAAGAACGACGGTTCTTCTGCCGATAAGGCTGTAAAGGGTTATAACGAAGGCGTTCTTAAGGTGCTTACCAACGGTGGTACCGTTGTAGTATGCGGTAAATCCTATATCTCAGGCACTGCCGATGTAAACGCATACACACTGCCTTCGCTTTCAAGTCCTCTTGTGTTCACCTCTGTTTGGGAAGGCGTTGACTATAAGAATCCCGAACCTGCAAACAACCCTGCATGTGCATTCAAGATGGGTAGCGGCACTGTTCTTAATCTCGCAGGCGACGTTGTTTTTGACGATCTGATTCTTTTCCAGGAAAATAATCAGAATACTATCCATGTTCTTGACGGTGCAACTCTTATCATCACCGACAAAACGCAGTTCATGACAAAGCCCGGCAATGATTATCACTATAAGCTCGTTATCGACGGTGCTGCAACTGCTATCATTTCCGAAGAAGCACAAAAGGTATTTGATATCGAAAACAACGGTACACTTCTTACCTATGAGTCTGATGAAAAAGAGGAGAGCAAGACCGAAGTTAAGCTCACTATCAATTCCACCACTGCTTACATCAACGGTAAGGCACAGACTCTTGATGCGGCACCTATCAACCGCAACAACCGTACAATGCTTCCCGTAAGATTCCTTGCAAACGCATTCGGCGTTGCAAATGACGGCATCAAGTGGGATGCGGCTACAAGAACCGCAACACTCTCCAATGCAACAACTACAATCGTTGTAACCATCGACCAGCCTTACATGACTGTTAACGGTCAGAGAGTTGAACTCGACTCTCCCGCAATAATCGAGAGCAACCGCACATACCTCCCCGTACGTGCAATTGCAAATGCACTCGGCGTTTCCAACGATAACATCGCATGGGATGCAAAGACCAACACAGCAACTCTTGTAAAATAAAACAATAAAAAAGTCCGCTTTTTGCGGACTTTTTTATTGTGCAAAGGTAAAATCTGTGATATATTGAAGTTGTAGAAATGTCAAGAACCGAGGAGGAAAATATATGCTTTATTTTTCTAAAAACGGATTCGCCGATAATGCGGCAGAAGCACTCGCAGTATTAAATGCACCGATATTTGAATCCAACGGAAAAGAAATGCCGTTCGGCACTAAAAGCGACGGTGTTACTCATTGCCTTGGTGCAATGAATGCATATGACAGTGCGGAGTATCTTGGCGACGGCTTGTTTTTAGTGCA
Organism: Eubacteriales bacterium; assembly: GCA_045538895.1. Classification (GTDB taxonomy): domain Bacteria; phylum Bacillota; class Clostridia; order Oscillospirales; family CAG-272; genus UMGS902. Next base: position 21,489 of record JAZQEH010000036.1, read on the forward strand.
TAGAAGGTTTGAGAATACAGGCCGCACAAACCGCACAGGCAGGTTTATAACAGAGGTTTGCGATAATTTTGTTGCAGATAAAAATACAATTCCGTGCGTTATGTTTGACGGAAATGAAAAAAGCGGCGGTAAAGAGCCTCATGGCCTTGAATGTAACGGTGAAGCGTGGACTTTTGCGTATGACCGTGTGAGCATACCTTCTTGTACAATTACCGAGAATGAAAGCACGGTTTGCGCTCTGTTTGCATCCGATAAAGATGCCGATAGCCTTGTTTCTTCCTGCTCATATTCGCAAAAGGGAAACGGCATGCTTGCACACAGACTTCATTATCCCGTGGTTGAGGCACCTTTTTCATATGTTGACCATGACGTGCTTGGTCCTCGCTACGATACTTATATAACGCTCGAACCGGGCGGCAGCTTCAGCGTAGATTTTTATGTTTACGTAGGCTCGCCAAAGTGGAAGAACTACGGCACTGCAAATGTAATTGAATGTGCAGAAAGAGTTTTTGAGTTTAAACATTCACCCGAACTTTCGGTAAAAGAAGTACATAAAGCCGCACTTCAGCACAGCGACTTCTTTTTGCGTGATTATAACGGAACAAAGATGTTTGCAAACGCACTCCGCAATGATCCCGACAGCGACAGGATTTATATAAAGTATCTTGTTTTTGAAATAGGTTGGTCAGGGCAGTGCGGTATGCAGGCACGGCACTGCATTGACGAGTATATAAGAACAGGCGATAAAGAACGCCTCGATATAGCACTTGCGTGCCTTGACTCATGGGCAAAAACGCAGTTTGAAAGCGGACTTTTCCAGATAAACTATGTAAGAAATATCACTAAAGAATATCTTCCCGGAGATGTATGTAACTTTGCATGGGGAGCAACAGAGATGCTGCGTGCATACGTGCGTCTTAAGTCAATCGGAATTGACCGTGAGGAATACTTTGATTTTGCAAAGCGTGTTTGCGATTTCTTTGTCAAGCATTATGACGAAAAGACGGGTTATGGCTTAAGATGGAACATGGACGGCACAAAGTTTGCCGATGGAGGTTCTATCGGCGGATTTATGATAATGGCAATGCTTGAGATGTACAGAGTGAGCGGTGACGAGAAATATCTCGACAATGCAAAGGCAGCGATGAAACTGTATGCAGAGCGTGATATTGACAACTTTCTTTGCACCGCAGGCGCTATTGACTGTGCATGTATTGACAAGGAAACTGCATATCCGTTTATCCGCAGTGCTCTTGATTTGTATGACATAACAAATGAAGCAAGATATCTTGAAATTGCCGAAAAGGCGGCATACTATTTCCAGTCATGGATGTATTATTACGATGCACTTTATCCTGCGGATAGCGACTTTGAACGTCTTGGCTATTACACCTATGGCGGTACGGCGGTTTCAACACAGCATCCTGCAATAGACCCGTGGGGAGCAATAGCAATTCCCGAGTATATGCGTCTTGCGAGAATTACGGGTGACGAAAGATGGAACAAACGTGCACGCATGCTCTGGACAAACTGTATTCTTTGTATTACACCCAAGGGCGGCAGATATTTTCATGAGCACTTTCGTCCGGAGGGACTTCAGAGCGAGGCATTTTTCCAAGCCAGATGGACACGCTACTCGCACTCCTGCGAAAACAGGGGCAGTCTTAACGACATGTACGCCTGCTGGCCTGCTGCATACAGACTTGATACGATTTACAGAATCGAAAGCGAGCTTGACGGCGATTTTTCGGTAATTGAAAAATAAATAAGGGGCTGCTTTGCAGCCCCTTAAAAATTGTTAAGAGTTTTGAATTTTTTCATGTATTCGGTTGGTGTAAAACCCGTGTTCTTTTTAAATGCGGCGGAGAATTGATAAACGTTTGAAAATCCAACCGCCTCCGCAACGGCTGAAACTGTGGGGCAAACATTGCCCTGTAAAAGGCTCTTTGCCTTGGATATTCGCAGATCCTGAATATACTGCTTTGGCGAAACTCCGAAGTTTTCTTTAAACAGTTTTCTGAAATAGACCTCGCTTATCATTGCTTTTTGTGCAAGCACTTTATTGGTAAGCGATGGGGTGGAAAAATTGTTTTGCAAGAATTTAACAGCAGGGCGTATGCTTTCAAAGGTGTGCGATTCTTTTTTTAGCTCGGTTTTATGAAGCAGAAGCAAAATTTCATAAATAATTTTTATCGCCTTCAAATGTCCGTTTTGCGGATTGATGAGGGCGATTTTTTCAAGTTCGTGGAAAAAGTGCATGTAGTCGTCGGCATTATCAATTTCAAAAACCATAAACTCACTCGGGGCAGTACCTTCGGCAGTGTCGAAATTGATGAGCGGAAAACGTCCCTCCTCAATACAACTGTATGTATACGTTGCACCTTTGGGTATAAACACGGCATGATGACGGTCGGAAACAACTTCGCTACCGTTGTGATTATAAATCATTTTTCCCGAAAGCGGAAAACAGATACCGTTGACGCTTCTTGACCTTTTAGAGTAATTACTAAAAACGGGATTATTCAAATCCATAGCACTGTGAAAGGTTGTTATTACCGTTTTTTCGATATCGTTCATGTAGCTATCCCCTTTGATATGTTTGCCTACATGTTATCATTTTTAGTAAAACAAATCAAGTAATTTGTGCGTATTTTTGATATATTGTATCAACTTTCGTAAAAAGTATATCATTTTTCATATTGTTAGCATATATAGCGTATTGTAAAATATGATTACGGAGTATATAATGTATAAGGAGAAATATATGAAACCTACTTTCTTGGGGCATAACAAACCACTTCTTGTGGACATGCTTATTTTTGAAACGCCTACCGACTGCGTTATACATACACGTAACGCAATGTACTGTTGTCCGGATGCATTCGGCGTGCAGATGGAGGCTATAAAGCCCGAATACCGTAAAGAAGATATCCTTAAAAAGATGTTTTCTTATATGGGTGATAAGCCTATATATGTAACAAGCTACCGTGGCGGTCATAATAAAGGACTCACCGATGAAGAGTGCATGGAACTGCACAAGCTTTATCTTAAATGCGGAGCAACGCTTGTTGATATCATGGGCGACTGCTATGACAAAACTCCGGGCGAGCTTACCAGAAATCCCGTAGCAATAGATAAGCAGAAGAAGTTTATCTATGAGATACATGAGATGGGCGGAGAAGTACTTATGTCCTCGCACGTGCTTAAGTATATGAATGAGGAGCAGGTGCTTGAACTTGCATATGAGCAGCAGAGCCGCGGAGTCGATATTGTTAAGTTTGTTACCGGTTCTCACACCGAGGACGAGATGTTCTCAAATCTTGAAATTACACGCAAGCTTAAAAAGGAACTCAAGGTGCCTTTTCTGTTCCTTTCATCAGGACCGTACTGCCGCATGCACCGTATTATGGGGCCATACCTCGGTTCGTCGATGTGGCTTTGCGTTGATGAATATGCACAGTTTTCTTCGAGAGAGCAGCCATTGCTCAGTGCAACTGCGGATGTAATAAGAAAGCTTGATTTCATGCCGACAATAAGACCTTTGGATTAAAGGAGGGCTTTATGAAAAGAATTTGTTTGATATTGCTTGCACTGATGCTTGCGATGAGTTTTTTCGGTTGCGGTAATGCCGAAGAAACTACGGCTACTTCGGCTGTAGAAACACTTGATGACGGCACTCCGGATCTCCCCTCGCCCGATAGTGTTAATATTGCCGGAAACTTCAATATACTCATTGCCGCAAACTGGAAGTGGAACGATTATGAGGCTGACGAAAACTCCTCCGAGGTTGTAGACGTTGCGATTTATGAGCGTAGCGAGAACATTAAGGCAAAGTACGGCATTGAGCTTACCACCGAGGATATTGTTGCTTCACAGTCCACAATGGGTTCGGGTAAGGGCTTCCAGAAGATTTATAATGAGATTATGGCAGGCTACACAAACTATGATGCCGCAATGATAGGTACATATGACGTTGCAACGCTTGCATATAACGGACTTCTTTATAATCTTAACGCTGTTCCGTATATTGACCTCACCAATGATTACTGGGATCAGAAGGCGAATGCTGACCTTATGATGAACAACAAAATGTTCTACACAACGGGTGAGATTTCGCTCTCGGATAACCGCAGTGTTTATACGCTTTTCTTCAGCAAGAACATGGTTGATGAATACGGTCTTGATAACCCGTATGACCTTGTAAAGAGCGGTGCATGGACTCTTGAAAAGTTTGCAGAAATGAGCAAATCCGTAGGCAATGATGTGAATTCCGACTCTGTTTTTGATAAAAATGATGTGTTCGGTCTGCTCACTCCCAGAGATACTCACCTTGCGATCCTTTCGGCTACAGGTGAAAAAATCTGTACCATTGACGATTCTGGCAAGCTGAAGCTTACCCTTTACAATGAGCGTACCACTAACCTTTACGACAAGTATCTTGATATTCTCAATCACTCCTCCACATACAATTATCAGGATATTTCAGGCTCAGCAACAAGCGATGAGCGTGTAGGCATGCTTAATAACAATCAGGCACTTTTCTATTCGCATACTATGTTCTACACCGACGAGCTTCGTGAAATGGAGAACAATTTCGGTATTCTTCCGTATCCGAAGTATGATGAAAACCAGAGCGAATACTATAATCTTGTAAGCCCTTGGCACTCGCAGTTTGTATGTATTCCCGTGCTTAACGAGGGCACGAACAGAATCGGTATAGTGCTTGAAGAGCTTGCATATGAGGGCAGCCGTCTGCTCACTCCTGCGTACTATGAAAAAACGCTTCAGGGCAAGTATGTCCGTGATGCAGAAAGCTCGGAAATGCTTGACATTATTTTTGACAGTCTGCTGTTCGATGTTGGCGCTTATTACAACGTTGGTAAACTTAAGGATGAAATCGGAAAGATTTATACATCCGGACAGTCACTCACAACTATTTACGATAGCAGAAGACCGATAGCGGAAAACGACGTTGAAGTAATCAACGAAGCTTTCGCAAGAAGTTTCGGTAATTAATGGAGGTTTTATGAGAAAGAATATATCAAGAGTAATTATTCTTATGGTACTTACGGTATTGCTTACCGTTTTTGCAGCAGCAAATGATGTTAGCGTAGTATACCTTAAGGATGATGGTGCAGGTGACGGCACAACTGCGGCTAATGCGGTTGGCACACTCGATGCTGCATACTCGGTACTCGACCTTAGCAAGGACTGTACTATTGTAGTCTGCGGTGAGTTCAACGTGCCTTTCAAGAACTTTGCATATGAGGGGGCATATAGCGGTAGCGTAACGTTTACAAGCGTTTACGGTGGCGTTGATTACCGTACAAGCGGTGCAAAGTACGTTTTTGCGCCCTACTGCTTTGCATGCCCGTGTGCAACGAAATTTGAGAATATCAACCTTGTCAGTGGAAATCCCGATGGCTCAAACGGCGGTGTTGTGTTTGTTGCACAGCACAATGATTTCACTCTCGGAAACGGGGTTTCGATTACCGGCGGCAAGAACTTGACCGGCGGCAAAATTGCACAGTCGTTTACCATTATCGGCGGTTATTATAAAACCGTAGGTGCTCCCAAGGCAGAGGATGACCGTGCAACAAATATAACGGTTCTTTCCGGTGATAAGATTTATATTGTAGGTGCAAACCGCAATATAAAGGGTACTTACGGTGATGTAAATATCACTGTTGGAGGTACCGCATCTGTCGCAACTCTTAACCCGACAAGTACAGGTGTAGACGGTTCCTCTCTCGGCAATATCAAGGTCGTTCTTAAGGATAATGCCGCAGTTACCAATTTCTATGGTAGCACACAGACGATGAATGCAGAGTCGCTCACGTTTGATTGGCTGTCCGGCACTATTGAAAAGTTCTTCTGGGACTGTCCGTATATGTCACCCGTTGGTGTTGTTACTATTGATAACACTCTGCTTCGTGCAAGTGAAAAGACCGAAAAACGCTCCAATTTCGTTGACATTGCCTCACAGTTTGATGACGTCGAAACCGTTAAAGACGGCGTTGTTACCGAAAAGGGAACAGTTGTTTTCTTAAAGGACGGCGGCACAGGTATGGGTAAGGATGCAAACGATGCTGTCGGTACGTTCCTTGACGCATATGAAGCACTTGATTTGAGCAAAGACTGTACAATAGTAATCTGCGGCACGTTTACAACTCCCAAGGAAAACTATATTTATGACGGTGAATACGAGGGCAGCGTAACGTTTACAAGCGTATACGGCGGCACCGATTACCGTGCAAGCGGCGCAAAGCTTGTGTTTATGCCTTATTGCTACGGCAGCGTGTGCAAGACGGTATTCAAGGATATTAACCTCGTCAGCGGCAATACCGACGGCTCAAACGGCGGTGTTGTGTTTGTAGCACGTCATTATCCTTTCATCCTTGATGAGGGCGTGAGCATAACAGGCGGTTCAAATCTTAACGGTGCAACCATAGCACGTTCATTTACAATTATCGGCGGATACTATTCCAAGGTTGGCGAAACCAAGCTTAACGAAACAAGACCTACCTCTGTCAAGGTGCTTTCGGGCGATAATATTTACATTGTTGCAGTAAACCGCAGTATCGCAGGTACATACGGCGATGCAGAGATTTACATAGGCGGCAGTGCAAAGGTCGGCACGTTCAATGCAACAAGTGCAAACGTGGATAACTCCACCGTTGGCAACATCAATATCACGCTTGCGGATAATGCGCTTATAAAGAATTTCTACGGCAGTACACAGACTATGACTGCGGCTTCTGTAAACTTGAATTGGCTTGGCGGCTCTATCAGCAAGTTCTATTGGGATTGCCCTGCAATGAAACCTGTCGGCACACTCACTATTACAAACGGCACAACGTTAAACGCAAGTGCTGCTGCAATGGCACAGGAAAACTTTAAAGATATTGCGGCTAATTTCACAAATGTATCCGAGACTACTGTTGAATATACAAAGCCTTTGCTTACAAGTGCAAATCAGTGTGCGGTATTCCTTAACAAGCTTGGACTTCTTGCAGGTAAGGGAACAAATAAGGACGGTAGCATAAACTTTGACACCGAAGGCTCGCTTACAAGAGCAGAGTCCATAGTTCAGGTTATCCGCTTCCTCGGTAAGGAAAATGAAGTTAAAGCTTCTACCTACACTCATCCGTTTACCGATGTTCCTGCATGGGCAAGCAATTATATCGGCTATGCTTATGCAAACGGTATTACAAGCGGACGCAGTGCAACGACCTTTGACCCAAGCGGCAGGGTTGACGAAGCACAGTTTTTGACACTTCTTCTCCGTGCAATCGGTTACAGTGATGCAAAGGGCGAGTTTGTATGGAACAATCCTTTTGAACTTGCAAGCAAGGTCGGCATGACTCCGAATGCTACAGCTTCGGCAGTTTTCAACCGTGGCAAAGCATTTGAAATCTGCTTTAACACATTGTATTCCGATGCCAAAAACGGAAATAAGGTTGCCGCAAATTTGATTGAGGCAAACGTTTTCACCGCTGACACACTTGACAAGGCTGCTTCGGCAGCCTTGCTTGTTAAAGATAGCACCGCCGCTGATATAAAGAAAGCGGAGATAGAAAACGGCTATTACGTAGTAGATGTTGATACGTACCGTGATAAGACTCTGTGCGGTATTCTGTCGCAGATCACGGGTGTGCTTACAGGCTACGAAATGGTATATCAGAACGGCGTGCCGAGATTCAATCTTCCCGATGATTGGTTTGAATTTTTAAACGGCCCTTATGCAAATGCGAACGTGCATAATAAGCATGAGGACAAGCACACGTATAACGAAGAACTCGGGCTTTGGCAGACATGGATTGACGATGACTACAGCATCGACTATTTCAATCTTTTCATGATGGATGACATGTATGAAAAGTACAATATGTTTGCATCCAAGGTTATCGGCGACTCATGGGTTGACTACTGCATTTACGATATGGGCGGCGGCCACCATACCTTTGGTGCATACAAGCTTGCCACAAAGGGATATTTTGCACATCTTCTCGGCAACCGTGAATACGGAAACATGTATGCGTACTGCGGCGAGCCGATTATTGAAAACGATACGCTCGGCATGATTGCGGCAGGTATGCCGAATGTTGCGGCAGACCTTGCAGATACTTTCGGCAATGTAACAAGTAACAGAGATCCCGTTTTGTGGGCGGAATTTATTTCGGCACTCTATTCGCTTGCATATGTTGAAAATGATATCGGTGTTGTTGTAGAAAAGGCTGCGGCGATACTTCCTGCGGGCAGCTGGGAACGCTACGTTGTTGATGAATGTATCAAAATTCATGCGGCAAATCCCAATGATTGGCGTAAAGGCCTCCTTGAGTGCGAAGACCGCTTCTATCTTCCCAAATACGATAAAGAAGACAGCATGAGCGAGGCGTCAATTTTCTCATCTATTATAGTTATGGGACTCTTGTACGGTGACGGCGATTATATGGAAACCTGCAAGATAATCTCGCTTCAAGGTAACGGCGGCGAAAGTGCGTGTGCAGTCGGTCTCGGTGTTGTCGGCGTGCTGCACGGCTATGAAAACCTTGGAATAAGTGCAGACGATAAGGCTAAGATGAACGCAATGCTCTGGCAGGACGGCAATGGCGTTATCTATAACCGCTCCAATACCGACCTTGATAAGGGCTATTGGATGCATGCTGCAAATCTTGAAGAGTATTTCAAGATCAGCGATATTGTAGACCTTTTCCAGCGTAATTTTGAGAGAGTTCTTCTTGAAAACGGTGGCAGAATCGAAAACGGCAAGTATTATATTCCGGTAAAAAACGTTGCAACTGCCGATGTGAAGCTTGTTGAGGACTTCGAGGACAATACCCTTGATGGCTACACGGTAAAAGGCAAAGCCATGACCGACACAGTGTTCCTCAGCGGCAAATACGGTGCAAAGCTTACCGGCGGCGATAATGAAAGTCGCATTTCAAAGGTGATAAGCGGTCTTACCGAAGGTGCTGAATACCGTGTTACCGCATATATCCGTACGTCCGCAAAGCTTCCTGCTTATATGTACTTTGGAGATGCAGCAGTTACTGTATATGATACGGATATTTTTGCAAAGCGTGAGCTTATCGTTACTGCAACAAGCAACTCTATGGAGTTCGGCTTCTATATTCCGTCGGGCGTGAGTGCCTTCAAATACGCTGCAATCGACGATATACTGATTGAGCGTGTCAGCGAAATCGAGGCGGCTGAAGCAAAGGTTGTTTCACCCGCTGCCGATGCAAAATATACAGGTGTTGTAACCATAGAGATTAGAGGCAAACTCGAAAAAGAAGCATTCTTAAAGGTTAATTTTGCAAACCCGAGCGGTAAACTGTGCGATATCCCCGTAACTCTTAACGGTGATACCTCATACGGTGTTATTCCCGTATACAAAACTGCAACTGAGGCAAGCAGCACTGCAGACTGCGTATACATTCCTGTTGTTCTTGATAAGGATATTAATACTGTAACGCTTGACACTATGGAAACAGGACTATACATATATGATACAGAAGTGGTATACAAAGCAGTAGACCGCTGGTAAAAGAGATGTAAAAAAAGTCCAGACCGCTCAAAACACATGTCTTCAATTTATAGTGCGGTTGAGAATAATCATCAAAAAAAGGAAGGAAACTCATTTTTGAGTTTCCTTCTGTTTTTTATATGTTTTGAGCTATGGACAAACGGAACCTCTCGACGTATGTCAATACGCCTTCGGATTCCGTATGTCCATTCTGAATCATTTTTTCCTATCTCTTTAAAGAGTTATATTTTTTTGCATAAATTCCCACAAAACGCAAATACTTGTGAAAAAAGGAGAGAGCTATGCGAAAGACAAAAATTGTGTGTACCATCGGACCTGCAAGCAGTTCAAAAGAGGTTATTACAGAGCTTTGCAAAGCGGGCATGAACGTTGCAAGACTCAACTTTTCACATAATACCCACGCCGACCACAAAGCAAGGATCGACACCGTAAAAGAGGTCAGGGAAGAGCTTGGAATGCCGATAGCGATTATGCTTGATACTAAAGGTCCCGAGTACCGTATAGGCACATTTGAGGACGGGAAGATTCTGCTGAAAGACGGGGAGAGGTTCACCTTTACTACTGAGAATATAATCGGCAATCAAACTAAGGTTTCGGTAAACTACCTGAACCTTGTAAATGAACTTTACATTGGCGACATAATACTGTTAAACAACGGACTGCTTTCGTTTCGGGTAGAGAGAATACAAGGTAAAAATATCGAATGCACAGTGCTTTGCGGGGGCGAGCTTTCCGACCGCAAGAGCATGAGCTTCCCCGGAAAGGTGATGAAACAGATTTACCTTTCCGAGCAGGATAAGGCAGATATAAAATTCGGTGTTGAAAACGGTGTTGATTTTATCGCATGCTCGTTTGTTTCCTGCAAGCAGGATGTTATAGACGTACATGAGTACCTTAAAGAACTCGGAGCGGACGATGTTGAGCTTATAGCAAAAATAGAAAACCGTCACGGAATTGATAATATTGACGAAATCTGCGAGGAATGTTCTGGCATAATGATTGCAAGAGGGGACATGGGGGTTGAAGTGCCTTTTGAACAGCTTCCTGCGATTCAGAAGCAGATAATAAGCAAGTGCCGCATGCTTGGCAAATGCGTTATCACCGCCACAGAAATGCTTGAGTCCATGATACAGAATCCACGGCCCACGAGGGCAGAGATTTCAGACGTTGCAAATGCCGTTTACGACAGCACGAGTGCAATTATGCTTTCCGGCGAAACTGCGGCGGGTAAATACCCCGTGCAGGCGGTACAGACCATGGCAAAGATAGCAGAAACCACCGAGAACAATATAAGTTATACAAAGCGTTTTCATAACGCCGGCTTTAAAATCAAGAATACCGTTGATGCAATTTCCCATGCTACATGCACAATGGCTGCCGATATTGATGCATCGGTAGTTGTAGCCTGCTCGCTTTCGGGCAGAACCGCACGTATGGTATCAAGGTTTCGCTTATCGGTGCCGATTTTAGGACTTACAACCGATGAAAAAACGTGGCGTCGCCTTTCGCTGTCATGGGGAGTTGTTCCTGCGATATGCGAAAAATTCACGTCAACCGAGGTGCTTTTTTATACCGCAAAAAAGATAGCCGAACAGATGTTTTCTCTCGAAAACGGTGAAAAAATCGTTATAACCGGCGGCATGACAAACGGCAAGTCGGGAAATACAAACCTCATAAAAATAGAGGATATTTAATTACGGAGTTTTTTGAAATATTCCACACCGAAATCAACAAAAGCTTTTGATGCATCGGTCAGTATGAATTCTTTAGGCCATGAGGCGTATATAGTTCTTGTGACATTAAAGCCTTCGAGAGAACAAAGCTTTATGCCGTCAGCATGAATGGAGGGTGTGGAGAGCTCGGGGCAGAATGCTATTCCAAAGCCGTTTTTTACAAATTCGGCAACAGAGGAGTCCTTTGAACATTCGATAATTGTTTTGGGCTTATAACCGTATTGCTTGAAATATGAATCCAACCAGTATTGTTCGGGAGCCTTATAGAATCCTATAACGGACTGTCCTTTTATATCGTCAAAGGTGAGAAGGTCTTTATTGGCAAGCGGAGAACTTGACGGAACGGCAACACGTATGGGCTCTTCAAAGAAGGGAACTGAGTCGAAATTGTTTTCACCTTCGAAAGGTTTTGCTGAGATTCTTAAGAAAAAACTGCCTTTTTGCTCTCGGTTTACCATTGGGAACACTACTTCAAATTTCGGATACTTCTTTTTATATTCTGCAATCATGCTAATCATCGGTGAAGTACCTTCACGCAATATAAGGCTTACCGTTTTTTTATGCAGGTCATTTACGCTTATAACTCCGTCTTCGATTTTGGAAAGTGCAATATTGATATGTGCATAAAACATTCTACCATAATCATTGAGTGCAATTCTTTTACCGTTTCTTGCAAAAAGCTGTACCCCGAGTTCATTTTCGAGCTTTGCAATAGTGTGGCTGATAGATGACGGGGGAACCATATATTGATTAGCTACAGAAACAAAGCTTTCGGTTTTTGCTGCTGCACAAAAGTATTTAAGTTGTAAGAGTTCCATGTTTTTCTCCTGTAAGTGAATTTGAGTTCACTTAATTATACATCATCGTGTTCTTGAAATCAATATGAATATGCAATATAATATAATTGTATAATTATTTTTTTAAGGAGAAAAGCGATGAAAAAACTATTTTGCATAATGCTGTGTGTTTTTTCGGTCATGCTTCTTTGCTTTGCGGTCAGTGCCGCGGACGAAGGATACATGACCTTTGAAAAACCTTACGGCATCTACAAGACCGCAGAACCGCTTGATGCGATTCCTGCAACCTATGAGGCTTGGGTTAAAATTCCCGAGGGCAGAACCTACGATTCGGGTATTGTTCTCGGCAACAGCCACGGTGCACATCATCATTCTTTCCAGTTCCATATTTATGAAAACAGTGCTCCGATGATAAAGTTTATCAACAAAGTGCCAAACGGCGTTCCTTCGTCAAAGACGTTCACTTTCAGCAATTCAACAATAGCAACCGGCAAGTGGACTCACGTTGCCATTGTTGCAGATGCTGCAAACAAAACGATAAGTTGCTACATTAATGGTGAGCTTTCGGAAAGTAAGAGTTTTACGTTTGTTCCTGAACTTTCTCCGTTGCCGCTTGTACTCGGCGGCGACAACGCAAGTGGAAACGAGGATTATTTCAAGGGGCAGCTTCGCTCTGCATGCATTTATTCGGACGTTCGTACTGCAGAAGAGATTAAGGCGGATATGACCGCAGTTGATACCGCAGACGAAAACATCATGGCATACTATAACCTCTCTGGCGAAACATTTGGCGAGGACATTGAAGATAAAGCGGGCAATTACGATATGATTTATGACCCGTGGTGGTATTCGCGTGAGGACGTAACCGATTTTGCTTATTCAATGGCAATTATCGGTGACCAGCAGGTAGTTTCAATTAAATATCCCGATTTGCTCCATGAAATGTACGACTGGATTTTGGCAAACAAGGATATTCATAAGATTAAATACGTTTTGGCTCTTGGCGATATCACAAATAACAGAGATAATGTTGCAGAGTGGACACTTGTTGCAAGCCAGTTCAAGCGACTCGGCGGCATTCTCCCTATGGCAATTTGTCGCGGTAACCATGACTATAGCGAACCTTTTAATACGTATCTCAATTTCGAGGGATACACTTCGGATATCGTGGGCAGATACGAGGGCAAGATGGACAATCACTATAAAGTTGCGAAAATCGGCAATACCGATTATCTCTTTATGGTGCTTGACTACGGCCCCGATGATGCTGAACTTGCGTGGGCAAGCGAAATCACCGCCGCATATCCCAACCACAAGGTAATCGTTATCACTCACGGCTATATGAATGATGACCAAACCACTACGGATGCTAACGATTCTACCGCTCCCTCTACAAACTATGGTGTTAACGACGGCGTTGATATGTGGGAAAAGTACGTTCGTAAGCACGAAAACATTGTTATGGTGCTTTCCGGACATATTGATAGCGACTACACTTACGCAACCAAGGCAGTTGGTGACCACGGTAACGTTGTTACGCAGATGCTTATCAATCCTCAGGGTATAGATGTTTATACTCCTACAGGCATGGTGCATATGTTCTATTTCAACGAAGAGGGTAACAAGATTACGGTTGATATGTATTCCACTATCCGCTCACAGTATTACGGCAAGAACAGCCGCCATACCTTCTACGTAGGTGAGCGTAGCGGTGATGCAAACGGAGATGGAAACGTAACCGCAGAGGATGCACTTCTTGCTATCTCAACCGTGCTCGGTGGCGAAAACTATAAGAATGCCGACGTTGACGGTGACGGTAAAATCACGGTGCGTGATGCTCTCGGCATCATGCAAGCGGCAGTGAAAGGAGAATGACAATGAAAAAGATAATACTTTTTGCGGCACTCGCTTTTGCACTTGTGCTTTCGCTCTCCGTTTTTGCATCTGCAGCAATAATAATCGACTCTCCCGATGATATGCTTCAGCTTATGAATGCACAAGGCGAGTTCTCCGACTGGAGTGCTGACTATGTGCTTGATGCAACCATCGACCTTTCTGAAGCAACTCTCGATCTTCCTCAGGCACCTATAGGTACTGAGAAAACTCCTTTTACCGGTACGTTTGATGGCAAGGAAAATACAATAAGCGGTATTGATATAACAGGCTCCGCATACGTAGGTCTTTTTGGCTATGTAGGAGATGCTACAATTGTAAATCTTACCGTAAGCGGTACGGTTACCGGCGAAGGCAACTGTGTAGGCGGCATTATCGGCAGAGTTTATACGAAATCACTCATTGTTAAGAATTGTACAAACCTTTGTACAGTAAGCGGTGTCGATTCTGTTGGCGGTATTGTCGGCCGTCTTGAGCCGGGTGCAACTACCGCACATATATCAGGATGTTTAAACAATGGTACCGTCAGTGCTACACGCTATGCGGCAGGTATTGTCGGTTTCCACTCTCAATCCAGCGGTGCAACCGTTATTGAAGAGTGTATCAATAACGGTTCAGTTTCTGCTTCAAATAGCTATACCGGCGGTATTGTGGGCTATTGGCGTGTATACGGCAATTCTAAAAATAAGTGCTTTGTACAGGACTGTATGAATAGCGGTAATGTTACGGGCGGTAGCGGCGGATATACCGGCGGTATTATCGGCGGTTATAACACAAATACTGCATATACACTTACACGTTGTTTTAACAGTGGCTCTGTTACGGCAGCTTCATCTGCAAATCTTCGTCCTATCGCAGGTACTGTTTCTTCTGCAACAACTGCTGCGGGACAATTTTCAAACTGTTATTACACTTCAACCGATACTTATTCCAAAGATAATTACGGAGTTGAAACCTTTGTTGCAGATGCAACCGTAGCTTCAAGCCTTTCCGGACTCGGTAGTAATTGGGTGATTGTTGATGGCTACACCCCTGAACTTGATCATTTCCACTCGCACGTTTACGAATACGTTTCTATAGGTGCAAATCATCAGCAGGTTTGCTACTGTGGTGATACTAAAACTGCTGAGGAGCATAACTACGTAAACGGTGTTTGCGATAAGTGCGGTGCAGAGGATATTCCTTGCGCTCACGAAAACAAATATGAGATTGTTGAAATTGCACCTACGTGTTCTTCTGAGGGCAGCAAGCATGAATATTGCCCTGACTGTAAGATAAAAGTAAGTGCCGACGTTGAAATTCCTGCTGATGCAAATAACCATAGCGGTACTCTTGCTATGGCACTTGCAAACGGTGCGGTTACATACACTTGTTCCGATTGTAATGCGGTAGCTTATACCGATACCGCACTTCTTGACACCGTTTACGTTTCCGAAAACGGCAAAGAGCTTGTCGGCAACGTAACTGCACAAATCGGTACCGAGGCAAATCCCTTTAAGAACTTTACCGATGCTATGCAGTATGCGGCATATTGTGGCAAGGACGTAACTATCCGTATCCTTGACAACGCTTCTACTCCTGCAAGTTACGTTACTCCTGCTTTTGACAGTACAATCACTATTACAGGCGGCAAACTCGTTACAAACGGACGCTTTATAATGAGCGGTAAACTTGTATTTGAGCATATGATTATCGCACCTGCAACCACGCTTGTTATGGCAACGCACGAAAACAAGCTCGTTATGGGTGAGGGACTCACTATGTCGGGCAGCGGCATCTACCTTGTCGGTGGCTACGAAAGCGGTTTGGACACAAACAGCAAAATTCCGGCAACAGGCTATACAACAGATATCACACTCCGTTCGGGTACGTATCATGCAGTAGGTGGCGGCAACCGTTATCTTAGCGGTGCTTATTCGGGTACAATTAAACTTACAATCGGTAAGACTAACGAAAACGATACCCTTGAAATTACAAGTACCCTTACAACCGTTTCTATGAACGCAGAGGGCGGTAACGGTGTATATGCAACCGTGATTTTTGACGGTCCCGTTGATATCAACAGTTTTTGCCCCGTAACCCATGCGACTACTGCAGAGGGCAGATTTGATATTGATATCGTTGTAAAGGGTGCGGCAACTACCGATGCAAGCAAACTTTATTGGAGAGGTAGTAACTACACCGTTAATGTATACGCTGACGACAGAGTTGTCGGTGCAGAGGATTTTGCGGCAATAGTTGCAGGTGCAGAAAACGTTCAGCCCTACAAGCGTTACTGTTATAAGATTAACGATAAAGTACATCCTGATGCAAACAGCGACGCCGTGTGCGACAATTGCGGTGCTCCCACTGCTTGTGAGCATGAGTATGGCGAATGGCGTGAAACTGCGGTAGCAAACTGTGCAAGTGCAGAGGTTTACACATGGTACTGTTTTGACTGTCAGGAACTTATTGATAGCATGACCAAAAACGGTGATGCCCTTGATAGCACAAATCACGTAAGTGATAGTTTTGTATGGCAGTATGCAAACGGAAAGTATTTCTTTGGATGTTTAGCTTGCGGTTCTACAGTAGAGCAGACAGTTGCTCCTACAATTTACGTAACAAAGAGCGGTAACAACGCACTCGATGGCACAACCGTCCAAAAGGCAGTTGCAACCGTTGAAGAAGCAGTAAGCCGTATTGCAAACGTAGGCGGTAAGGTTGTAATCTGCGGTACGTATACACTTACAGAAAACCTTACTCTTCCTGCATATACAAAGGAAATAACCATCAGCGGCTATAATAACGCAGGTGATTTTGACGGATTTGTAATAACCAAGAATACCGTTATCACTCTCGGCGGTGCAACAAAGTTTGACGAAATCAGCTTTGGCGGCACGTCTACGTATGTATTTGAATGCATGTGGAATGACACAACGTTCGGTAAGGTTCAGCCCTATAATAAGGCAACCGCGTATGTAGTTTTGGGAGATTACGGTATCACAGAAAATGATACCGAAACGGCAACCGCAACCTTAACTATAACCGACGGAACGTTGCAAAGACATACCGAATCGGGCGTACGCTACGTTGACCGCTTCTACGGAAGAGTTTATCTTGGCGACACATTTAGTGCAGATGGTATCAGCGTTTCAGGCAAGACTGCAACGTTCAATGCTACAAACGCAGACATCGGTGTGCTTTACACAATGTCAACGTCGGGTACTTATAAGAACAATCCTGTAACCAACTGCGAAACAACCGTAAACCTTTACGGCGAAACCAAGGTTGATAAGGGTAGAACCGGTGACTTCAACGTAGCCTATGCAGATTCAACTGCTATGCTTGATAAGCAGACAATCAACTTCTTTGACAATTCCATTATCGGTACAAGTTACTATATCCGCAATGCAAAGGATACTGAAATCAACGTATCCACCGCAGCAGACGGACGTACCGTTAAACTCAGAATGCCCTTTACATTCTATGCTTACGGTACTTTTGCAACCGAGCAGACACCTATGAATGTCGATGTGAACTACAGTATTCATAGCTTTAATTCTTCTGTAGAAGCACCTTGCACCTTTAGCACAGCGGCAAATGCACTTAAGGTTTACAGTGAAACCGTTGCAAACGAGTGCGAATATACCCCCAAGGTGACAGTAGCCGCAACACCCGATGCAAATGGCACAATTCTTTACTCCTGCACCTGCGGCAGAAGCTACACAGAGGAATATGCTTACTCCTGTGATGATGCAACTCACGTTTATATTGCAAAGGCTGACGGTGGTTATGAATGTACAGTATGCGGCGAAAGCTTTGCAAACTACGCAGGCGACAATGTCTTTGCAGCAAGCCTTACTTCTCTTGAAAACGGCGTTGCAACCCTTACCGTAACAATCGACGGCACCTTTGCGGCAGCTCTTGCAAACATCAGTCTGCCGAGCGGCTTTGCGTTTAGTAACGTTACCGCTCCCGAATGTGGCGGCATTGCATTCAGCGGTGCTGAATGCAACGGTGTTTACAGTGTAACCGCACTTTCAAATGACGGTACCGAAAAGACTGTAAATGCTACGTTCGTGATTACATGCACATATGCGGACGTGTCAATAAACGTTCCTTACCTCTTTGAAGTAACCGTGCCCGAGCTTTACGATGTGGACGGAAATGCACTTGTTGCTACAACAGTAAGTGCAGAGTATTGCATTACCGTAGAACTTGTGTCCTCCATATCGGCTGACGCAGGTTACTATGCGGAAAGCGTAAATGCGGAAAGCCAGGTTGGCGTAATCTCGTTCAACGCAGAAATTGAAAACTACGGCGAACTTGAAATCGAAAGCTTCGGCTTCTACGTTTACAACGAGGGCAAGGTAGAAAAGGCTAACGTTGTAAGTTCTGACGTACAGCTTCTTAAAGACAACGACGGCAAGATCAATCTTGTTATCACTAATATTCCCACAGAGAATTTTGCAAGCAAGGTTCTTGCTCTTCCTTACGTGGTAGTAAACGGTGAAACCGTAATCGGCGAAATTTGTACGTTCTGTGTAAATAACAGCCTTAAGTGGTTAGGAGAAATGAAATGAGATACGTAAAGCCCATACTTGAAACCGTTGCGTTTGATGCAACCGACATTGTTATGACAAGCGTTCCCGAGGTTTTGAACAAAAGCGGAGCAAATCTCGGCGAGCTTGATTCACAACTTATTAACCTTTTTAGCTGATATTGATAATGCAGCGTTTTCTTCTCCCGAAAGAAGGGAATTTCTACAAGGCTAATTTGCATTGCCACACCACCTGCTCGGACGGTAAACTCACCCCCGAGCAGGTTAAGGCGGTGTATATGGATAAGGGATATTCGGTGGTTGCGTACACCGACCATTATCTTATATTGCCGCACAAAGATTTGACGGACGAAAGCTTTGTTGCATTGCATGGCTACGAGTTTGAGATTCATTCGGATACCGAGCCTGTGTCGCAGTCAAAGAAAACGCATTTGAATTTAATTGCACTTTCTCCCGATAATCTTTTGCAGGTGTGCTATCACCGCTCAAAATATGTCAAAGGAAATATGCGTCCCTTGCGTAAAAATGCGGTAATAGACGAAACGCTCCCCGATTATGAGCGAGTACATTCGCCGGAGGGAGTAAACGATGTGATTCGTACCGCAAAGGAACACGGATATTTCGTTATCTACAATCATCCCACATGGTCGCTTGACGACTACCGCGATTATGCCCATTATGACGGTATGCACGCACTTGAAGTATATAATTATTCTTCGTATGTCGCCGGCTATGAGGAGATAAACTCTCGTGTGTATGATGACATACTTCGTACCGGTAAACGAATTTTTTGCGTAGGCGGTGACGACAATCACAACGGTGTACCGCTTGATAGTGTAAGGTGTGATTCTTTTGGTGCTTTTACAGTGATAAAGGCAGAGAAATTGGAATACACCGCCATTACCGATGCACTCCTCAAAGGTAATTTCTATGCTTCAATGGGGCCGGAAATAAAGGAACTTTATTATGAGGATGGCAAGGTGTTTATTAAAACTTCACCTGCCGAGCGTATTATTATGCATTGCGGGTGCCGCCGTGCTTCGGTGATGATAAGAGAAAAGGGACAAAAACTTGTTTCGGCAAGTTTTGCTGTTCCCGAGGATGCAATATACGTCCGTTTTTCCGTTGAGGATAAGCACGGAAAACGTGCAGACTCAAATGCATATTTTTTAGATGAGTTTTATAAAAAAGCAATAGAACAGACAGATTAATCTGTCTGTTCTATTGCTTTTTTGTTAGTTTTAATGTATCATAGTGGTATAAACTATAGTTTAAGGAGAATATATGAAAAAGTTTACAGTATTATTATTATTAACCGTAATGCTGTTCGTTTTTTTGACAGTAGCTGCATCTGCAGAAAGTGTGGAGTATTTCTACATAAATTCCGAAACGGGCGATGACCATTATTCGGGTGCGTCTGCAGACGATGCGTTAAAGACTTTTACAAGAGCATGTAACTTAGCAGAAAAGTCGGGTGCGGACAAGGCGTATATCGTTATTACAAACGAGTATGCGTGTCCCAAGAGTGTGGGCGAAATCGAGCATACCGTACCTTTTGTAGTTACCGCAAACGATGGCAAAACCGACTTTGGTGCAAACGGTGCAAAACTTGTTTTCGGTTCTTCGCTTAGATACGTTTTAAGGGGCGACACCACCTTTGAAAACATAACTATTGAGTATACAAAGTCGCTCAACTGTGTTGCACAGTATAACCACGTTACTTTTGGTGATAACGTTGTAACCAAGCGACTTGACGGTGATGCAAGCGGCGTGTATATCGTTGGCGGTTGGCAGAGTCCGTCGGGCGGAGCAATCTCCGACATGGATTCACACATCACCGTAAAGAGCGGTTCTTTCTACTATATCATCGGCGGTTGCCGTCAAAAGCCCGCCGCGGAGGAAGCACTCACGCTTACGGGCACACATTATATCGACATTCAGGGCGGCGACGTATTAAATCTTCTCGGTGCATCTGCGGCATCGCACTATAGCCAGTCCGCAGTTATCACAATGAGTGGCGGTAAGGTAACTAACTTCAGCGTTGGCGGCGACGTAACAAGACGCCTTAACGGCGATGCAACGGTTACCCTTACGGGTGGCGAGATTTCAACACTCAACGTAAACAACGTTGTAGGAAACGGCACCGTAAGTCTTCTCGGTACAAAGGTTGGCTCAATGAGTGTTTCTTATGCAAGTGCAGAGATTGCCACGCTCAAAAAGGATGCAAAATCAGTAAAAACACTTATTTACGATGCAAACTATTATACCAATGCACAGATTGAATCTTTCAGCGGCTTTGACGTAACAAAGAACAATGCAGTTCTTTACGTTAAGGACGGTGCAAACGGCAGCGGTCTTTCCGAGAGCAATCCTACGTCATATGAAAACGCACTCAAAACCGCGGCAGAGAACAAGGCGATTGTAACCGTTATCGGCAAGCTCACGCTTGATAACTTTACAGAAATTGCACATGCAAATGCCGTTACCGTAACAGGCAAGGAGAATAACGCTTCAATCGAAGTTAATGGCACGTATACTCTCGGCGGTGAAACTGTGTTTGACGGTATCAAACTAAACGGTAATTTTAACGCTGAAAACGGCATGTTTACAACTACTGCGAGTGCAAAAGCAACTGTAAACGTATCGGGAAACGCAACTCTTGCTTCAGGAACGGTTGAGTCTTTGACAAATGTGGGCAAGGTTGTTATAAGCGGTGCAACCGTAGAGAGCATTATAGGCGGCAGTGAGTCTGCAAGCATTGAAATCCATAGCGGCAAAGTAGGTACTGTTAAGTCTACCGATACCGCAATTGATGACTTTAAACTCACAGTCAGCGGCGGCACTGTAGAAAAGGTTGTATTCAATAATGTTGCAAAAACACTTTCCTATACCCTTATGGGCGGCTCTGTTCAGGCATATGAAGTTATCGGCAATAACGCAAACGGCAGCCTTACTCTCAATGAGCAGCTCTTTAAGGCAGATAGCCTTGGTGCTGCTGCGGCACTTTTCACTGAGAGTGGAGAAAAAGTATACTTCCTTGCAGATGGCGGAGAGGGAAGCGGTACAAGTGCAAGTTCGCCCGCATCATCGCTTGATGCGGCATATGCAGCAATCGGTGAAAGCGGCGGTACTATTGTAATTTCTGCACCTTTTACCGTTTCAAGTGCATTCAATACCTCTACAAACAAAGGTAAAATAATTTTTACCTCCGTTTATGACGGTGTTGATTATGCAAAGACAAACGATGCAAAAATGCTATTTGCGGCAAATTTCTATTGCGGTGGCGATACTGAGTTTAAGGATATTACCATTAAGGCAAACGGCAATTACCGCAGTATCTACGCAAATTGCCACGAGCTTATTTTAGGCGATAATATCATAAGCGAAGTTCATGCCGACAGCGGCACGTATATGTCAGTAATGGGCGGTCATCAAAAGGCACTTGACGGAGAGGCGACAAAACTCACTATCAATAGTGGTATCTGGCAGAAGGTGAGAGGCGGTACTGCGGCAGATGGCAGCAAAAATGCTACCGTTAATCTCACAATCAATGGCGGTGAATATATCGAGCAGTTCGTTCTCGGCAGTTCAACGTCCCACGGTGGCGATATCAACGTTACAATAAACGGCGGCACGTTCTATTCGGGTATCTACGCATCAACTCTCGGCAAGGCAGAGCAATATCTTGATAGCAACGTTTCGCTTACAATCAATGGCGGTACTTTTTACGGATATATTACTTTCGCGCAAAAGACGGTTTCACAGTATCTCGGAAACTTTAGCGGAAGCTTCAACGTTACAATAAACGGCGGTAATTTTGCTCACCTCACTGAACTTATCGGTCCTGACGGACGTGTGAGCGGAATGACTTCCACTTTAAACGTAAAAGGCATCAACCTTGATGCACCCGTTACAGGCAAAACAACCTTTACAAATCCGCTTCTTGAAAAAAGCGACCCGTTCCTTTTCTATCATGACGGTTATTATTATCTTACAGGCTCTGCCGCAAACGGAATTACAATTTGCAAAGCGGCTAATATAGGCGACCTTAAATACGTACCGTATGAAAAGGTATACTCCTCGTCGGTAAAGAGTAACTGGTCGGCTGAAATTCATCATTACACCGATGAAGAAGTGGGTGTAGGCAACGGTGGTTGGTATTGCTATATCGGCTCTCCCGAGGATGGCGAGGAAAACGCAACCCGCCGTATGTACGTAATCAAATGTCTTGACGGTGACAATCTAATGGGACGTTGGGGCAATCCCGTAACGGGTGAAGTTAACGTACCCGAGAGAGTTGTTGCCCCCGACGTTAAGAATTACGAAAATTGGTGGGGCGCAGGTCAGTCAAGCATAAGAATCAACGGCAAGGTGTATGCTTTGTTTGTTTCCGAGGTCGGCAGAGAAACCGCGGATTTCCACCAGACAATCAATATCATGGAGATGGAGAATCCGTGGACACTCAAGGGTCAGGCATCTGTAATCTGCGTTCCCGAATACGATTGGGAAAAGCACGGCTATGCATATAATCCCAATGCTGCGGGTAAAAAGGCATACCCCGCAGTTGTAGAGGGAGCAACCGCACTTTACGGTGACGACGGAACGGTATTCCTTACGTATACGGGTAGCGGGGTATGGACAACCGAATATCAAATAGGTTATATGAAGTTCCTCGGCGGCGATCCGCTTGATGCAAAGAATTGGCAGAAGAATCCCACTTCTGTTTTGTATAAGTCAAATGAAATTTGCGGCACGGGACACGGCTCGTTTGTAAATGATACTTCGGGACAGACGTGGATATGCTATCATGCGTACATGGGAACAAATACAAGCGGTGACCGTGTGGCAGTTGCCGAGCCTGTTAAAGCGGATAAAAACGGTGTTGTTATCGGTAACGGTACAGGAATAGCAGCTCCTCTTAATACTGTATATGAGATGGATCTCAATCCTCTGCCGATAGGCAAGAGAATCAGCGGTTTTGATAGCATAGATGCTAAAGCATCTACCGAAGTAAAACTTACAATCGGTTCAACCACCGCTTATATCAACGGTGTGGCACAGACTCTCGATGCGGCACCCATTAACCGCAATAACCGCACAATGCTTCCCGTAAGATTCCTTGCAAACGCATTCGGCGTGCAAAACGACGGTATAACGTGGGATGCGGCTACAAGAACAGCAACTCTTGCAAACGGAACTACCAAAATAGTTGTTACCATTGATGCAAAAGAAATGATCGTTAATGGTGAGGCGGTTGCTCTCGACTCCCCCGCGATTATTGAGAATAACCGCACTTATCTCCCCGTGCGTGCAATCGCAAATGCACTCGGTGTTTCAAACGATAATATCTCGTGGGATGCTGCAACCAATACCGCAACACTTGTAAAATAGATGTTGACAGTTTTTTGTTTGTGAGATATAATAAAAGTGTTAAAAAAATAACAAACGTTTTGAAAAGAGGAGATAGCTATGGGAAAACTTAACGGAAAAGTTGCAATTATAACAGGTGCGGGATATGCAGTTCTTTCTGACGGCAGATGCGGCTCTATCGGCTACGGTATAGCAACCGCTTATGCTAAAGAGGGGGCAAATCTTGTAATCACGGGCAGAAACGTTGCAAAGCTTGAAAAAGCCAAGGAAGAGCTTGAAAAGCTTTACGGCATCAAGGTTCTTGCAATGGCTGCCGATATTTCTGCAGGTGCCGATAATGAGGCAACTGCAAAGAGTGTTGCAGAGGCGGCGGTTAAAGAGTTTGGTAGAATCGACGTGCTTATCAATAATGCTCAGGCATCTGCATCCGGCGTGGCTATTCAGGACCATACCACCGAGCAGTTTGACCTTGCAATGTATTCCGGTCTTTATGCAACTTTCTACTATATGAAAGCGTGCTATCCTTATCTCAAGGAAACAAAGGGCTCTATCATTAACTTTGCTTCCGGTGCAGGACTTTTCGGAAATTACGGTCAGTGCTCATATGCGGCAGCCAAAGAGGGAATCAGAGGACTTTCAAGAGTTGCGGCAACCGAGTGGGCAAAGGATGGCATCAACACAAATGTAGTTTGTCCTCTTGCATGGACTGTACAGCTTGAGCAGTTTGAAAAGGCATATCCCGATGCGTTCAAGGCAAACGTTAAAATGCCTCCCGCAGGACATTTCGGAGATCCCGAAACCGAGATCGGCAGAGTCTGCGTTCAGCTTGCCGACCCCGATTTCAAATATATGAACGGCGAAACGCTCACGCTTGAAGGCGGTATGGGACTTCGTCCTTAAAAGGATATTAAAATGAATCATGTAAAAAAACTTGCGTATGCAGCAGTCTGTCTTGCACTTGCATTGTATCTGCCCTTTTTAACAGGGCAGATACCCGAAATCGGAAGCATGTTGAGCCCCATGCACATTCCCGTGCTTCTTTGCGGATTTATTTGCGGATGGCAGTATGGCATAGCAGTCGGTTTTATCGCACCGTTGCTTCGCCATGCACTTTTTGCAATGCCGCCTATGCCGATGGCTTTGATTTTTGCATTTGAATTTGTAGCTTACGGCGGCACGGCAGGAATACTTTATAGAGTTTTTCCTCAAAAAATAAAGTATGTTTATCTTTCGCTTATAAGTGCAATGCTTTGCGGCAGAGTAGTTTGGGGTATTGGCAGATTTATACTTGCAGGGGTAAATAATACTGCTTTTCCGTTCAGTGCTTTTTTAGCAGGTGCATTTATTGATGCCGTTCCCGGTATCATTTTACATATCGTTTTGATTCCGCCTGTTGTTATTGCGTTGAAAAAGTCAAGATTGGCATAAGTAAAAACCGACTCGTATGAGTCGGTTTCAGAGTGCTGACAAACGCGTCAGACCGCAAGTAAAAAATAAAAGCAAAAAATAAAAAGAAATAATTTTTTACTTTATATTAAAAATATTAAAATCAAAATGCGGCAAGGGCTTAAAAAACCCTTGCCGTTACTTGCTTTTTTGGATTTTTGTCTCTACCGTACACATGTACGCCGACGAAACAAAAATCCAAAAATCTGCCTG